>CAYFXU010000019.1:0-24266 GCA_964347145.1 uncultured Candidatus Bathyarchaeia archaeon
CCATCAGCCGTGAACAAAACCTTCGGTTCAACTTGGCCTAGACGATCCAGAGCCGCTTGCGCCCCGAGATCAGCACCACAGGAAGCCCACGTAGCGCCAATACTAGTAGCGGCAAGCATCGCAACAGCAGTCTCTATTAGATTTGGCATGTAAGCACAAACTCTGTCTCCGGGAGTGATCCCTATCTCGCGCAACGATTTAGCCAGACGCGCCGCAGAGTCGTACACCTCTGCATAGGTCATCCTGGCTGATTTCCGGGTTTCTCCTTTAAATATGAACGCTAGGCGATTGTCTCTATTTTTCAGAAGGTTCTCAGCGAAATTCAATCTTGCCCCAATAAACCACCTCGCACCAGGAAACTTGCCTAAGTCGTCGACTACCTTATCGTATCCACGAGAAGCTTTGATCTTCCCAAATTCCCACATGGCTGCCCAAAAATCCACAATATTGTCAATTGACCACTTGTACAGGTGAGCGTAAGAGTTGATTTCAAGATCGTGTTTCTTGTTGACAAAGTCGATAAACTTGGTCATATTGGACTGCTTTATCCGTTCTTGAGAAGGTTGCCAGAGTAATTTTCCCACTGATTCACTTCCTTTAAGTTTCTGATCTGCCTCTCTGAGGAGTTTTTAGGTTAGACCTAAATTTACCTAAAAACATTTTCTCACTTCTCGTAAGGCTCATGTATGACCTGTTTAACTTTCCTGGTGGTTTTTGGTCCTAGACCATGGACATCTCTTGTCCATCTGTCTACGTTTATTAAGGCGTTTAGAGGAGCTTGGTAGGATTCTAGGAGGGCTATGGCTTTTTCTCGGCCTATGTTTGGTAGGCTGCCTAGGAAGAATATTTGGGCCTCATTTAGGCTTTCGAATTTCTTTACTGGATGCACAACTGGGATTCTCTTCTCCACGATTTGTTCCTGTCTTGCAGCAGTGTAGAGGAAGTCTATTGTTTCTTTGTAGCTATTTGTGTGGATCATGTAGATTCCTTGTTTGGCAAGGGCGAACATGGCCCCCCACACCGAGGCTGGCTGGACCTTACTGAATTTGTAGATGATAGGCAAGTAGCCTTCTATAAGCATGAAAGGTCTAGCGTAGACTTCTTTCAACTTGAACAACTGCTCAAATAGATAGCGTCTAGTAAGGGTGTAAACGAAATCATGAATGGTTTTTCTTTCAAAGGCACATAGGTCCGAGATGACGTAGTCACCTTTATCAAGTGCTTGTACGCTAATTTCGGCGCCATGTTCCTTCAGCCCCTTGAGAATCTTTGGAGCCGTGCTTGCTTCACGACTATCCACGATGATGGTAGGTTGCTCCGCCTTTCCGTATTCTCTTATATAAGGTATGAGAGTTTCAGTTCCAGACATGTCATTTCCTTCCAAGCTTAATCAATTATTGATACAGAATAGGTACGATCGGTAGTCCTTAATCCTTGTTTCACTTCAGGTATTTCCTAAACCATTCTAACGTTAGTATGACGGCTTTTCTTCTGTGAATGGGGTTATTGAACCTGTGGTCTGCGCCCTCAATTATCTGAATGTCCTTTGGCTTGTTTGCATTCTTGTATATCATTTCAGCGTGAAAAAAAGGCACTTGTTCGTCCAAGCTGCCGTGAACAATCAGAACAGGGCAATGAACCTCTTTCACAGCCCTATTCACATCATATTTCTTGGCATCTCGCCTGAGTTTCTCCAACCCTTCGATTACTTCTCCTCGAAACAATTCATCCAGGCGGCAAGGCGTGGCCCAAGTCACCAAAGCATTTACTCTCCTATTCCTTACAGCCGTCAAAACCGCAACTGTCCCACCCAAACTGCTTCCCATCACCCCTAAACTTTCATAACCTTGTTCTCGAACAAAATCTAATGCAGCACCCAAATCTTCCATTCTCCCAGTTATGGAGGTATCTTCAAAGTGGCCTCCACTTTCTCCGCAACCCCTAAAATCAAACCTTAAGACCGCAAGGTTTTCCTCACAAAATCGTTGGGCAATACCAACATATTTTTTGCTGTCCTTGTTGCTATACAAACCGTGACAAGTAACAACGCAGATTGAGGCTTCCTCACGAGGCGAGTGAAAGACACCTGCCAAACCATGCTCGGCGAATCTAACATGTTTTTCTTTCATAGCATCAGTTTGTGTTACAATCGATTTAAAAAGGTTCATGGACTTTTGAGGGAAAAGAAATGTAAGGTCTAGGGATATGAGCATATGTCGGAAACCTGAATATATCGAAAATTGAACAAAGAAAGGCAAAAGAAGGTCTATACCATGCATGGATAGGCGCGGATTTTACTGGTGGCCCTAATGCTTCCTCAGGTCTTTAAGGTGACCGTTAGGGCCCTTCAGAACGCCATTATTGTCGCCGTTGATGTATAGCCGGTTCAATCCTATACTCGTAAGCCTGCGGCAAATGTGATTCAAGGATTCTTCAGTGCCGTTCAGCAGACTGTGACCTTCAGGTCTCAAAGAATAGACCTTCCTAGGTCGATCGTTATTCAAGTCCCATTCGCTCTTGATGTAACCTTTTTCTTCTAGGCCACTGAGCAAAGGATAGATGGTGCTGGGACCGAAATAAACCCCAAAATTCTTGCGAATGCTGGTAATGATTTGGTATCCGTGCATGGGTTCCACCTTTAAAAACTGGAGGATCACGAGATCCAGGAGGCCCCTCATGAGTTTGATTTGGACCTCTCTCAGTTTTTGTCTCATATTATCCCCTTCATGTATTTCTGCACAACAGTTTTCCCGTTCAACTCATATACAATATGTCTTTTTTCTGACATATCTACTCTCTATATAGGATGAACTACGATATAAAGGTTCGTGCGACCAAAAGAAATAAAAAAGCATATTTGAGCATAGCAACCCATGTTAAGAACCTGGGCAATTTAAATAAACAAAATTCGCTTATCCATCATAAAGCAAATAGTGGAAGGGAAATCTTGACCGAAACCTTCAGAAAGCAAATTGTTCAACGCATAACCAGAAATTTTCTCGACATTCTAATTTTGAGGCTTATCCGAATGGAACCCATGTGGGGCTACAAGATCATCAAGAAAACGGAGGCGCTTTTTGGGATAAAACTTAGACATGGGGCCTTGTACCCCCTCCTCAACTCCATGGAAGCCAAAGGATTCATCAGGAGTGAAAAAAAGAGCAAAGGAGGACGAGTAAGAAAAGTGTACGAAATTACGTCAAAGGGAATACAACTCGTCGATGCCTACTACGATCATTTAAAGGAACAGCTACAAAGGCTTGACATCAAAGAGGCCTAGCTATGAAGAATGCTCCCAGCCAAGAAGATATGCTGGAACAAGTGCAGAAACTTCTGGAAGAAAGAGGAAGAAAAGCCCTAGAGATGGCTAGAAAGAAGGTTTTGGAAGAAGAAATAGAATGCGAAAAGGTCCGCGAGGCCCTAAAATACTTCATGACCAAGTATTGGCATGATGTAGCTAGACCTGCTCTACTTTCCCTAGCCTGCGAAGCCGTTGGAGGCGACCCCAATATGACAACGCCCATAGCCATCCCGATGATATTGATAAGTGGAGGCATAGATATACACGACGACATCATCGACCAATCCATGAGCAAAGGATCACGTACCACAGTCCTAGGAAAATTCGGCAAAGACATAGCCCTGCTCGTTGGAGACGCCCTCCTATTCAAAGGGTTTACACTGTTCCATGAAGCGGTCAAAAAAGGAATTCCCGCTGAGAAAGTCACTGCTATCACCAATATTATTGAAAGAACATTCTTCGAGCTAGGAGACGCAGAAGCGTTGGAGCTTGAGTTTCGAGAACGAACGGACATTACACCAGAGGAATATCTTCGGGTGGTGAGAAAGAAAGCAGCGGACGTAGAGGCCCATACGCGTATCAGCGCCATCCTTGGCGATGGATCAGAAGAAGAGATTGAGGCCCTTGGCGAATACGGCAGGCTTCTGGGAATGCTAATAGTATTGAGGGACGACCTAATAGATATGATTGACTTTGAAGAAGCCGTGCACAGAATTAAGAATGAGCACTTGTCCCTTCCAATTCTCTACGCTTTGCAGAATCCTGAAATCAGATCCGCACTTAGCCCTCTTATCCTGAAGAAAACAATAACAAAAAAGGACGCTGAAAAGATCTTAAGGATTGTCGATAGGGCAGGAGGATTTGATCGAATAGAAGAGTTTATGCAAAAACTGTCTCAAGAGGTTTACAGTCACATAGAAATTATTAAAAAGAATAGGACGCAGTTGATACTACTAAGTAAGTGGATGCTTCTGCCTGAATGGCGGAATTTTTCTAGCGCCACCAAAACCTAACAGGCAGTTTCTTGCGCATCTATGTCACCTGTATATGTGTTCTACAGGTATCGCTATATAAAATTTGTTGCACGCATCCACAGAATCTTAGAATCTTGATCTGGGATCTTGTTTTTCAGTTCTTAATTCTTAATTGACAGACTGTTCAGCTTGAAATATGAGCAGTGCATGGAATGCTTCGGAAGTATCTAGGTGAGTCTGGTATCGACCGGAAAGGCTTTTTCATAATTCTCATCTTGCTATTCAATGCTTTCACATGGTGGTATTTCCTGCCAATAATCATAGAGGACCTTCTAGAGACTCTCAATGTAACAGACACACAAACGATTATTGTTTGGACATCTTATTTTGCAGCGATAGTAGGATCCAGCATGTTTGGTTCGATTTTTTCAAACAGAATTGATAGACTCAATTTTATCTATTTGTGGATCATTTCAGGAACGGTCACGTCGGCATTACCTGCTCTTTTCTACAGTTTCACATTAACACATGTATTGATCCTTTCTATCCTTTTGGGCGCCTCTTTTGGTTTAGGCATGCCTTCGTGTTTGGCATATTTCGCAGACTGCACTCTTGTCGAAAACAGAGGACGAATAGGTGGAATAATATTGCTATTTACCAATTTAGGTGCTCCTCTTCTTGGAATTCCATTTGAAGTGTTTGGTGAAGTGTTTGGTTTGACAGTAAATTTGTTGATTTTCGCGATGTGGAGAGGGGCAGGGCTAATTATATATTTTCTAAAGCCCAAGAAAAACCCTGCTCCAAAAACAAGGAAAATCTCTTTTGCATCAATTTTAGGTCATAAACCCTTTCTCTTCTATTTTGTTGCCTGGTTTATGTTTTGCCTCGTAGATCGTCTTGAGGGACCAATTCTGACCAAGCTTTTTTCTGAAGAAGCGCCTTTTCCATATCATATAGTCGGCCCCATGATTGGCAGTCTTTCAGCTCTTATGGGAGGATTATTATCTGATTGGATTGGGAGAAAGCGAGTCGTACTCTATGGCTTCGCCACCTTGGGAATCGCCTACGCGATAATAAGCATTGTACCATCCACAGAATTTTCGTCGTATTTTTACCTTACCATCGGAAGTATATCAACGGGATTCTTGTGGGTAGCCTTCCTGTTGATATTATGGGCAGATTTGTCCCAATCTGGCACCAGAGAGAAGTATTACGTAATTGGAACACTCCCTTTTTTTCTCGCCAACATAATACAACCGTTTTCAGCTCCACATGCTGAAGAGTTTCCGACAGGGGCGGCTTTCTCATTAGCTGCCTTTTTCCTCTTCATAGCAGTTTTACCTCTTCTTTATGCACCTGAAACTTTGCCTGAAAGGAAGATCGAGCTTAGGCGACTCAGAAAATATGTTGAAACAGCGAGAAAAGTTAAGGAAAAGTATACGGAGAATAATATTAAAAGCTAATATTATCTTCCTCTTGTCCGGAAGATCATCGCAAAGACGCCGAAACTATCTGCGAGGGGAGGCTTTATTGCCTTGAGGTATAGAGATCTTATTCTTCTCTGGGTCATGGGTTGCTAAAGGCCAAAGTTTATTCTTTACCAGCACCATCATAGTTAAAAGGAAAAGGATGAGCAAAGACCAAGAAGATGTGTTGATTAGAGATTTCAAAAAAGCTGACTTGGATGACTTGTTGGAAGTTGCGAACATGTCATTCAGTGAAGAATTTGAAGTGATTGGTTTCGACCCGGATCACATACGAAAAATGACAGATAAAATGTTCAGTTTTTGGGGTAGAATCTTCTTAGGTCTTTTGAAGTTGATGGGGAAGGAACCCTTCAAGCTTTTTGTCGCGGAGGCCGACGGAAAACTTGTTGGTACAACTATGGTGAACACAAGAGGCAAGGCAGGATACATAGCAGCGGTTATGGTTCATCCGGCATATAGAACAAAGGGTATAGCTACAAGACTTATGAAAAGTGCACTCAAGTATACCCAAAAAAAGAGGTTGAGAAAAGCCGTTTTGCATGTCGTGCCGACCAACATTCCAGCCAAAGGCTTGTACCACAAGTTGGGTTTTGAAAAGTTTGAAAATGTCGTAGATTTGGTTGCAAACATAGATTCTTTAAAGAGACCGCAAATTGCTAAGAACGTGCGAGTAAGAAACTTCGAGAGGAAAGATAGGGAAACTGTTTACGACCTTATAAAACGCTCGGAAGACCCAAAGCATCTAAAGGTATGGGATTTCAAGAAAAAGGACCTGGAAACTTCTCTTGTCAAACGCATAATTCGCCCCGCCACAGAAAAAAAGATAGTGGCTGCAAAAAATGATTGGATCGTTGGATATGCCGAAGCGATTTACACTACCGCTGAAGAGGCTGGCCGCATTAGAAACATACAGATTCATCCTAGTATGCCATCGAAGGGAATAGAAGAGATGTTGATCTTTGCGGGAGTGAACCATATCAAAAATGTTGGAGCAAACAGAATCATAGCCACAACTCTTTCAACAAAGCAAGAACTTATGGAAAAGATGAAACAACTCGGATTCAAAAAAGGTTTGGAAATGGAAGGCATGGTTTTGGAGTTTGGTGATTAAAATCTTTCGATTTTTGTTGCTAGTTTGTCTAAGGTTTTCGTGAACGGGTGTTCCGGGTTTTTCTCTGAGAATATGTATGTCCCTCCTGCTCGAAGCACGTCGCAGAAGCAGGGGATAGCCTCCAATATGGGAAGGTTGTGAAGATTGCTGAGGTGTTTATAGAATTTCTGTTTCTCTTTCTTGGAGGACAAGATCTCGGCGAGCACTTTATTCATTAGGATTCCGGTTTTTTTGTCGAAGAGATCGTACAGCTCTCGGGTCATTCGTTGGGTTCCCTTGATGTCAGATGCGTCTAAGCTTGTTACCACTAACACAACGTCGGCGCTTACGATGGCGTTTATGGATGAGTATTGAAGCCCGGGACTCGTATCAAAAATGACGCTGTCAAAATGCATATCGTTGAGAAGTGACGTTTTGAGCGATAATAACCTGCCCAGAGCCCTCATTTCCCACTTTCTATCCTTTGCCGACATCTCTCTAATCGCTTCAGTGTTGGGATTCGCCAACCCCACGAAAAACTCTCCGCTCCTACCATGTTCTTGAGTAACGTTGACCAAAACTTTATCGATTTCGCAAACTCCGTTCAAGTAATCGTTTAAACAATATTCGGAGCCATTGGTTTTGAACACAGCATGGAGACTTGGAGCCCGGAAATCCAAATCCAGTAAGCAGACATTTTTCCCTTTTCTAACATAAGTTGCAGCCAAATTAACCGAAATAAGCGTCTTTCCTGTTCCACCTTTATAGGAATGAAGGGCTATGATTTTTCCCATAAATGACCCCCTCAACCCTCCTTTTCAACGCAGAAGTAAGCCTTGCGCCCTCTCCTTTCCTTTTTCAGGTATCCCATTATCACCAACTGGTTCAGATAACCGCTCTCAACAGCTCTCGCCCTTTTTGTTTGTTCAGCAACTTCTTCAGCCGTCGCTTCACCGAGCTTACAGAGAGTTACAGCTGTCTTTCTCAGATGATCAGGTAAGGATAGAAGTGTCATCACATCCAGAACATCTGGTATCTCCGGGTTTGCCTTTTGACCATGTTTCTGAATTTCAATCATCGCATCCATTTTCTCGTTAAGCCGATCGAGACTTTCCTTTATTTCCTGCAGTATTCTGGTTGATTTTACCTCTAGCCTCTTATACAACGCCATAGTCAATGTCCTAGATGTGTTTGACGCATCCATGGTATTGTAGCGTAGAGAATCTATTAAGTCTTACGATATATTAGTCTGTATTCCTAGATGCGTTCGTTGGCCTTTGCGCGCGAGCGCGACTGAGCCCTCTAGTTTTTATGATAAGAGGGTAAGTCCGGGCGAACTTGTGGTGCGAGAAGAAATTTGGAAAATGTGGGGGTGCTCGGTTGAGTTAATAGAGGGTCGCTGGGATTCTAGCTTGGCCTTCTTCCAACACTGGGAGCATGGTTTTTAGTTCTCTGAAGTATTTGAGGACTTTTAGGCCGTTTTCCGTTGCCGCGTAGACGATTCTTTTTTTGCCCACGGTCCTTTCCTCAACCAGGTTTTGTTGGATGAGGAAGTCCAAGTATTGTTTGAGGACGCTACAGTTCACGTTGGCTTTGTACATGATATGAGTTAGTTTCAGGGGGCCTCTGTGGGCTAGAACTTTGAGGATATCGATATACATTTCGAGTTTTGATCTTCGCATGATTAAGCCCCTTTTGGGTTTATTTTCGCTCAGTTTATATATATCATTTATGGATTCAGACTACGGTTTTTTGGGGTTTATTTTTGGTTAGGAGCCTGTTTTTGTTTGTATTCTTTGAAACACCGTCAGACGGTTCTGGAGGGCCGTTACTAGATCGTCAGTTAGGATGTATTGTAGCTCAGGCGTTAGGGTCTTAATTTCCGTTTTGAAGGCTTTCATCATCATTTTTTGGAGTCTTTTGCGGTCTTCTGAGGAGAGCATTTCTTCCATATTTTTTTGTTCTCCTTTTTTAGGTGATTTAGGTTACTGGTTGGCGCAGGTATTTAACTGTCTTATGAACCAGAAATATAGATCCAGAATACAGATTTCGTAGGATTCCTTTCTGCTCCCTGAAGATAGATCCCTGATTCCCACAAAAACGGAATGTTGAAATTGAAAGCAAATCAAGCCGCAGACGCGCATGCGCAAAGGTTAAAGATTTCTTCGGTTTTGTTGTTGGTTTTTGTCGGTTTGAATTGTTAATTAATATGCACGCCCTTACCTAACGATATAGTTTGACAATGCATTACGTTTATTTGCCAAGAACCTCTATAACTATACGTGCATTAGGAGACCAACACATGGCCAAAAGACCCAGCAAGGACGAAGCGTTAGAAGCTCTCGACTTCATCATAAACGTCCTCAAAGAACACGAAAAAGACCTGGACCGCCTCATCGGCCAACTAGGCATCATAACAGAAAGCCTAGGAGAAACCGGTGAAATAACAGGCAAAATCGAAAAAATAGAAGAACGCCTCACTACCCTCCAAACCGAGATCACTAACCTCATAAAATACATCTCCTCCCCGAGAGAAACGCTACCTTCGATCCACGGACCACCAGTAATTGTAAGATGCAAACAATGGCAAGACTTCAAAATCCTAGTGGCAAACGCAGACACCGTTTCGTACCAATTCAAAGACACAGAAAAAACGTTTCAGGCAGACGCCCTGAAAAACGGGAAAGTCCTGACCTACACAGGAGAGTTTCCGGAAAACGCCCACCTGTTGAAAATCTGGCTGTCAAAAGAATTAGACATCGCCGAAGAAAAAATCTTCGAAGGAGTCCTCGCCATAGGCTAATTGGTTCAACAAACTTTTTATTGGACGTAATAGATTATATATTGTGTCTTAAGACATCTTATCTTGGGGTGGAGGTTGAAAGGACGGTAACACGCGTGACGAGCCTTCTTGTTATGTCCGAAACTCCTTTCTCTCTCTGATGAGGCATGCAGTCGCGCGTGAAAACCAACAAACAATGAAACCCCGAGAATCCATTTAAATGGAGCAGAAGGTGCCGCGTGCACAAATATGACCATCATGAATTGTTTGCTCATACATTATGATGATGTTATTGGTTAGAGGTGGGCCCGAGTTGGCACCATTCGAGAGAGCTAGGGATTTCTCCGACTAAAGGAGACAAAATGAAACGGGGTTCGTCAAGAGCTTCGCTTGGACATAAAGAGCTACGAGTGGTTTATCTCCTGGACTTGAAGCCGTTTACCTCTTCTTCCTCCTTCTATACAGGCCGTATAGGATGGTTGCGGTTAGGGAGGCGACTCCCAAGCCAATCGCTGCGAGCAGAGCTAAAGGCCAACCTTCTAGCGGCTTCACCGTCTTCGTGGCGGCCGTTGAATCAGTTGCTCCGTCGTCGTCCGTTACGGTCAGGGTCACCGTGAAGTTTCCGTTTTCAGCGTATGCGTGGTCAACTATCATGTCGATGGCATTGGTTCCGTCACCAAAGTCCCAGAAGTAGCTAGCTATGTTGCCATCTACATCATAGCTTCCGGAAGCATCAAAGTGGATGACTTCACCCTCTTTCACTATTGTAGCATTCTCGATGAACAATGCTTCAGGAGATCTGTTGGAGACAGTTTTGATGGTACCGGTTGATTCAGTTGCTCCGTCATCATCAATGACTGTTAAGGTAACCGTGTAGACATCGTCGTCCTCGTAGCCGTGGTTCACAACGATGCCAACTGCAGTATTTCCATCACCAAAGTCCCAGAGATAACTTATTATGTAGCCGTCTGGATCGTAGCTACTAAACGCGTCAAAACGGATTACTTCTCCAGTGAACACTGTTGTCGCGTTTTCGGTAAACAAGGCAACCGGAATTCTATTCAAGACGGTTTTGGTTGAGGTGACGGTGGCTGTCGCTCCATCGTTGTCAGTGACGGTTAGGGCAACAATGTAGGCACCGTCATCCTCGTACATGTGTCCCGTAGTCACCCCACTGGCGTTTTTTTCGTCTCCGAAGTCCCAGAAATAACTCATTATGTAGCCGTCTGGGTCGTAGCTGCTAGACGCGTCAAATTCAATTGCGACATTAGTCAAAACGGTTTCCGCCGACTCCGAAAACTCAGCCACCGGAGATATATTCCCAGCCACTTTTGTTGCATTGGCTGACGCAGTTGCCCCGTCGTCGTCGGTTACTGTTAGGGTTACGACATAAGTTCCTTCCTCAGCGTAGGAATTATCTACAGTTACACCTGTTGCCTGGGTCCCGTCACCAAAGTCCCAGAAGTAACTGACGAGGTAGCCGTCATGATCATGGCTGTCGGAGGCGTTGAAGTAGATGTTCTCGCCGGTGGGTACGCTTTCAGCGGACTCGGTGAACACGGCTACTGGTGGTCTGTTCATGACAGTTTTGGTTGAGGTGACGCTGTCTGTTGCTCCGTCGTCGTCGGTAACGGTTAAAGCCACCGCATAGACGCCATCATCTGCGTATGCATGAGCCACTATCACGCCTGTTGCGTTGGTCCCGTCACCGAAGTCCCAGAAATAGTTGACAATAGATCCATCTATGTCATGGCTTTTCGAAGCGTTAAAGTTTATGACTACACCAGTTAGGACGGTTTCCGCCGACTCCGAAAACTCAGCCACCGGAGGAAAGTTCGGTGGGAGAACCCCTTCAAGGAGCTTGATGATTTCGTTCAACTGTTCAAGGAGATCTGTTTCCCACTCTTGATCAACGATCCAGTTCATGATTGCATTGCTAATATCATTCTTCAGCTTGTTCACGGCGCCCTCATACGCCCCAGCTTTAACCTGACGAATGACAGCGGCGATCTTGTTAAACAATGCTGCTCTCTGACCCTCTGCGGATTTTGGATTCGCGAAGGCGTCCTCAGGCACTTCTGAAATGACGACCTCGGAAAGGTCTTCCAAAGATTCGACTATTTTCGACTGGTCTGAGCCTACTGCCGATGGGACAATTACGAGTAGCGTGGAAATGATTGCTAAAGCAGATAATATGGCAGCAAGACGCATGATTTTTCTCCGCTTTCCAATTTTACTGTTTCTTTTTGCGTTTCTAATCGTTCTGCTTAATCGGATTTCTGTGATGTAGTAAGTCATATTAGGTTTGTACTCCAATTGTCAATAATTGTTTGACATCTACTTCCGATTCTTGACATAAAGAGAGTATTCCTTGAAAATAATATTTCCAACAAAGATGTAAGAGATTTCTATGAAAGACTTCTATTGAAGACCTGACAAGCGTTAATCGATGCTCGCACTTGGATAGGGCAAGGAAAGAATCTGCAAACGCTGATTTCACTTAACGCCGGTGGACGTTTTCCGTCTGCACGCAAGTCCTATTCTACTATTTACTAGCTAAAAGAATTCTTACCAAGAAACCGCCTACGCGGATAACCTGATAGAGAATTGACAGGAAAAATCCAAATTTATAAAGCCTTGAACCTACGCTGTTCTCTATGAGATGCGTGAAAAAAAATGTACGGTTGGAACGGCAAACTATTACGAGTAGACCTAACGAAAAGAAAAGTTGCCCCCCAGAAATACGACGTCAACTTCGCCAAAACCTTCCTCGGTGGAAGAGGCTTTGCAGCAAAGATCCTCTGGGACGAACTTAAACCAGACGTGGACCCCCTCTCTCCTGAAAACAGGTTAATCCTTGCCGCTGGGCCACTAACCGCCTTTCCACTTCCCAGCAGCGGCAAACTTCTAGTCGCCGCGAAAAGCCCCCTAACGGGCGGGTACGGCGACGGCAATCTAGGTACCCAAGCAACTGTTCAGATGAGGAGAGCTGGATACGACGCCATTGTCATACAGGGAAAAGCCTTGAAACCCACCATCTTGCATGTTCACAATGCTGAAACGGAGTTCGTCGACGCGAAAGACTACTGGGGAAAAGGCTCCATTCAGACCGAAAAACACCTCAAAAAAGAATACACAACAAGTGCAGGCGTCGTCGCCATCGGTCAAGCCGGCGAAAGCCAAGTCAAATTCGCTAACATAGTTTCACAAGAAGGGCGGGCAGGCGGTAGGCCAGGCATCGGCGCGGTAATGGGCTCCAAGAACCTGAAAGCAGTTGTTATCAGAGGAACCAAAAACCTACCAGCAAAGGACCCCAAAGCCATGAAGAACATGGGCATTGAAGCCTACCGAGAAGTATTGGAAAAACCAAACTACGCCTTCTGGAAACGCCAGGGAACAATGGGAGTCCTAGAATGGTGCCAAGAAAATGGCGTTCTCCCAACGCGAAATTTCAGGGAAGGAGTCTTTGAAAAAGCTGATGACCTCAGCGGTTCTGCAATGGAGAAGATAAAGATTTCCAACAGAGGTTGTCCCCACTGCAACATGACCTGCGGCAACGTTGTGGAAGATTCCATGAAGTTGCCCTCTGAGCTGGACTATGAAAACGTTGCTCTCCTAGGATCCAACATTGGACTAGGTAACCTTAAAGAAGTGGCAACTTTGAACAGGCTTGCTGATGATTATGGTATTGACACAATATCCCTTGGAAACGCCATTGGTTTCGCCATGGAGGCTTCAGAGAAGAAGCTAATGGATCAAAGGATTGAATGGGGCGACTTTGAAGAAGCAAAGACCCTCGCCGAAGATATAGTCTTTAAACGCGGAATAGGTTCAATTCTTGCAGAGGGCGTGCGATCAGCGTCTCAGAAGTTAGGCAGTGACGCTGAAAAGTGGGCGATGCACATAAAAGGTTTAGAGATTTCAGGCTACAACTGCCATACAACACCAGGAATGGCACTGTCCTACTCCACTTGTTCCATTGGCGCCCATCACAAAGACGCATGGATCATTTCTTGGGAGATTTCCACCGGACGTGAAAGTTATGGTGAAGCCAAGGTTGACAAGATAATTGAATTGCAGAGGTTAAGGGCAGGAGTGTTTGAGTGTCTCACGACTTGTCGTCTTCCGTGGGTGGAAGTGGGATTCGGGTTGGATTGGTATCCGAAGTTTCTGAAGGTTGCAACCGGTGCCGACTTGACTATGAACGATTTGTTTAACATCGCGGACAGGGTGCTTACATTGATAAGGGCGTTTTGGGTAAGGGAACACGCGTCCGTATGGAGCAAGGGCATGGATGTCCCGCCGGCAAGGTGGTTCGACGAGCCGGTTAGAGAGGGTCCCTTCAAAGGGACGTCTTTGGACCGCGAAAAATACGACCGTATGCTTCAGTCATATTACAACAAGAGGGGCTGGGACCGTCGAGGGGTACCTACAAAGGGCACGCTGGTTAAGCTAGGCTTAGGAGACGTTGCCAAGGAACTCGGAAGATACGTTGAACTATCTTCCTAGCTTTTTTCGCGGGTTGCGCTGCTTTGTGAAACAGTGAGAATTCAAAGTTTTGGAGACTTCCCGTCTTGAAGGTGGGGATAACGTATCATGAAAAGTTTGGTCAATATGATCTGGGAGCTGATCATCCTTTCAGGGGAGATCGTTTCTCCAACGTCATGCGGCTCTTTGAGGAAAAAGGCCTGCTTCGTCTGCCCGGCGTGTTACTTCTGAAGCCTAAATCTGTCTCCAAGGAGGATTTGCTTAGAGTTCATGATAAAGACTATGTGGACTTGATTTTTCGTTTGGCTGAGTTGAGTCAGCCCTATGACATTGAGACGCCGGTTTCCCCTGAGATCCTTGAGGCTGCTAGGTTGGTGGTTGGTGGGGCGGTCATGGCTGGGAAGGCGATTTATGAGGGACGGGTTGATCGAGCTGTGGCTTTGGGTTGCGGCTTTCATCACGCTGGCAAAAACTACGGCGGAGGCTTCTGCCTTCTGAATGACATTGCCGTCTTAGTGGAGTTTCTACGTGAAAAGCATGGAGTGGAGCGCGTGTTGATTTTGGATTATGACGTGCATTTTGGGAACGGGACTAGCGACATATATTATTCAGATCCCGGCGTGTTGTTCATCTCGTTGCATCAGGATCCGAGGACCATTTATCCTGGCACCGGGTTTATTGAGCAGATTGGGGAGGGAGCAGGAGAAGGCTATAATGTTAATGTGCCGTTGCCACCGGGAACGGGAGACGAAACCTACCTTCAAGCTTTGAGGGAGGTGCTTGTTCCGTTGGCCAGTGAGTTTCAGCCTGAGATCATTTTGGGTAATGGAGGTAGTGATTCTCATTTTGCGGATATGCTTGGCAATTTAGGACTTACGGTGAACGGGTTTTTCAGGGTAAGTCGGATGGTTGGCAGCATAGCTGAGCAGGTTTGTGGTGGTAAAGAAATCTTGATGGTTGGCAGCGGATACAACCCTGAGGTATTGCCGCCTTGTTGGTTTGCCCTTACGGCTGGTGTCGCTGGCTTGGAAGAGATTGGTATCGGTGATCCGTATGCTCCACCCGTTGAACCTGAATCGTGTCGTCGAACTGTTAGAAAGACGCTTTCAATACTGAAACGAATGCTGAGTAAACACTGGCACTGCTTCAGATGATCCTGATAGCTTCTGTTTCAACGTTTACGCGCGTCTTTCGCCTAAAGAAACTATATAACGAAAAAGAGAGCCAAGTAGACACAGTGATGAAGGAATGTCTCCAAGGACAGAGAAACACAGAATCAAACCGTTAGTAATCACAACAATCCAAGATGGACCTATGCCCGGTATGACTTATCTCTCAGGTTTTGGAGAAACGGGAACCTTCAACGGATATATCTGGTACATTGAAGGACCAAAAGAAAACATAATTGTCGACACCGGCGGAAAGGCTGAAACAATCAGAATGCTGGGACTGTCAGCAAGAGACATTCAAACCCCAGAAAATGCACTCAGCAAGCTAGGACTAAGGTGTGAAGACATAGACACAGTTATCCTGACACACTTGATGTCCGATCACTTCGAAAACGCTGGAAAATTCAAAAACGCAAGATTTATCGTTCAGAGAGACGAATTAGACTACGCTCGCAATCCTCACCCACTTCTGCAGTACTTTTATCTGCCGATACAGAGCCTACTTGACGAAGTAAGCTTTGACATCGTCGAGGGCAAGAAGGAAGTCGTCAGAGGAATAAAGGTCTTATTGACGCCAGGTCATAGTCCAGGCTCCCAGTCAGTTGCAATAAAAACCGAAAATGGAACAGCAGTAATCACCGGCTTCTGCTGCGTCAACGAAAATTTCATAGAAGGGGCCTGGCCCGTGATCCCACCCGGCATTCATACAAACGCAACTCAAGCATACGACAGTATTTTGAAAATCAAAGAAATTGCCGACATAATTGTCCCCTTACATGAACCAACCTTTGCAGACAAAGAAACAATTCCATAGAGATGAAGAAGTCAAAAAGAGGCTAGTAGAGCGGTAGAAGAATCATCCCAAAAAAAGCTTGGCAGGAATATTCCTTCCCCTGAATCATTACCTATGTTCCGTTTTAGATTGTGTCAATTAACTCTTCAACCTTACTTCTTATTTGTTCGAAAATCTTCGTTTCCCGCTCAGGAGAAAAGTATGGATCGTCTATATTCCAAACAACTATTTTACCCTTGCAACTCTGACACTTGCTCAAAACCGCTTCCTTATGTCGCGGTTCCATCACCACTATCAAGTCGTACTCGTCAAGCTTCTTCCCATCCAGTCCTTCGGGTTTTCCCTTGAGAAAGGTCAAAGCCTCTTCCTTTTTCAAAAACTTCCTCGCGCCTTCAGAAATTCTCGGCAACACCAGATGGGTTCCAGCAGAATCAACTTGGACATCTGATCTAAACTTCTTTAACAACGCCTCCGCCACCGGACTTCGATAGACATTACCTGAACAAACAAAAAGAACATGCATTTAACTAGACCCCTCGAATACAATATCTAATGTTTTCCTTGCTCACCGCCACTGGAGCTATAAAAACGTTCCCATAACTCCAGAATGGATGTCCGTAATGAGAGAGACACAACACTTAAGAGTAAAGTTAAAGGCAAAACACAACAAAGAAACCGCAGCAAAGAAGGAATAGAAATGCCCATCCAAAAAGGCGACTTCGTTCTCATCAACTACACAAGCAAGGTCAAAGAAACAGAACAAATCTTCGACACCACCAACGAAGAGATAGCAAAGAAAGAAAAAGTCTACAAAGAAGGAGAAATCTACGAGCCCAAACTAGTCGTCGTCGGAGAAAACTGGGTGCTAAAGACCCTAGACGAAGCCCTCACTAAATTCAAAATCAAGAAAAAAGATTCGGTGGAGATACCGCCGGAAAAAGCCTTCGGAAACCGAGACCCAGAAAAAGTAAGACTTGTTCCCCTCAGAAGACTAGCAGCCCAAGGAATAACCCCAAAGCTGGGAATGCAACTCGAATACGACCGAAAACTCGCCACAGTAAGAACCATGGGATCCGGAAGAGTACAACTGGACTTCAACCCACCCTTAGCCGGCAAAACCCTAATCTACGAGGTCACCGTTGAAAAGAAACTCAAAACCAACATCGAAAAAATAGCAGCACTAATCCACCGAAGAATACCAACGATCGAGACGAAGAAATTCAAATTCAAAACAACAAAAACAAACGTCACACTAAACATACCCGAAGAAGCCTTCTACGTGGAAGGAATACAACTCGCAAAACGAGGCATCGCCACAGACATACAGAGATTCCTTCCAGAAATAAGAACAGTGAAGTTTGTCGAAACGTTCAAAAAACGAGAACCCACCACGCAAGAACCTAAACAGAAAACCAACTAACACCGAAACCAGTCGCACGAAATGATAAGTTTCTGACAAATTTTAAATTCAATTAACAACTAATAGGCATTTGAAGGGAAAGGAGTGTTGCAAGGATTGCATAGATTTTCTTGGAATTATCAGACAGTATCTTCAAAGTTCTCCCTTCAGAGCGCCGAGTGTGGGGCGCAATGAAACAAATACCCAAACCGCACAGTAGCGGTGAAAGGAGAGTGATGGAAAAAACATGAAAACAAAGATAGCGTTCCTTTCCGCATTTCTCGCATCTCTGATGTTGGTTTCATTTGCTGTTCCCATAATCGGAGCAGATGACATCTATTATGGTCCAAATGCCAGTCTGATGCCCTCTAATGGTGAAATGTTTGGTTGGATAAAGGATCTATGGAATCTAGGTTGTCAATCTGATATGGGTTTTCGACAGGCAGGAACGGCTGCAGACCATGAAGCGGCAGAGTACATCTTGGAAAAATTCGAGGAATTCGGACTTCAAGAAGTCTGGATAGAACCTGTTGTAGACTGGCCCCTTTGGACGCCTGTAGATTGGAGCTTGGATATTCGGGTGGAGGAGGTTGAAGAAGAAATACCTTGTAGTTACAGGCCCTACACTGCTTTCACAGGCGAAGAAGGAATCACGGCTGAAATGGTTTATGTGGGTCTGGGCATGAGCGACTCAGACTTCGAGGGTGCAGAAGATAAAATAGTTGTTGTGGATTTGATTGCCCCAGGTCTGAATGCTGATTTGCTAATGATGTTTTCCCCGTGGTGGTATGATCCAGAGGATACGTTGCCCGGAGCAAAGGCTACAGAAAATTGGCCTGTGAACAATCTTGTACCATCCTATGAACTTGCGATCGCGCATGGCGCTGCTGGTTACATTGGTATTCTTAATTTTCTAACTGACGGCATGGACGATTATTATTCGCCCTATACAGGTGTTCTAACGTCTCTTACGGGGCTATATGTGAGCAGAGATGCCGGTTTCCTTCTGAAAAACTTGTTAGTTGCTGGTCCAGTTGAAGCAACCATGGTCTTAACAGGGGACACAGAACCGGGAGTAACCTACAATGTTGTCGGAGTTCTACCGGGAGAAACCGACGAAATAATCCTCGTTACTTCCCATCATGATGGATGGGCGGCTAACGAAGGCTCTGGTGTTTCTGTGGTCATGGCGTTGGCCAAATATTTCGCCAAGCTCCCAGAGAACTCACGGCAAAGAACATTGATGTTTCTTGCTGTTGGAGGCCATTTTCTCGGCGATATTCCAACCCAGTCCTTCATTGCACAGCATACTGACTTATTGCCTCAGATTGTGGTCAACATTAACATTGAGATGATTGCAAAAGAATATAAAGAGGTCGATGGAGAGTTCGTCGAAACTGGGTTGGTTGCTCCAAGAGGACTATTCGTTTCTGGGCCTCCCTTCGAGGTTGACCCAAAACTTCTATCCTTTGCTATGGAAGCCATCCCCAAATACGAAATCGATCGCACAATGGTCCTTCCTGCCTCGGGCCCCCTTGGTCCCGCACCGCCTGGAGTAGCAGCTTGGTTCTTCCTTGCAGGGATACCAATCATGCACTTCATCGCTGCACCGCCACATCAGTTCACTCCAGAAGACACCCCAGACAAAGTGGCAATCGACCAACTCAGACCTGCGACTGCTGCCTTCGTCGACATCATCATGAAGATCGATACAGAATACCCATAGGAACGACAAGCATTTCAAGACTTTCCCCTCTTTTTCTTCCGTTTGTATCTCGCAATCTTAGCATCATATATCAATCTGGCTATATCGTTTCGGCGAAGAAGAAAACGATCATCTCCTGAACAGAAATCTCGGCTGGTAATGCAACTAGAATTAGTTAGCTACTCAACCATTTGACTCAAAAAAAACAGTGATTTGTTATTTTCCAAGCTTCTCATCTAAACTTAATCTATAACGCCAGTGACTTTTGCAAGCTTCTCAGCGGAATCATGGCTCATCCTTTTTTCCTCCAAAATCGTGTATCGCTCGGGACGAATCGTGCACGCTCGCATCAAAGCCTCGACGACAGATTCATTTTCTACTCCAAGCTCTTCTGCTGTAGTTGGAGCTCCAGCCTTCTGCAATGTTGTTCTGACATCTTTCCAATCCATTTTGCTGAGATAAGCCATCATTATGGTTCCGACGCCACACTGTTCTCCATGCATGGCCTTGTTTGGGGCAACGAGGTCGAGGGCGTGGCTAAACAAGTGTTCTGAACCGCTGCAAGGTCTGCTGCTTCCTGCAATGCTCATTGCAACACCGCAACTTATCAAAGCTTCCAAGACAACGCGGAGACCCTCCTCCACTCCAGGCTTGATTGTGTCTGCATTTTGTATGGCAAGCCTCGTACTCATCAAAGCCAAGCTCGCGGCATATTCGCCATAATATTCATTCTTTGCCTCATGGGCCAGTTTCCAATCATGGACAGCCGTCAACTTGGCTATGACATCTCCACATCCACTTGAAGTGAAGCGGTAATCCGATTGAATGATGACATTTGTGTCTGCTACTATGGCCATGGGAGACTGCGCTAGTATGGAGTAAGGTTTCTTCAGCCCTTTTAGAGACGCAACTGGACTTGCTATGCCGTCATGGGAGGCAGTAGTGGGCACGCTTATGAATGGGATTCCTTGACGTGTAGAACTAAGCTTCGCAACGTCGATTTTTGTGCCACCTCCGACTCCAAGAACTATTTGTGGCTTCAATTCCAGAATTCTCTCTTCAACTGCCCTCACATCCCATGCTGTAGAAGAATCAACGAGAAGGTGATCAACGGCCATTCCCTTGTCACGAAGCAAGTCGATGACCCTTCGACCTGCAACAAGTTGGGTGTCGGGACCAGTGACCACAAACGCGGATTTGGAAAAGCCAAGCCTCTTGCAAATGTCGCTTATGAGCGATAGGGTTTCGTTTCCCACGACGACTTCTCTTGGAAGCTGCATGCGATGTGACTTCATTGTCAACTACGATCACGATTATAGGGTCTAACTCGCTATTAAGTTTCGGTTCAGTTGCATTTAAGGGTGTTTGATTTTCGACATTTAGTGAACAAAGTTTCGAAACGTTTTTAAATGCGTCGTTCATGAATATACACTTCGCTAGCTTCTCCCGATAGCATCTAAGCAACTCTCAATTTTCGGGGGAAAAATCAAAATGCGTGAAACAATTGACCGATTAGCCCTAAAAGGAACAACAACCGTAGGCGTCGTTTGCACGGATGGGGTTATCCTATCTTCAGATACCCGCGTGACAATGGGATACTTTGTTGCTCATAAGAAAGGGAAGAAAATATACCAAATAGACGATCATTTGGCCATGACCATCTCAGGTAGCGTCGCCGACGCGCAACGAGTCGTTGAAATCCTCAAGGTAAACGCGCACCTCTACAAACTAAACGTTGGAAGACCCATGCCAGTGGGCTCTGCAGCTCGACTCATTGCAAACCTCTTCTTCTCAGCTCGTTTAGCACCATTGATAGCTCAGGTTCTTGTTGGTGGAGTTGACGACACAGGTTCCCATGTTTTCTCTCTAGATCCTTTCGGAAGTCTAACAGAAGAGAAATGCGTTGCTACAGGATCAGGGTCCCCAATAGCGTATGGCGTATTGGAAGACAAATACAAAGAAGGCGCTGAAATGAAGGATATTCTATCTGTGGTTGTACGAGCCGTTGATTCCGCCATGAAAAGGGACACCGCGAGTGGAGACAGCTTTGACGTGGCAGTCATAACTGAAAAGGGTTATCGTGAATTGGGCGATGAAGAAAAGAAAAACATCTTGGGAGGCTCCTGAGGAGCGATAAAGAAGCGTGACAGCGTCTGGGAAAGCCAAAGTGGAGATAAGCCAGCACATACTTGAACATATTCCACAACAAGCTGAGGTCACTCGCATCGAGTTTGAAGGACCAGCTCTGGCAATTTACACGAAAAGGCCAGAGGTCTTAATTGAACAAAGTTATATCATTGCAGACATCGTAAGCCTGATTAAGAAAAGAATAGTTGTGCGTTCGGACCCTTCCATAAGGTTGGACGAAAAGGATACGGAGAGAACTATACTTGGAATGGTTTCTCCCGAAGCGGAGATCACAAGCGTGAATTATGACCCAAGCCTCGGTGAAGTAATCATAGAAGCCAAAAAACCGGGCATGGTCATTGGAAAAAACGGAGTCGTCTTGCAAGAGATAATCAAACAGACACGATGGAGACCTCGTATTCTAAGGAGCCCTCCGATACCATCCAAAATCGTAGCTCACATGCGCCATTTCCTTTACTCAGAAAGCAAGGAGCGGGAGAGGATACTGCGCGCGATTGGTGAAAGAATTTTCAGACCTATGGTTCATGAGGCTGGAGACGTACGGATCACCGCCCTGGGAGGCTTCAGAGAAGTGGGAAGATCCGCCATACTCGTGCAGACAAGAGAAAGCCATGTGTTGCTAGACTGTGGAATCAACCCGGGCTCCGGAAATCCCCTCGACGCTTTCCCAAGACTTGACGTTCCTCAATTTGATCTAGAAGCGTTAGACGCCGTCGTTATAAGTCACGCCCACTTGGATCACTGTGGATTCCTTCCCTTTCTGTTCAAATACGGATACGACGGCCCCGTTTACTGTTCGGCTCCCACGTCAAGCCTCATGACTTTACTTCAATTGGATTACCTTGACGTCACAAGCAAACAGGGAACGATGCCACCGTATGATCAGAAAGATGTGCGGGACACTGTGCTACACACCATCCCCTTACGATATGGCGCTGTTACCGACATCGCCCCGGACATTCGTCTGACTTTACACAATTCGGGACATATTCTTGGGGCCTCTCTAATTCATTTACACATTGGCGAAGGACTGCACAACTTGGTCTACACCGGTGACTACAAATATGGACAGACGATGCTTCTTGAACCCGCCGTCACCTTGTTTCCGAGGGTGGAGACCATAATAACGGAAAGTACGTATGGGTCTCCAAGAGACGTGACGCCTTCAAGAATGGAAGCTGAAGAAAGACTTGCGACGGTAATTAATGAAACCTTGGATCGGGCGGGCAAAGTGTTGATCCCGGTTCCAGCGGTTGGAAGAGCCCAAGAAATCATGCTAATCATCGACGGCTACATGCGACGAGGACTGATGAAGGAAGCACCTGTGTTTGTCGAAGGCATGATCTCTGAAGCAACCGCCATTCACACAGCCTATCCTGAATATCTGGGAAGGGGAGTTCGAAACAGCATTCTGCATGAAGGAATCAACCCTTTCCAGTCAGACTACTTCACCATAGTAGAGCATCCCAGTGCAAGAGAAGAAATTGTGGAAGGCGAGCAATGTGTCATTATAGCAACTTCAGGTATGCTTGAAGGTGGACCAGTAGTCGACTATTTCAAACGTCTAGCAGCGGACAAACGCAATACGATAATTTTCGTTAGTTATCAAATTGAAGGAACCATGGGACGGAGAGTCCAGAAAGGTTTAACCGAAACACCGGTTGTGAACAACGAGGGAAAAATCGAAGTGATGAAAGTGAACCTGCAGGTTGAATCCATCGAAGGATTTTCTGGACACTCAGACAGGAGGCAACTCATCAATTACATCCGCCGCGTCAAGCCGAAACCTGAGCGAATAATTGTGGTCCATGGCGAAAAGGCGAAGTGCCTAAGCATGGCCAACCTTTTTCAGAGAAAGTACAACGTTGAAACGATCGTGCCAGAAATTCTAGAAACAGTTAAGCTGCGGTAGACGCTTTTTCATTTGAGATAACGGTTTTTTCCCGCCAAATCGTAATGTAACTTGGCACTATCACAACGCGCTCCTCGCCTAAGCGGGCGATGTCTCCGCCAATGGATTTCGTGAATTCGTACAGTTCGTTTACTGCCTTTTTGACGTTTTCAACGCTTTTACTCGCTAAGGGGGTAACTCTGAGTATCAGGATGTTTCCCGATTTGAGTTCATCCTTGATAACTTCTACGTCGTTGAGAGTGCGTAATGGCAGAGCTTTCAAGTAAGCTTTCTTTTGGATTTTCCCGTCTTTCGAGCGTGAGGTTGCCAAGCCGCTTTCACTTCCTCAACTAGTCTAGTTAGGAGAAGTTTTGCTTTAAATTGTTTCCATTGGAGCCATCCCCCGAATGTCCCAACCTCCTCCTTTCTTGTTTTCTGAATGATTGAAGAGAGCGCACATGTGCATTATGATGGTGTGAGGGGCAACCTACGGCGGCTTTCCCTTAGAAAGCGCCCAGGAGAGTACACCCAATATTACAGGCTTCATGAATACGGCCGTAGCTACAAGTGCAGAGTACAGAGCTAGAGAAATGAGACCAGAATTGAGCAAAACATATTGCACAATGAGGCTGGTGCTGAATCGCACGCTAAGACCTAGACCTAATAGTAACGAGTGTTTTGCCCCAAGCATTTTGCCGAAGAGTAAATAGCTTGCTAGAAGTTTTGAGCCTTTGGCAACAACCCAAATGAGTGCAATCATCAGTGGATAGACAGCAATCGAAGTTACAGAGACATTCACCCCTATACTGAGAAAGAAAAGGGGCGAAAGAAATATGTACCCCAAGAAATTAACAGCCTTTTCGTCTCTAAGCAGTTTTTCCTTTGGTAGCAACACTCTCGCTACCATGCCCCCAAAGATTGCACTGACAGCTGCGAGACTTTCAAAAACAAACCCACCTAAGACAATAAACAGAGAGAAAACAAGCAAGATTAGGAGAGGGCGAAGAAACTCAAAATTCGAACTGTTTCTCAGAATTCT
>CAYFXU010000020.1:0-6959 GCA_964347145.1 uncultured Candidatus Bathyarchaeia archaeon
TCGGTATATACACACCATTGACTAGTTAAGCTTTTTTCGCAATATAAACGCGCGCATAGAGGCGAGGTTCAATTCTAAGATCAATATCCGTGCTCGAGGCTTGCATTAGCACGGGTACCGTTTGTATACTGAACCTCTACGCCAGACGCTTTCTGAAATGCTGGCTTAAGATTCCTCAAGTTTATGGGTTGTACTAAATTCTCTATGTACCATGGGTCAACAATCCACCAAGTTCCATTATGCTTGACTTCTGCCCATTGATGATCTATGCCTTTGAAAAAAGCTTGTCTCGTCTCATATCCAGCGCGCTGAAATAGTTCACCTATCAATAGTGCCGCCTGTCCACAGGTTCCCCACCCCTGATAGACTATCAAGTCGGCCCTCGTAACTCCCCAAGCCTTCATTATGTAAGGATCAAGAAGTGTATAGCTAACCAAGTTATCAATTCTAAAGATTGCCTCGGGTCTGTCCCAAGCAGCGCCGACGTTTTTATGTAGAAACGATGAAATATTCGAAACGTAATCTTGAAAACTCGAATTTGCGTTTTCGGCGACAAATGTGTCAATTTTCTTGCCAGCAAGCGATACCTGAGGCATGAAAACTATCGAGAATGAAGATATGATGAAGGATGATAAGATTATGTTGAGAGCCAAGAACCAAACTGTCCCATTCTTCTTCAGCTTCATTGATGCTAAAAATGAAAACAACGGTATGGCTATTGCAAACAAAGCAAAAAAGATGGCATCAAGATTCGGAATGGGTCCTATGAACCTGCCAACTTCAAGAAAGGTGAAAGCCCATGGTATCCTCGAAAACAATAGGAGAATTACAGCTACCAGGGCAAACCCCGAAACCAACACCAATTTTGGTGTCCACTTGCGTAGCAGATCTCGCCTCAATCTTAGTCCTCATACAATGAAATGCTTGGCAACTGAGAGTAATAAAAGTCGCCTACTTCTACACGGTTTCTCGCACGCGCGAACAGGTCATTTAGAACATTTCTGCTTTTTCTAATACACGCCTATGGTCTGTTAGAAGTATCTGTTTCAGGTTCTCAATTTCTTGTTCTGATAAGTTATCGAAAGAGTCTCTTCCATATGCTACGTAATAACAGATAGTTAGTTCAGAGAAGACTCTCAAAAGAAAATCATACCACAGATCAAATGAATCCGAAATAAAACGTGGTACGTTATCAGCACCTTTTGAAAGGTTATATTTTTCTATCCCGCCGCCGTGTACAAATGTACATAGCTCTCCATAGAGGTTTTCTAATCTAGTACGTAACCCAATTTGATCATCCATATTTCTGAACTCATGTCTTTCAAATAGTCGTCCTATTAATGTTCTTCCATGAGGAGCTTCACGGAGGCCTTTTTTCCATTTATCATATTCTATTTGATTTTGATGAACAAATCCATAATATATTCCTGTCAATCGAATTTCCAACAAACTTCTCAAAATCATAATCGCTTGCCGGTAATAACCTCCAAGTATTGCATAGATTGAACCTCCTAAATCAGAAGGAAAGTTAATGCTATAAATCTCTGAAGAAGGGTGATCTGATCCCCTTGTATTAAAGATTGAAAAGTTTATTGCAGTTGCAAGGTTAGATACGTTTACAACTATCTCCATCTCATCGAGCTTGTTTTCTAAAGTAAGCTGCCTAACATTTTCATCTATGTGAATATCACTAAATCCCAAATCTAATGCGTCAATAATATTGTTAATTCTTTTCTTTTTGGTCATATCAATTGTTTTTGTCAAGAATTAAATTAAAAAGTCTTTTGCGCGCGCGCAAGAAGAAGATTTAAGTTTAATCGACCCAAAACCTTAACACCTGCCCTCTTATTAAGGGGAGAAAAGTATTTTCTATGTACCAGAATGCGGTAACGGAGTGGGCGGGAAGGTTGACAGATCTAGAAGATAAAGTGAGAGAAGAAGTTGAGCAAGTAGTAGATCCAGAAACAGGTTTGACTTTTGGTCAAATGAAAATGATCACCGACGTGAAAGAACAAAAAATTGGAGTGGTCAAAATCGATTTCGTACCGTCAAGTCCCTTTTGCCCAATCGCGTTCAAGCTTGCCTTCGACGTCAAAAAAGCGGCTGAGAGAGTGAAGGGAATCAAGAGAGCTCTAGTCTATTGTCGCGGCCATAACATGGAAGAAGAAATCAACAGAATGGTCAACAAGCCATAGTCTGTCAAGAACTCTCTTTAAAGCACAACTATAACATAGAATGGGATAAATTCTGCCCCGCAAATTAACATAATAGGTCATGTGACTAACAAAGGTGAAGCCTAAATGAAAATCAAGGTCAGGTTTTTCACTTCCCTCAGAGAAATAACTGGGAAGAAAGAAGATGAAATACAATCGTCAAGCATCACCACCGTCGAAGAACTGTTGGCTCATCTTTCGAAGAAATATGGGAGAGAATTCACGGAATATTTGTACGACGATAAGGGAAAAGTGCGAGCGTATATCCAGATACTCATAAATGGGAGAGGCATCAACGCATTGCAGGGCCTCGAAACTACGTTAAAAAAAGGAGATACGGTCGCGATCTTCCCTCCGGTAGGCGGAGGCTAGAATCTTCACATGACTTCAGTTTCCAGATACGTTGGAAAAGCTTTGACAACGCGAACTTTCACGAATCTTCCGAGCAAAAATTCGTGATCGTTTGTCACCATTGGTTTGTAGGCGAAGTTTCTCCCGATCCAAGACTTTTCTTTCCCTTTCTCGTCAAAGAGTACTGTTCCTTCCCAGTTTATCCAAGCCTTGTTTTTCACGAGTGAAATTCTTCTCGACAACTCTGCCATCTTTTTGCTCCTTATTTTCGCCACTTGAGGAGCAAGGAGTTTCATTTTTTTGGCGGGTGTGTGGGGTCTAGGAAAGAACTTTGAAATGTTAACGACATCAGGCTGAGTGTCTTCAATGACTTTTACTGTCTGCTCGAAAGCCTCTCTGCTTTCACCTGGAAAGCCACAGATAACATCTGTTGCAATTGTCATTTTTGGTATCTGCTTTCTGAAAGCGTACACGATGCTCTTGAAGTCATCTACAGTATAGAAACGTTTCATAGTCTCCAAAATTTCATCATCCCCGCTTTGGATAGGTAGATGCAGAAATTTGAAAATCTTCGCGTTTTTGTAAACTTCAATTAGGTCGTCCATTATTTCCAGCGCTTGATTCGGAGTCATCATTCCAAGCCGAATAAAGAATTTCCCCTCAATTTCGCAGATTTGTCTTACCAAATCCGCGAGATTGGTTGCAATATCCTTCCCGTAACAAGCCGTATCTTGTGAAGTCAACCATATTTCCCTAGCACCAGAAGCTATGTCGTGTTCCACCCTTTCAACAATCTCGCTGGTTGAATAGCTTCTTAAACGCCCCCTGGCAAAGAGAACACAACAGTAGGAACACATTCCCAAACAGCCATAGTTGATTGGGACGATGCTTGTGACGTTTCTTAGCGGAACTTTGGGAAGACAAAGACTCGGTTTAGAATCCCTCACCAACACAACAACGTTTTCATCATGATCAACTCGGCGTACAACTTCGACAATTTTGGCGCCAGGAGCTGGACCAACCACACCGTCAAAGTCAACTTCAGCTCTTAATCTTTCGAAGTTTATCAAAGGCAGACAACCAGTTACGATAAGTCGCTTATCTCTCGGGGCTTTTCTTAGGATATCTATCATTCGGTTTTCCGTGGGAGCCTTCACAGCGCACGTATTGTAGATCAAGATATCCGCCTCGTGAGGTGATTTGACAACGTCAAAACCAGCTCTTGAGACACAACCAGCAATGACTTCTCCATCTGCGAGATTTGTTGGACAACCAAAGCTCCTAACGTAAACTCCTCTAGATTCTTCGACCATTAACTTTCCGCCCGATTGTTCACAGTCGCCATTGCATCCTTTTGAATGTCACACATGAGAGGAACAGGGTTTTAATTGTATAAGAAAAACATAAAGATTCCGTAAAGCTGTTCTTTTACATGAAATAGTAATAATCCTAAGAGGGTGTGAGAAAGTTTTATAAAGCCAAAGCTGTTCATATTTTAATCATATTTATTTCCTTACATATACCTATATAACTCTAAACAGGATCTTCGTTATTTTTGCGCACAATTGTTTTGCAGGAGGGATGGGGTTGAAATTAATTACGCTATATTTACCCGAGCCGTACATTAGGGCTTTGGACCGGCTGGTGAACGAAAAATACTATCCGAACAGGGCCGAGGCTATTCGCGTGGCGGTTCGAGATCTCCTCAACGTAGAGGCTTGGGGAAGGGAAAGCAATGGTTAGACATTTGGACAAAGTTTTGGAGGCTATACATCTGAAGACAGTTCCAGAAGCGACATCTGAAGCACCGAGAGTTGCTTCTGATACGCTAGCGTTAAATCTCTTCGACATAGACCCTCGCATAAAAAGAGAAAAACAGATACATATTGACCTAGATCTAGACCAACTTGAAGACGCTGAAGAGTAGCCTTTTCCTTCTATATCCTTCTTTTCAGGCTTAGGGCCTCTCCTTCTAGCCGCACTCTCCAAGGTATCGATTTTCCCATAGGAATAGTCGCTCCCTTTTCAATTGCGCCGACAACTTCATTAACATCCGGGTCAGCTGCTACAACTGTGTAGGCGGCTCCAATTTCAGGAGCATAATGCGAGTCGCTTCCAGCGGTTTGTGGAAGGTTAAGGTAAGTGGCGAGTTTTTTGTTTAGGTATGTGAAAAGCTGGAAAGGGACGGCAGCTGAATTGATCACCTCCATGGCGTCGTAGGAGGATGTTTGCCGGCTCGGAGCCGATTTGTAGAATAGGGTAGGATGAGGAGCCACGGCGATTCCACCAGCTTCGTGGATTTTTCGGATCGTCTCGTTGATGCTCAATTTTGGGGGTATCGGTGTGGTCACGTTGAGTGCAAGGAGGTGGCCATGTAGAGTGCTTATCTCGATCCCAGGAATGACGATAAGATCATTACTTTGGAGCCTATGTACTCCTGCGAGAGTGTCGTGGTCGGTGATGGCAACTCCGTCTAACCCTCGTCTCCTGCAGTAGGTGATCACTTCTTTGAGGGTTGTCACGGCATCAGATGAATAGCACGTGTGAACGTGGAGGTCAATTTTTAGACCCAAACTCTTCACTTCAACTTGTCAACCCAAACGTTGGACTTGGACGACCTCTGTAGGTTAGACCTTGCTTTTTCCAACATTATCTGCAGATCCTCTTCTGTGGCGTCTATTTTGCTGAAAAGGGGTTTTGTCTTGTTTATTTTGTGGCCTGGCTGGAGGTCCTTTTTGGTTTCGTTCCATGCTTGTTCATGGACGGTGCCTGATAAGTTAAGGAGTTTCCAAAGTTTTTCGGCTGAAAGGGGAGTGAAGGGTTCCAGGGTTATGGCGAGGCTTTTGACAATCTGGGCCGCAACGTATAGGGCGTTGGCTGAACGTTGGGGGGCACTTTTGATGGTTTTCCACGGTTCCTTCTTGTTGAGGTATCTGTTTCCAAGGTGACCAAGACCTATGACATGCCGCAAGGCCTCCTGAAGTCTAAATTCTTCTAGGTCCTGTGTGATTTTCTCCACCCTCTCTTTCGTCGACTCAAGGATGTGCTTGTCGTGTGCATCGAGTTTGCTTGGCTTCGGAACCACGCTGTTAAAGTGTTGGTTAATGAAGGTTAGTGTCCTGTGGATGAAATTGCCTAGGGTGTCGTTTAGGTCAGAGTTTACTTTTTCAATGAAGGTTTTCCAGGAGAAGTTTGTGTCCTTTGTTTCGGGTCTTATGGATATGAGGGCGTACCGCCAGTAATCTGCCGGAAATAGTTCCAGCGCCTCGTCAATCCAAACACCTATTCTTCGGCTCTTAGAAAATGCTTGGCCTTCAAACATTAGGAACTCGATGGAGTCAATATTCCACGGCAAGTTGTAGTCTTCATGTGTGGCAAAGAGCAGTGCGGGAAGAATTAGGGTGTGGAAGAAGATGTTGTCCTTTCCTATGAAGTATAAGGTCTTTGCTTCTTTGTTGTACCAATATTCTTTCCATCTTTCTTCTTCTCCTCGTTTTTTGAAGTATTCGACAGTGGCCGATAGATATCCTAAAACGGCTTCCACCCACACGTAGATGGTCTTGTCTTCAGCACCTGGGAACGGTGCTGGAATCCCCCATTTGTTGTCCCTTGTGACAGGTCTGGGTTTCAATCCTTCCTGTAGAATATTTAGACTGAAGTTTCGGGCGTTCTCAGGTAGTCGCTTGTTGTTCTCAATATAGTCGCGAAGTTGGTCACTGAATCTCGAGAGGTCAAAGTACCAATGCTTGCTGCTTTTTATGATTGGTGTGGAGCTGCAGATTGTACAGTAGGCTTTGACAAGCTTTGTGGGTTCTAGGAGACTTCCACAAGCCTCGCATTGGTCTCCACGAGCTTTTTCATGGCCGCAGTTGGGACATATTCCTTCCACGAACCTATCAGGCAAGAATCTGTTGCACTTCGGGCAGTAGGGCAAGTCAGTTTCTTGGGTGAAGATGTATCCGTTGTCGTAGATTCTCATTAGAAGGTCTTGAACAAACTTCTTATGTAGGGGATTTTCTGTGCGAGTGTAGTTGCTGAAGGATATGCCCCACTTTTCAAATAGGTCCAGAGCTTTGGCGTGGTTTTGATCTGCCAGTTGCTTAGGCGGGATTCCCAGTCGGACGGCTTCAACCTCGATAGGAGTTCCATGCTCGTCAGACCCGGTCACATAGACAACATCGTCCCCCTTCAGCTTATAATATCGGGCGACAACATCTGCTGAAAGAATAGAGCTCACAATATTGCCTAAGTGAGGAACGTAGTTGGTGTAGGGCCACGCTGAGGTGACCAGAATCTTAGCGAGTGCAATACACCTCCAAGTTTCATTTCAAGTGCATATTGTTTCTTTACAGCCCTGATACTTAAGCACGACGGAGTTAAATGACGTAATTAAGT
>CAYFXU010000020.1:7059-10758 GCA_964347145.1 uncultured Candidatus Bathyarchaeia archaeon
TCATCCACGTATCAAAGGCTTCGATTGACATGGGAAAACCAGGACCAGCGACTAAGAGGTCTGCTTCTCCGAGTATAATTCCCTTAGTCGTCTCGACGCGAATGCTTATTGTACTTCCCATAATCGCTCTTCCGTCTTTCGGTATCGTGAACTCAACTTCCCTATAATAATGGTCATTCTCAGTGCCCTTTTCGGTCATCGTCGCGAGGGGGTCTCCCTTTACAGTATCGTTCCCCACCCATTCGCCTTTATCTGCATCAAAGTGGAACCAAGGATACATTAGGGTAATGTTATGGATCGAAACAGGCTCTTCTAGTTCATTCAGCAGCGAAATTTTCAATCTTGCTTTTTCACCTGGCTCATACTGGAGCTTTTCTGTCCACGCGTGCACTGCCATTTCTTGTGCAGATACTGAATGTGCGCACAATATCGCTAGAAGCGTGATAGCCACTGACAGTGCCATAATTCTTTTTTTCATTGTATCACCAGCCACAATTCTATGACAATCTGTTTTTAAGATTTATGATCTATCACTAAACTAAAACAAGCATACAACTGTGTCAAATAGAAAAACTTGAAACAAGCTCCAACTAAGCCCCTCTAGTACCTAGACGGGTGAAATGAAATCTTGGATTTCATCCATTACTTCCGGAAAACTATTCAACTTAACGACATCATTTACTTGTGGAGAGGCCTCTATTGATTGGTGAAAAGGAAAACGCGGGCAAGATTGACCGTTTGATCGTCTTTGATGTAGAAGGGGTCTTGATACCCAAGAGGCGCTACCTACTTTTTGAGACAGTAAGGAAAGTAGGCTTTCGCGGTTTCATCAGAATCATCGTGATGGGAATCCTCTACGAAATCGGGTTGGCATCCCTTGGATTCACTTTGAGAAGAATTTTCATGATTCTTCAAGGACTCACGGTGGACGAGGTCTTTCAACTCTACAAGAAGGTTCCCTTGATGCCCAGTGCAAAAGAAGTCTTTGAAAAACTGAATGGTGCAGGGCATAGGACTGCCCTCATAAGTTCAGGTCTTCCCACACTCTTTGTTAAAGACTTAGCTGCCAGGCTGAACGCGGACTACGCATTCGGCTTGGAACTGGAGATAGTCAACGGTCATTTGACAGGTGTGATAAGAGGTGACGTTCTAGAACCTGGAGGCAAGGCAATCGTTTTGAAGCGATTACTTGAAAAGGAGGGTTTGTCCTCCCAAGACTGTGTTGTGATCGCTGACGACCGAAACAATCTTCCAATGTTCCCCTTGTCCGAGTTAAGGATTGGTTACAATCCTGATTTCATGCTAAGCGCAAAATCCGACTTTGTCGTTAGGGATGACCTCTCAGAAATTTTGCCGATCATAACAGAGAGCACGTTGCAAGCTTCCGGCCCTCCCATTTCAAAAAGCGAGAGCACTCGTGAAATAATTCACATAGGTAGCTTTTTGTTGCCTTTTGTTTGCATTTACCTATTAGGGAATTCCTTGGTATCTTCATTGATACTCTTGACGACTTTGCTGTATATAATGTCCGAGGTTGCTAGAATCCGAGGAATCAATTTCCCCATCATTTCCACAATCACCTGGAGAGCCGTCAATAAACCAGAACTTTACGAGTTTGCAACAGCGCCAGTTTTTTTCGCTTTGGGCATAATGTGTTCACTTATCCTTTTTCCAGTGTATGCGGGGTACGCTTCTATTGCAATACTCACGTTAGGCGACGGTTTCGCCAGCATTTTTGGAAGAAGGATTGGAAGTGTGACGTTTCCATTCAACAAAGGAAAGAATGTGGAGGGCTCAATTTTCGGCTTTCTTTTTGCCTCTGTTGGAGCCATGCTCTTTGTTGATCCTTTGAAAGCGTTTACGGGCGCCGCAGTAGGAATGGTTATCGAGTGTCTTCCCCTACCTATCAGCGATAACCTAGCTGTACCGTTGGCTTCCGGACTCGTGCTTACAGTGATTCCATAGAATAGAGTAAATAGAATCTTGGAGCTAAGGTCTGTGTGCGATAAAATTAAAAGATTCGATGTCATCAAGTAGGTATCGACACGTGAAAATTGATGACATGCAGCCGGGCCAACTTAAGGGAGTCTTCTTTGCTTGACAGATCCAGAGAAGATTGAGTATGAACCACTTTCTGTTCGAGAAGCCCTCACCGAAATGAAGGACTTATCAGAAATAATGATTGATTTGGCATACTCCGCAGCTCTTTTTCACAGTCGCGAACTCGCCGAAGAGGTTTTAGAACTTGAAAAAAGAGTAGATTACCTCGCCTATCTCTTAGACATGAACGCCATGCTAGCGGCTAGAGACGCAGAAGACGCAGAATCCCTCATAGGGGCAACAACGGTAGCTGCAGCCACAAACAAAATCTCGGACTCAGCCGCCGACATAGCAACCATTGTACTCAAAGAAATAGGTATTCACCCCATCGTCAGAGAAGCCTTTGAAAAAGTTGAAGAACGATTGGCCCGAACCGAAGTCAAGCCTACCTCAATTCTCATCAATAAAAAATTGGGAGAACTGGAGCTAGCCGCCAAGATAGGGGTTGACATAATAGCGATCAGGCGATGGAAAGAGTGGAAGATCGATCCAAGCGAAGACGAAACGATTTTGAAAGGCGACGTTATACTTGCTAGAGGCGCGCCCCTAGGAATCGATGAACTGAAAGGCTTGGCTGAAGGAAAAATAAAGGAAATGAAATAGGGAGGACTCAACGCTGGTTTTGGCTGAAGACCACTTCAAGAAAATCGTAGACAGACTCGTGGCTCTAAAGGACACGTCTGAACTTATGATAGATCTTGCATATTCCTCTCTTCTTCTTAACAGCCGAGAATTAGCAGAGGAAGTGCAAGCCCTTGAAGAACGTATGGATAACCTGCATACGGAATTTGAGCTCCTCGTCTTGTCCAGCGGCTTCAAACCGGAAGAGTCAAAGGATTTTCTAGGTTTGATAAGGTTAGGTGTAGTCACAGAAGAAATAGCAGATGCTGCCAGGGAAATTGCTGATGTCGTGCTAAGAGGTCTGGAACCTCATCCTATATTGAGACTTGTAATAGAAGAAGCTGAGGAAACGGTAGCTCGGGTGCAGGTTTCAGAGACCTCTCAACTGGTGGGAAGGAATTTGCGAGAAGCCCAGATTCAAGAGGAGACAGGCATGTGGGTATTGGTCATCAGAAGAGGCGAAGAGTGGCTGCGTCCTCGTCCTGCGACGATGATCAAAGCGGGCGACATCTTGATTGCTTCAGGCTATGCCGGAGGGGAAGAGGATTTTAGGGGGTTGGCTTCCGGCGTCAGTGCGCCTACTGCTGAGGAATCCTAAAGGCCATCTGTGAATTAGGCAATGAGAGTGAGGGCAAGAAGAAGAGAGACTGTTGTTATGCCGTCCGCCAACGAGCTTTCAACGGGAATTACAAAGTTATCCGGATCCAAACCTCTTCTGTAGGTTGAAATAGCCACGGCGTAAGCTATGATAACCATGGCCGACGCAGCTAAGGTGTTCGTGAACAAGAGCTGTCCCGCGAATTCTAAAGAGTTACTTAACGCGGTCGTTCTGCTAGTAAAGGATGCTATTAAGGAGTAGAGCGCAAACATCACCGTCGATGCTAACCATGATCCCCCTATTTCGTTTAGATGCTGTCTAATGGAGGAAAAGGACGGTTTAATAGATCCCAAAGCAAGTTTTGTAGTGGCGGTTGAGCC
>CAYFXU010000020.1:10858-23782 GCA_964347145.1 uncultured Candidatus Bathyarchaeia archaeon
AGGAAAAGGACGGTTTAATAGATCCCAAAGCAAGTTTTGTAGTGGCGGTTGAGCCCACTATGGAGCCTACCCCGCCGATAGTGGTAATCAACGCAGGGTAGACGACAAATATCTCTGTGCGTGCACGGTAACGGATCCTATCGAGAAAAGATCCTGTGACGTTAACAATGAAAGTTACAAACACCATTGTGACAAGAAATTCTTTAATCATTCTTACAAATTTCTCTTCTCTTACATTTTTGATTAGGATGTAGACTACAATTGAAACGAAAACGAGGTCTAGTACCCCAATCAAGTAATGTCCAATGTGACTCACTGTAAAGAAGAGCTTCAGACTAAAGATGTAACATGCAGTGTCAATGATGTCGGACACCGTAGATATCACTGGGTACACGATAACATCGGGATCTAATCCACGTCTAAAAGAAACAACAGAAAACACTATTGTTATCGGAGAAATAAGTACTACTGATAAAGCCATGGTTGCAACAATGACAGCCAATAACCTGAAAAAGTCTAAAACCATGGCCCCCCAAAGGAACACACCCAATATGGAAGACCATATTCCTATGCTAACCCCACTAATGAGTGCCAAGGTGATGACCGCTTGCAGAAGAAGACGGAAATCCTTCGTGTTTTTGATGTAGTTGGCTTTAACTGTTCCCAGGTGTAGGCCAGTGCTCAGGTGGCCACTGAAAAGGCCGCCTATGGCCCCTCTAACGCTTAGAATTCCTGGGAACAGAATAAGAGCCCAAGGAGCCGCCCTTATTCCGAAAACGTCAAAATAGACAACGAGCAGAGCCCCGGTTAGCAACCCACCTATGTCAAATGAAAATGACAAGAGGGACTGGGTTAGGCTTGCCTTGAGTCTGGTTGCGCGCGCGCGCGCCGAGGTGGGCTTCGCTATGTTGGCTTCCGTCATCGCAATCACTTCCTTCCATCCAATTTGGCCTCCTCTCTTCCATCACTACGTCCTCGGCACAGGTTCGGAGCGCATGAACGGTTTTGCGGGCTTCTTGATCCATTTCTGGATCGATGAGCTTCTGTAACACTAACACTGGTTTCTGTGGCTCCTTATGCGCTAAGACTTTGTGAACAACAGCCTTTATTAGACTTTTTGTTCCAACTTCTCACTGACCTAAAAACATCCCGCTGACGGCCCTGCAAAGGAAAAATGCGCCCGTGCAAACATGTCAAGTCCCATTTTTGCATGCATGCGATGGGTTTAAACATATGAGCTCAGTAGAAATCTCTGAGTGGGATATTTGAATCAGATTAGGACTGTACTCTTCATTCAGGTTTTTAATTCTTTTGTTAGTGGTGTTCTTATGGTTGCCTTGCCTTTGATGATGAAGGAGAGGAACATCGACATCGTTGTGATGGGACTTGTGTTTGCTTCAATGCCTTTGATCATGCAGTTTGGGAGGATGTTTTTTGCCACTATTTCTGATTTTTGGGGTAGAAAACCTTTTTTTCTTTCTAATGGGTTTTTTGGCGTCATTTCTGGTCTAATTTACTATTTTGCCCATACGCCCTTGGAATTTCTGTTCGGCAAGGTTATGGAGGGAACTAGGCAGGGGACATTGTGGGCTGTGAATCGTCCTTTCCTTCTGGAAAAGAACGGGCGGCATTGGAGAATTCTGGTCTACTTGAGAGCAGTTATGTACGTAGCTTTGGGCGTGGGGAGCTTACTGGCTGGCTTTTTTATTGTTTGGTTTCTATTTGAGGGGACGATGGTGCTTTGTGCATTGATTGGACTCTTCGTGGTCTTCTTGTCTTTTTTGCTAGCGAGTGGGAGAAAGAAACAGTTTAGTGTAAAGGCGGCTTTGCAATTTTTGGATCCAAGGAAGAAGAAAAGAATTTTCAAGATCTTCATGATCTTGTTTTTTGTGCTGGGTTTGTCTTTCGGATTTCGCGGAGGTTTTGTCATTCCATTGTTTTTGGACAATCATGGGTTTACCGCTGAGACGATTGGACTGGTTCTTGGTGTGCAGATTTTGTTAGCTGGTATCTTTTCTTATCTTTTTTCGAAGAGCAGTAGTATGAGATCTCTCATTCTTCTGAGCGGAATATTATACTTAATCATGTTTTCCTTGCTTGGATTTTCAAGTTCAGTTTTTGCTGGCGCCATTTTAGTTGCTTACGGTTTTGTTGAAGGCATGACTAGTATCGGCCAGGAAGGAATTTTGTCGAGAATAACTGACGACGATTCTTACGGGACAGACATTGGTTTGCTGATGATGGGGCTCCATGTTGGAGAGACATTAAGTTTGGCCTTGTCCGGGCTTTTTATTTCAATGTGGGGTTTTGTGCCTCCGTTTTTGCTAACGTCTTCAACCTATGCCATTTTTTCTGTGACTTCCTATCTCATTCTGAGCGAATGAGCGCGCATCACCTTCTAACTACGTTCCTGCAAAAATTCTCTATGACCTTGTGCCCCTCTTGGTGTGTTTGGTCTCCAATATCTATTCGCTCTGGATGAAATTGAACGCCATAGAATGGATTATGCTTGTGTTTAATCGCCTCCACTTCACATGATTGAGAGTCTGCGAGCAGAACGGGATCGGCTTCATCGAGGTTTTCCTTTAGAACATAGTCGTAGTGATATTGAGCCAAGGGTATTGTTTCGTGTCTTTCAAAGCCTGCAAATATCTCATCGACTTCAACTATGCGAACTTTTTCAAATCTGCTATTGACTGGGTCAGAGAGAGATCCTACTCCTGCGCCCAATGACCAAGAAAGCAGTTGATGGCCATAGCAGATGCTGAATAGGGGTAGATTAAGGTGTTTGATCAGATTAACAGTACCCTTGAACATGTCTCTGTGGGCAGGGTTTACTATTCTAGCTGCAGATCCACTCATGACAACCGCATCCATGTCTTTCTCGACTTTACAATCAGCATTGATGTCCTTAAAATGAACAAGAGTAAAATCGCTAAACTTCGTGATGATCTTGAGTAAAGTCTCGTTATTCGAGGGTTTCAAAGAACAGTTCACAATCAATGATCTCGTCATTTCATCATATCCAGATTGGGGAGGCACGCACCAAGGAATAGCAACCTACTAAGTTTTGCGGCTTATAAGTTGGTTCAGGTTTTATGAGCTCCCCACTTTCCCTCTTTGCTAGAAAGTCACAAACTTGGAAAGTTCACTTTGGCATACAATGATTCCATCTAACAATTAAATCTGAGGAGTGTAATAACGTGATGGATGATGTAATGATGTCAACAAGGCTCCTATACCTAAACGATAGCTATTTACAGGAATTTGAGGCGAGAGTCCAACGTGTGACTGACAATCAAATAGTACTGGATCAGACAGCTTTTCACCCACTCACAGGCGGTGTAGCCTGCGACACAGGGCACTTGATAAAGGGAATAATTAAGTACAGAGTCACAAAGGTGGAGATAGACAAGGAAACAAAAGAAGTAATTCACACGCTTGAAGAAGAACCGGACCTAAACCAAGGAGACCTTGTAAAGGGAACATTGGACTGGCCAAAAAGGTACAGATTAATGCGACTACACACAGCAGCACACTTGATAGCAGCCATAATGTACAGGGACTACAATGCGTTGATAACAGGAGGACACGTAGACCATAAACATGCAAAATTGGACTTCAATCTCCCGAAAACCGACCGAGAAATATTCGAGGCAACTGTTGAAAAAGCCAGCGAAGAAGCGAGGAAAAACCTTCAGTTGAAAATATATTCTCTAATAAGGGAAGAAGCATTAGAAATGCCTGGAATAGTAAAATTAGCTGAGAGAATGCCCCCGGAAGAAAAAGAATTGAGGATAGTAGAAATACCCACGATAGACTTACAAGCCGATGGAGGCCCCCATGTCAAGAACACCAGAGAAATAGGGAAAATAGTCCTTGTCAAAATAGAAAATAAAGGAAAAAACAAAAGAAGAATATATTTTGACGTAGAATAGACGTATGCGCGCGCGCCCAAATTTATAAATTGCCAATTCTTCAAGTGAACAACATGTTGAAAGTCGGTCATAGAGGAGCAAGGGCATACGAACCTGAGAACACTCTGCGTAGCTTCAAGAAAGCATTACAATTTGGCGTAGATGCTGTAGAGCTTGACGTTAGAAGAACAAAGGATGATGAAATAGTTGTTATCCACGACGCTAAGGTTGATAGAACTACAAATGGAAAAGGTTTGGTGAGTGAATTGACATTGAAGGAGATAAAGCAGTTGGCCACAGACAAGGGTGAAAAAGTACCTACTCTGGAAGAAGTGCTCGATTTCCTGGATACGAAGGCGAGGATTCTCATAGAACTCAAGGAAACCGGCTTTGAGAAGAAGCTGCTAGATTTGGTTCGTGAAAGAAAATTGGAGAAGAATGTGATAATCGTTTCTTTTCTAGAAGAAGCACTAACTAATGTCAGAAAACTCAATGATGAAGTGGAGACTGGTCTGATCTACGTGAGACATAAGAACCCTACGAAAGCAGCTCTAGAATTAAAGGTAAACTACCTACTCCCACTCTATCGGTTCACACACACATCAACAGTTCAAAAAGCGCATGACAACGGCTTGAAGGTAATAGTCTGGACGATAAACAGACGAGAAAAAGTTTCCGAATACGTGAAGAAAGGTGTTGATGGCATAGCTACAGATAATCCAAAGCTATTTCTTCCAAAATAGATAAGTAGCTTTTGTTCCCAGTGGACATAGGACCAACTGCGCAAGAATATCTTCTAATAGAATCACAAGAATCGCCATATCGAAGAATAAGTCATAGCCAAAGGCAGCACTTGTTGAATAATCAACCCTGCTGCAACGAGCATACCCAATCGCACAAACTTGTCAACGCTTTTATTGAGGACAGCACCTCCAATCAAAGCAACGCTTGAAATCATTCCGCCCAATCCAATCAAGGTTGAAGTTGTTTTACCTGCCATCTGCATTGTCTCAGTGTTCTCCCAATCTGACCAAAAGATGCGCGCGCGCGCCAATAGAACTTTCTTTCTCAAATCTTTAATGCAACTTGAAATACTATATCAAGTAAGAAAGGAGGTAGTTGAATTATGAAGAAGATCAAATTATGTCTATTAGGATTGATTGTTAGTGTTGCATTTGCACAGATGAGTGTGACGACTTCCAGTAACTCTTCATATGACCCTTGGCTAGACTTGAATGATGACGGGGTAATTGACGTAGTCGACCTTCACGTGTTGGCTTTGATATATGGCACTCTGGGAACACCGATAAACAAGACAGAGCTACTCCTTGACCTTCAAGAAAGGATAGACAGCTTGAATGCTTCGCTTCTTGCAGATTACTACACGAAGATCGACTGCGATAATCTGTTTGCACCATTTCGTCACACGCATTCTGGTTCAGACATCAGTGGGGGAACTTTGAATGTTGACCAGATTCGACTACAAAGGACGGAAGGAGACAGCTTCATCTACTTCTATGAAGATGGATCACCCACAGGAGAATATATATACTGGGATGACGCCAGTGACCAATTTTGCCTGTCTGACGATACAAGAATTGAAGGCACGATAACCATACCAACGACAACAAGATACTATTCAATACCAACTTCAGCTTGGCGACCCTCTAATTCCAACGTCCACTTTGATATTTCTGGGAATAATAACCTCTGGACCCTCAATTTCCCAGGCGACACCTATTTTTATGCACCTGTATATTTGCCTCATGGAGCAGTTGTAACGGAGTTCAGGGCTTGGCTCTATGACAACGCTATCATAACAGACTTTGATGTCTACCTATGCAGACAGACGGGAGAGGTTACTGATCAGATGGCGTCCATAACTACCAGCGGTCACTCCTTTGAGCTTTTGCAATATTATAATAGTTCAATAGTCTACCCTACCGTCGACAACCAAAACTACGCCTATTTCGTATTGGGAATTCTGAACTCTGGTGAACAATGGCTGAATCAAGTGCTGATCACATACACAATTACTGAACCATTGCCGTGACCAAAACTCTGCATTCAGAGATAACGTCAGTTGACACCTGGCAACCATATTGTACGGGAGGTTACGAACATCAAGCAAGATGAAGTAAACCCCTAGCCGGTACTATTATCTCTTTAACAAACAATCAAAGAATCAGTTAAACGCATGCGCGCACGCAACTGTTTGAATGTCTGCTCATGGAACAGCTCGATCAAAGGTTTACCGTTCATGTCTGCGCGCGCGCGCGCAAAAGAATTTGGTTTTGGAATTTGATGACGAAGAAGACAACTATAACGTATTGTGGCCGGCATCCTGGCACATTTTATAACTTTTCTTGGTGTGTTATTAGAAAGGGAGTGAGAAAACACGAAAACAGAACAAGAGCGGATGCTTGCAACTTTTAGACGAAATCTTTCGAAGATGTATCTTTTCAGGTTTTTTGTTAGCTTACACTTCATTGGTGGGGTACTTGTTCCATTTTTCACAGATTGGGGTGGCATAAACTTGACTCAAATCATGATTTTGCAGTCATGGTTTATGCTGTGGATTTTTCTGCTAGAGGTTCCATCAGGAGCAATTGCTGATTATTTGGGAAGAAAAAAGTCGCTTGTCTTGGCGTGTGGTTTTAATGCGATAGCTGCTCTCGTATATTCGAGTGTGCCAAACTTCTACGTTTTCTTGTTTGGCGAAGCTTTGTGGGCCACTTCCGCCGCCTTGATGTCCGGGGCAGGCGAAGCCTTTGTCTATGACACTTTAAAAAAAATTGGAGAAACAAAAAAATCAAAAAAAGTCTTTGGCAGAATTGGAAGTCTTAGCTTAGCAGGCATTATGGTAAGCGCCCCAATTGGTAGTGTCATGGCAGCCAAATTCGGCCTAAGAACCCCGATGCTATCATTAGGCTTTCCATTTGCCGCGGCCTTTGCTGTCGCCCTGACTTTCAAGGAGCCGAAGATAAGTCGAAAAATCGAATCAAAACAATACACAATCATTTTGAGGGATGGAGTGAAATATTTTTACAAAAACAAAGTTCTGAAAATCTTGGCTTTAGACATGATATTCATTGCTTCCATTGCTTATTTCTTGATTTGGTTCTATCAGCCAATGCTGAGACAAGCAGGATTGGATGTGGTCTATTATGGGGTAGTTCACGCAGCTTTTGCGGCCAGTCAAATATTAATCATGAACAACTATGAGAGACTCGAAAGAGTGTTTGGTTCAAAAAAGCGGCTGTTATCGCTCAGTGCTTCCATAACAGGTGTTATGTTCATAATAGGCGGTGTGACCACCTTCATTCCAATCGTACTGTTGGTCATAGTCTTAGGTGGCGGTTTTGGTTTATCGAGAAGACCCCTTTTAGTTAGTTATATGAACAAGTATATCCCCTCATCAAAAAGGGCAACTGTTCTTTCAGCTATTTCTATGCTTAGAACACTTGCTTTGATCGTTGTAAATCCTATGGTTGGTTTGCTGGCGGACTGGTCATTGAACTACACTTTAATAATCTTGGGAGTTGCAGCCGTTGTGTTTTCGTTGATATCAAGAGTTGAAGAAGGACATTTGATCGATTAGTAATACGCGCACACACCTACAAGCAAACTTGAAACACGATCAAATCAATAACGTTTTTTGCAAAAGCGTCAGATCAAATCAAGGACGTGGATCCGATCGCGCACATCGAAAGAGAAGAAGTTGCGCGCGCGCATAGATTATGGCATGAAAACCGCGCCAATTCCGAAAAATGAATTATCTCCGTTCAATTATCTTCATGTAGGCAAACGTGGCAGTCGTAGCGAAAACCACTGAGAAAACTACAACATTTAGAATCATGCTAACTTTGAAATCTGGGTTGCCCAAAAGAAATGACCTGATCAGGTCCGCGCCGTTGCTCAGAGGATTAAGCCGAGCCAACTCAACTAGGGGCAGCGGCATTATGCCCTCTCTACCGAGCGACTGTATAAGTGATAGAGGATAGAATATGCTGCTACAAAAAAACAGCACGTAGTAGACTAGACCTCTTGCCGTAATGAATTTCTCAAAACTCTTTGTCGAAACCGCTGTGACTATGCTCAAGCCTGAAATTCCCATTGCCAAGAGGAAAAGAGCGCCTAAAATGACGAAGAGCTGCCACAGTGTTGGAAACCCCAAGAAAAGAAATGTAGTTAGGAGTAGCGGCGACGTGTACATCATTCCTCTTAATCCGCCTGCAAGCAACCTACCCACAGCTAGTTCTAGACGTGTCATAGGTAGACTGAGCATGTAGTGATGGATTTGTCGGCGTACTTCCATGTTAATCTCTCTGCCAATCATAAAAGCTGACGCGAACAAGCCTACTATGGTGACGCCCGGGGCAAAAAAGTTGAAGTAGCTCTTTATTTGTTCAACTATTTCTGAACTCACCATTTGATTGTATACCAATGCCATGATAAACAAGTCGGCCAAATTCATGCTTATGAGACCGGCAAGCCACCATTTGTACCGAAAGAAGTTTCTGAAATCATGTTCAATCACGTATAGAATCGCCTTCATCTATTGCCACCCTCCACCCTCAAGTCTTCTTTCATAAACTGTAACGCCGATAAATAAGAACGCGAAGAAGAATATGACGAGGGCGATTATTGCCGCCAAGGGCATCGGAGTCACAGTTAGGTATCTTTCAATACCCACTCCCCAACGAAAAAGATCGGAAGCAAAAGTGACAGGATTAAAATTTGACAAGGCTGCATATGCTTGGTTTGCATCTTGAACAAAAGCTTGAGGATACATTGTTGTGCTCAGCCGAATTATGAAGGCGTTTAAAACTCCCATGAGAATGTCAAATCGGTCACCAGACTTGAGCCCAACCGCAATCGTGATGCTCATTCCAGAAACGCCGAACGCGAACAAGAAGAGAGCTGAAAAAGCAATTAGAAAGTTGATTGGATTCATCAGTCCTATCGCAAACAATGATATTCCGATAATCGGACCTACAAAAATGAAGCTGCGTATTCCACCTCCAATCGCTCTTCCCAAGACAAGCTCTTTTCTGGATACAGGAAGACTGAGCAGATACTCGAAAACTCCGTGTTCAGCTTCTTCAAAAATGTCATATCCTATAAATACTGAAGAAGAATACAACATCATTATCACAACGCCAGCAACATAGTACTCGAAGTAAATGTCCGCCAGATTGGGCACAACCATGCGCGAGGCAATTAGACCAAAGAAAGCAATCTGAGCTGCGAACCAAATGGCTCGCATGATAATGATGAACTTATACTGCAAGAACAATCGTATGTCTCTTTCAACCACCTGCAAAAGCTTCGTTTCTTTTCACCTCAAGAGACCTTTTTGCTCTGCCGCTTCAATAGTTAGTCCTGTGTAGTGTACAAACACGTCGTCAAGAGATGGCTCGCTCATATGAATTGAGATTATTGGTAAATCTTTTTTTAGAAACACTTTCATGATTTGGGGAACGATCTCTTCAACTTTGTTCAGGTAGATTCTCAGATCGTTGGGCTTCAGCATAACCACATCTACAACTTCTTGGAAATCTCTCAACTCTTTCAAAGCATCTTGTGTCACTTCTTTTTCAAGCCGAACCTCAACAGTATCTCCTCCAGGGATGCCGTCTTTCAACGTTTTGGGAGTGGCACAGACCAGCAACTTGCCTTTGTGCATAATCCCAACGCGGTGGGAAAGAATGTCTGCTTCATATAGCTCGTTGGTGGCCAAGATTATGGTTGAGCCTTCATCTCGAAGCTCTCGAATTGTATTCCAAATCTTGTGCTTGCCAATCACATCTATTTGGGCGGTAGGTTCGTCGATGAAAGCTATCTTGGGCCTTTGGATCAAAATCTTGGCGATTTCAACACGCTTCTTCATTCCACCGGAAAGCCCATGAACCTTTTTCCGCCTGTGATCCCACAGGTCCAGGTCTTCCAACACCTTCTTCACTCTACTTTTCCGCTCTTGTGTCGAGAGGCCGCAGATCTTTGCATGCCAATTCAAAATGTCCCATGCGGTACTGACCCACAGAAGCTTTGGCTCTTGAAAACAAAGTCCAATCAACTTTCGCACATCGTCAGGGTGCCTCCTTACGTCAGATTCACCTACGATTGCCGTCCCTTCGGTTGGCTTGATTACTGTTGCAAGCATTAGAACAGTGGTTGTTTTGCCGGCGCCGTTGGGACCTAGTAATCCAAAGATTTCTCCATCTTCGATGTCCAAGTTTAGATGGTCCACTGCAACCAGATCCTCGAAACGCTTTGTCAGATTGATTGCGCGAATAATAGGCACTGACATACCTTCGTTGATTACCAAATTTTTGTTAAGGTAAGATACTGAATTTTCTCAACAGATAAACATATCGTAGAGTTGAAAATCTCAAGTTTAATGTTCAAACTGGAAGTGCGCGCATGCAAATGCAAGTTGCGAGCAAATCAAATGTATGCAGACAATTTTTTTCAAATTACCTCTCTCTTGGACGCACGTTTCTGCATTCCAACATTTTTTGGCAAGCGCGCGCCTTGGTTCATGACTATCATGATCTTTCATGAAGGCAATATATGAAGCCAAAATATAACCAAGCGCGTTACTGGAGTCCGAATATCGATTTTCGCTTCATAATAGTTATGAAGATCAACATTCGGAATTGTTGTTTTGGAGAATAAACCTATGGCCGATTATGTAGATAGAGGATTGCAACGAATTGGAATAACGATTTCGAAGCCTATGCTAGCAGTGATATGCATCGTTTTCGGAATATTGGTCATACTCTTCCCTGACCTTCTTGTATGGATAATAGGGCTATTTCTAGTAGTTCAAGGAGCACTGCTATTGACAGACCTTTTAGAACGGGAACGATCTGTAACAACAATGACTGTGTCAAAAGCTGTTTATTGTTCTCTTTGCGGAGCGAGGAACGTGGAAGAAGCGGTATTCTGCAAAAAATGTGGAAAAAAGCTTCAACAAGGTAGGCAAGTGAAAAGTCACGGCTGAGCAAGAAAACTAATTGAATAAATTACATCCTCAATCATTGATACATGGGCGTAGCCGCGCTTAGTAGTCTCAAGAGTGCCTAGTCGTTGACGGTGCTTTGGTAGGTGTCTATTGGTTCTTTGATTTGCAAGGCTTCCTGTCTTGCCTCTCCTCGTGGATGCCTTCCTAGCGGATAGCTTTCTGGGAAAGAGTCATGGGCGCGCGCCACGTCAAAGAGGCCCGTGCCAACGGCGTTGTTTACTGTTATTCTGTACTTCATCTTTTCGCTTTTCTCTCTTCTCAAGTCTGTCTACCATTGAGCGCGCGAAATTGTTAATAGCTTGTCATCATATTAAGGTAGTTTGAAACGAATGAAGGGAGAACAGAAAGAATATGCCAACATGGATATGTTCCGAGTGTAAAACTGAATACACAAGTAGATGTCGTCAAGCAACATGCTCAAACTGTGGAGCACCAAAGGAAAAGCACGCTAAAAAGGTATAGGTAAAGAGGCGAGCAATGGTGGATAACACAGTTGTGCATTTTGAGATTCCGGCAGACGATGTGGAGAAGCTTAGAAGGTTCTATACCGAACTCTTCGGATGGAGGATTGACAAATCTACGGGGCCAATTCAATACTGGACGATCGAGACAGTACCTGTGGACGAGAAAGGAACACCCTTGAGAACTGGAGTGAACGGAGGCATGTACAAGAAGGATAGCGCGGAGCTTAAACCAGTCAACTACATTTCTGTTGAGTCGATAGACGAATACATTGAGAAGATCAAGTCTCTCGGGGGAACGATTTTACAACCAAAACAAGAGGTCCCTGATGTAGGCTGGGTAGCAGTTGCACTGGACCCGGAAGGAAACCAGTTCGCAATGTTGCAGCCAACGCGAGTTTAAAGACTCCCCCCTTTTATCGTACGCACGCTGTCTTGCGCGAGAAGAAAGCGTGATGCGCGCGCAAAATTGAAACAGATAAGAAGGAAACTAGGCAGGCAACTCAGATGCGTTTATTTCATCCTTTCAGTTAATACAATGCGGCGGCGCACATATTTTTCTCTTCAAAAAATTTTATTTTTGCTTTATCCAGATTAGAAAAAACCGAAAGAAAACACGAGTGAAACCTCATTGCGTTTCAAGATGAAGAACGAACTGAAGAAAGCAGATTATGTGCGACTGGAAGAGTTTTTGAATGAGAACCCGAACATTTCGGTTGCCCTTTCTCCAGGCATAGATTTGAAGGTTATGTCTGTATACCCCCTAGTTGTTTCTGTTGAACGTTTCAGTTTTTATATCAACGGAGAAGTTTCGTTTCAACAACCAATAGGGTTGGAGGTCTATGATAATCTAAAACTTGATGACGAAATGCGTAGAAGTCTTGTAGTTAATTATAGAAACATCAAACTGTCGAAGGTTGTAACAGAAGCACCTGAACTTGGAAATGAAATTAACCAAAGCTTGAAGCTGCTGGAGCGAATCGTCAATCAAACTTGCAGTATGCTTGACAAGCTGGTTGAACAGACTTTCACGCTCAACTCTGAATGGCTAGATAGGCAACTTGACATGATTATTAGAAAGGAAGAATTGGAGAAGAGAGGCGAGGTTCCGAGACCTTTTGGCACAATTCATGCAGAGAGTTGGAAGGATGCGAAAGAACGTGCTGGTGGTGACCTGGTTCCGATTTACTTGGAGAGAGACAAAGCGTATCTTTATGAAGGCAACAAGGTTTTCGTTCTTTTGCCGAGAAACTTTGTTATGAAACTCTTGAAGGTTGAGGGTTCAACTATTATTCCGGCAGATCAATTTACGCGCGAAGAAAGAGAATTACTGAATAAATTCTCTATGAGACGATACATTGGGACCAGAAGAATAAGAGGAAGAATCTATTACTGTAGTCTTGACGAAAAGACGCGCAAACTCCTTCTGAAGGGTATGAGGAAAAGACGGTCTTTCTAGGTCTTCTTTGTTCAGAGACTCTTGAAGCTAGAAAATAGAAATATAGTTCTTCAGCAT
>CAYFXU010000021.1:0-23630 GCA_964347145.1 uncultured Candidatus Bathyarchaeia archaeon
GTAGAAGTCTCTTTCTTAAATCTTTAATGCAACTTGAAAGGAAAGAATATTACCTCGCGCGCGCGCATCCCGTCCGAGGCTCCAATGTTGTCGGAAGAGAAACCTTTTCACAGTTCTTTGAAACGTTTCTGGAAGTGCGAAACCAGGCCATTCCATGCATGCATTTATGCCTAGTGCAGCAAGGCTGGAATCTTGCGCGCTTCCTCAATTATTGGGATAACAACCTTTAGGACCCTTAGACCCCTTTCTGTAATTGCATAGAAGATCTTGTCTTTGCCAAAATCTTGCTCTTCAACGAGGCTTTGTTGCGCTAGAAAGCCTAGGTGCTGTTCCAGAACGCTCTGGATTAGATTTGTCTTGCGCATGAGTTGGGTTAGCCTCCTTGGTCCTTGAGAAGCCAAAATCTTAAGAATGTCAAGGTTCATTTCCAGTTTTGACCTTCGCACCATCAATTCCTCTTTTCAGATTCTGGACCTATTTCTATAAACCATTTATGAATTGTCTCTAAGATTTAGAAATCTTTATCCACCATAATCTACCACGTGCAAATCGCGAGTGCACATAACACGGTTAGATTCATATGCGACAACGGCCAATCCAATAACCGTCAGAGCAAAATGTGGATAGCCCAATATTATTCAAGCGAATACTTCAAGACTTTGCAGAAAATCACCGAAACCTTCAGAAATGCCTTCCTCACATTTATATACAACATAAAATCCCATCATTTTGTGGAAGGGGACCCGCGTGAATTCTGATCTCTTACTTTACGCTGTCGCGTTCGGGGCGGTTCTCCTGGCTTCATTTATGCTTTACGCGATGAGGGTTGGAAAAAAGAAAAAGAAAGAAGAGCCGTTGGAAGTGCCCGAAGCGAGCGAGGCTAATGAGAGATGGCCCCTAAAAGTGGAGCGAAGCGTGACATCCGGCGACGCCAAAAGGGCTCAGGACGAGCTTAGGGTCCTTGGTCTTGAAAGGGAAATTCTTAGCGACGCCATTCGACGCCTCTATGAAGCTCAAGCAGAAGGAAAAATAAGTGAGGAGGAGAGGAATCGCTTGGCCCAAGGATACAAAAGTAGAATGCTGGAGATCAAAGACATGATTTCCAAGGGCGAGTCAGTCGTCGCGCTCCACGAACTAGAAACTATGCAAGGTGACCTCATCAAATTATTTGATGAACGATTCAACGAAATAAGCGAGAAAATCGGGAACTTGAGGTCAAGCCTCGAATTCAAACCGATAAAGGAGGTTCCCATCCCATCTCCGACTCCGCCGTCCGACCTGCCTGAAAAGGCAAAGAGAAAGGCGCGCAAACCTCCAGCTCCAAAGAAAACCGAGGCCGAGAAAAGAATTGAAGAGATCAGGGCTGAGGTCGAAAAAGTTCTGGAGAGGCTGGGGCAAATCGAGGTTGAGGCGTAAAAAGGTGGTTTGGAGAGAAGAGGCCAAGAAAAGAGTGGCCTTGGAAGTTATGAAACATGTTCAAAACGATTTCACCGTCGGGTTGGGCAGCGGAAGTACAGTTGCTTACGCAATTCAGGAGATAGGGCAACAAATCCGATTGGAAGGTTTGCGAATCTTGGGGGTTCCAACTTCTCATCAAGCCATGATGCTGGCAGTACATTGCGGTGTTCCGCTAACGACCTTAAACGAGCATCCTCACATTGACCTTGCGATAGATGGCGCAGATCAGGTTGACCGGGAACTCAATTTGATTAAGGGCGCTGGCGGAGCGTTGACGAGGGAAAAGATTGTTGCTTCGGCGGCCAAAGAGTTTGTCATAGTGGCGGATGAAACCAAACTTGTGGAAAGGCTGGGAACAGACCATTCGATACCCATCGAGGTCTTGCCATTCGCTTTCCCGACGGTTATAGCCAAGATGCGGGAATTGGGGGGAAAGCCAGTTTTGCGGGAGGGCAGAGGAAAGGTGGGCCCATTGATAACAGATAACGGCAACTTTGTTGTTGATGTTGATTTTGGGCCTGTTGATGACGCTGAAAAACTGGATTTACAGCTTAAATTGATTTCCGGTGTCATCGAGACTGGCCTTTTTATTGAAATGGCAGACGTCGTTTATTTAGGCAAGCAAGATGGCGTTCTTAAGTTGACAAGGAAATAGCTAAGACGTTTTCAACGAAAAGCGCGCGTGCGTAAAAGGCGTATTGAGAATCAAACAAGAAGGGAACATTAAGAATGTACAGGGAAAATAACATAGATGTCATAGCGCGGCGCAGACGAACCTGCATATTTGGACTTTACCACAGCAGAATGTTGAAGACCACGTTTTTTCAGAAGGCCGTCTTGCAATTAAAAGCGGCTGAATAAATAGTTAAATTTGTGCTGTGCGTTGTAATGGATGAAAACGCGAAAGCCGGGGTAGCCTAGCCTGGTTATGGCGCCAGACTCATAATCTGGAGAGCGTGTCTCCGTTAAAGGGGCCCAGAAGTCGCGGGATCAAATCCCGCCCCCGGCACCAGAGTCGTGTCTAAGCTTTGGATCCTAGAGGATCTTAGAAAACTCTTTTCCGCAATGGTAACATTTCTTAGAGCCTGTTGGTAAGGGTCCTCCGCAGTTTGGGCACTTGAATCTTTCCCTACTCTCTCCTAGCCATGCGTCTATTTGCCCACCCTTTATTTTTGCCAGATTCGCTCGAAGGTCTACGTTGTTGTCTTCTAGGTAGCCTTTGGCTAGCCTTTCGAATTTCTCGCAGGGTCCGTCATCGAGTTGAGGGCATTCATAGCAGAAGTTGAGACCTCTGCTCAACAAGCATCTTACAATTTTGCAGTCGTTTCCCCAGCATTCCGATGTTAGAACTTGGCAACCTTTGCATCTGACTTTCTCTGGCGGGCATTTGAAGAACTCAGCCACCTTCTTTCTATATGCGCCACCATCCTTGTAGGCTCTGTATATACTGCAAGCACCACAATAAAGGCCACACCGACCAACTAAATCATTTTCTCCCACAACGATTCCCCGCTGCCATACTTAGACAACACACTTAAGAGTTTCTTTGCGCGGGGGGAGGCTTCTTTGTTTTTCTGGTTTCCTTGCTGTTTTGCTGGGGTTACGTTTGCGGCGCGCAAATTAGACCGAAACCCACAGGAGTTTCTCTTCATCGGTGAATGCGATTGTGCCTAAGAGATAGAAATATTAAGAAATCGATGTTCATGATAAGATTGCTTATTTCAATCTCCGTCTAGGCTTCCTTAGCCTTCAAACGGGGCCGTCGGCTAGCATGGTCTAGGCTCTGAGACTTGGGCTCTCGGGACCCCGGTTCGAATCCGGGCGGCCCCACCAATTCCTCTTTGCGCACGCTGATTGTTACGATGTGATTTCCATTACGGTAAGAGTTCTGTCTAGAATGACAGGAGAACTCCCCTCTATCTGGAACTGCACGTTGATTGTATGTAGTCCGGCGTCCAGGGAATCTGTTAGAAATTCCACATGTCCTGGCATGTGCATCTGTGGCGCATTGGGTGGTCCAATTGAACACATGTAAGTGCTGCTGTTGTAGTTGTTGTCCACAACTAATCTCACCAAGATTGAGGCGGTCGCTGCCAATTCATGCGTGCTTGAGAATTGCGCAAGGATTTTTGAATTCTGCTGAACGTTTACTGTGATCTTCATTGAAGAGTCAAAATCAGAGAGATTATACCACTGACCCTGAGTAGCGTTAATGGTGTCAACCTCTGTATCATTCCTGTTCTGAAATACTTGCAGGATTGAATCTGTTCCATCTAAGCCCGGTATGCCCTGTGGTCCAGTTTCACCTGCTGGTCCTTGTGGTCCCTGTTCGCCCTGTGGCCCTGGATTGGCAAATATCTGGGCAACCAAGGCTCCGCCTAAAAGCCCGGCGAGGAGCCCGAACACTAATGCCAATACCAGAATTTTCCATTCGTATTTGTCTTGCTCCTTTTTTTCTGACATAGGTTGCAACCTCTTTCTTCAAATTCTTCCTTACACATAAAAAGACTATGAAGTCAGAATCCATATACTCACGATTATTCCCTGCGCGAGAGGAGTCTTTCGACTGACGGTTTTGATCGGGCGCCACAATCAGGACAGAGCATCGACGTCTGGGGCATCGCTCCTCCACAATACTGGCAAGTGATAGTAGTTTGAAAATGTTGTTCTTGAACTAGTCAGCGGGACTCCGATCTTCCAATCGCTTCTCGGTCAACTGGATTGTAAGAAACTTAGGTTCTGCAATGCAAAAAACATTTTCTCGTTAGTGGAAATTGGCGCCCAAAAAGCAGCCCTAACCCGCTTCAGAAACGCACTTGCCGTTGTCTCTCAGCGGCTATGATGTCATAAGATCTACGTCTGCTCATTTTTTAGTTTCTCAATTCGCTTGAGCAGTTCGTTCGTTTGCTTTTGTATGAGAGTCAATTCGGCTACGCTAGGAGCTTCCGCCTGTTTGGAGACTCTAATCGCCGTCCTCACTTTTCTGGAATAGTTGTAGATGCACCCCATCAAAATGCAGAGAGCAAGAAGCCAACTGAAACGCACAATCTCGTCAGTTTGAACCATCAGCGACCAACCCAATTCAACTGCAAACTCATGAAAGATTCTAACAGCAGACCCGAATACGAAGAGGACGCTGGACACGAATACTGGAACCCAGAAGGATCTACCTATACCCAGATGCTTGATAGCTTTGAAGGTGCCCAAGCCCAGTACACCTAAGACGGTGGCGACCAACCCGAATAGTATGTCGGAAAAAAGAACTAACCAATTCACTGTGTATCCCCTTTCCCCTTGCGCCTATTTTTCGAAACTTTGTTTCTCTCCGTCTTCCTAGACACGCGAGAAAGCTTCTTTTTCAATTTTTGTCCCCAGCATTCGGCTTTACCCAAACCCTCCTTTAGCCGTTTACTCATCGCTTCACTCCTCTTTTCAGCTACTTCCTGTGTTCTTTCACAAGCATGCTCCATGGCTTGAGATGGCCACATGCAATGTACCTAAGTATTCTATATTACGACTCACGATACATACTTATAATCTCATGTTTAATAAAGTTTTTTGCGTATTTGTTGAACGTAAATACAGTTACGCGCGGTCGTGCAAAATTGTTTGAGAAAGGCCTGGTTGATTCTGAGAATCGTTCTTATAAACTTTCGAATCACTGGCGCTTGTAAAGACCCAGAAAGTCAATTGGCGCTTCCAGTTTGGACACGCCACAACACTTAGGCAAGACTTCTTGTCGATTCAACAACTTTTGAACTCCTTCCTTCTCTTCAGTGAGTAAGGGTGCGCGCGCATGTCTCCTCTTCCCGTGCAACTTCGAAGACTTGCACGAATCCATGCATGCATGTATGACCTGCAGTCTGTTCCATTTCTATTCATCACTGGACAACGTGGGCATAGTAAAACTTAAAAACTGAAATAGATAGGTAGGATAGGGCTTTGGAGGCACATCTTAGTCCTCTGAAAACCAGAAAAGCTGTTCTAGTTTTGGAAGATGGTTCCCACTTTTTCGGTCATGGTTTTGGAGCGACAAAGAAGGTCTCAGGCGAAATTGTCTTTTCAACTTCCATGGTTGGATATCCCGAGGCTTTGACAGATCCTTCCTACAAAGGCCAGATTTTAACGCTGACCTACCCTCTTGTGGGCAACTATGGAGTTCCACACTACGATCTTGAACTAGGCATTCCAGCGTATTTTGAATCTGAAAGCATCAAGGCAACGGGCCTCGTTATCCACGAATTGTGCAAGAAGCCTTACCACTGGGCATCCACCAGAACCCTGGCAGGATGGCTCAAAGATGAAAACGTCCCAGGTATATACGGAATAGACACTCGAAGACTCACGAAGAAGCTAAGAGACAAAGGCTCCATGCTCGGCATTCTAAAGGTATGCGAAGAAGACGAAGAGCCAAATCTTGAAGAACTTTTAGGAGAAGCAAAGAAGGTTTCAGACCCAAACCTAAGAGACTTGGTTAGAGAGGTGACAGTCAAAGAGCCCTTTCATCACAATGTTGGGGGAAGCAAGGCCGTGGCGTTGATCGACTGCGGCACCAAATACAACATTGTACGAAGCTTCCTGAAACGTGGAATCAACGTCATAAGAGTGCCCTACGATTTTTCGGCAAAGGAAATCTTGGAATATGCCCCGACCTGCGTGGTAATAAGCAACGGTCCTGGCGATCCGAAGAAATGCGTCAAGACCATTGAGTGTGTCCGAGAGCTGGTTGAGGAAGACGTTACCTTAATGGGTGTAAGCTTGGGGGTTCAGATTTTGGCGTTGGCTATGGACGGAGACACTTTCAAACTAAAATATGGACATAGATCTCAAAATCAGCCTGTGCTTAATCTGGACACAGGCAGATGTTACATCACAACCCAGAACCATGGTTACGCTGTAGACTCAAGCTCTCTGAAAGCCACCAACTTGGACGTATTCTTCATCAACGCTAACGACAAAACAGTCGAAGGAATAAGGCATAGAAGCAAATCAGCGTTTGCCTTTCAGTGGCATCCTGAAGCCGCACCAGGCCCATACGATACGGAGTTTCTGTTTGAGGAGTTCTTGAAACTCGGAGGGTGCATGTAAATGCCGAAATTTGAGTGGATACGGAAAGTTTTGGTGCTCGGAAGCGGAGCGATCAAGATTGGAGAAGCCGCTGAGTTTGACTACTCTGGAAGCCAGTGTCTCAAAGCGTTAAAAGAGGAGGGCATAGAAACCATCTTAATAAATCCCAACATAGCTACAATTCAAACAGACCCTCGTTTATCGGGAAAAGTGTACCTCCTACCCATCACGCCAGAATACGTCGAAAAAGTCATTGAAAGAGAAAAGCCTGACGCAATTCTCTTGGGATTCGGAGGACAAACAGCCCTAAACTGTGGAGTTCAACTTGCGGAAAGAGGAATCCTCGAGAAATACAATGTCAAAGTTTTGGGGACACCAATAAAGGCAATAGAAGACACTGAAGACAGAGAACTCTTCAAGCAAGCAATGATCAGGGCAGACATTCCGACACCTAGAAGTAGATCCGCCACCTCCATTCAAGAAGCCATCAAGGCTGCTGGGGAAATAGGTTATCCCGTCATCGTTCGAGTGGCGTACATTCTAGGCGGAAAAGGGTCTGGTGTAGCACACAATGAAAGTGAATTACAAGAAATAGTTAGCCGAGCCTTAGCCCAGAGCATGATATCGCAAGTTCTCATCGAAGAATACATGGGCCACTGGAAAGAAATCGAGTTCGAAGTCGTGCGAGACTATGATAAAAATTGCCTAGCCGTTTGCAGCATGGAAAACATCGACCCTATGGGAATCCATACAGGCGACTCCATCGTAGCAGCCCCCGCCCAAACATTGAATAACCGTGAATACCAATTGCTTCGTTTGGCCTCCATAAAGGTCATCCAAAGTTTGGGAATAGTTGGCGAGTGCAACATTCAGTGGGCGTTGGACACAAAATCAGAGGAGCACCGTGCTATTGAAGTAAATGCGCGGATGTCAAGAAGTTCTGCGCTCGCAAGCAAAGCGACAGGTTACCCCTTGGCGTACATTGCAACTAAACTGGCGATTGGCCATCTGCTTCCGGAACTCGCAAACATGGTTACAGGAGCTACCACTGCATGCTTTGAGCCAGCCCTAGACTATGTTGTGGTTAAGTTTCCAAGATGGGACCTGCAAAAATTCAGTAATGTGGACAGGCACATTGGTCCGCAGATGAAATCTGTTGGAGAAGTTATGGCTATTGGCAGATGCCTTGAGGAAACCTTGCAAAAAGCCGTTCGTATGCTGGACATAGGAAAATTAGGATTAGTCTGTAATCCTGAAGACAGCGATTATGAGTCATCAGAGAACATAAAGGATATCTTAACCAACCCCACAGATGAAAGGCTTTTCAAGATAGTCAAAGCGATCAAAAAAGGTATTCCAACTGAAGAGATAAACCAACTAAGCGGCGTTGACCCCTTCTTTCTACATAAGATTGAAAACGTTGTAGGCATGGAGAAGAAACTGCGTTCTATGAATCTAGAAGATCGTGGAATCCTAGAAACGGTTAAGGAGGCAAAGCGTCTCGGATTTTCAGACATGCAAATCGCAATTTGCCTCAAAACAGACGAAATGACAATACGAAACCTGAGAAAAGAAGCGAACATAGTTCCCGTCGTCAAGCAAATAGACACGCTAGCCGCTGAATGGCCGGCTAAAACAAACTATCTCTACCTAACATACGGCGGAGACGAAGAAGACATAGATTTTCACTCGGGCAAGAGCAAGGTTATGGTTCTTGGAGCAGGCGTTTTCAGAATTGGGTCAAGCGTTGAATTTGACTGGTGCGGAGTCAACACAATTTGGGCCCTCAAAAAGAATGGCATCCAAGAAGCCATAATGGTCAACTGCAACCCCGAAACAGTTTCAACCGATTATGACATGTCTGATAAGCTCTACTTTGAAGAGTTGACCTTGGAGAGAATTCTAGACATTTACGAGAAGGAGAATCCCTTTGGAGTCATGACAAGCGTGGGAGGACAGATTCCAAACAACCTGGCACTGGAGCTAGCCAATTCTGGTGTTAAACTGCTGGGAACCTCAGGTCAAAGCATAGACTGTGCAGAAGATCGCTCAAAGTTTAGCGCTCTTCTAGACAAGCTCATGATTCCGCAACCAGAATGGAGTGGACTTACAACAATACGAGACGCCAAAGAATTCGCTGAAAAAATCGGTTACCCAGTCCTCATTCGTCCGAGCTACGTTTTGTCAGGGTCTGCCATGAGAGTCGCCTACACCGAAGACGAGCTAGAGGACTATCTCAAACTCGCAACCAAAGTTTCACGAGAACATCCTGTCGTACTCTCCAAATTCATGGAGAAGGCTAAGGAAGTTGAGGCCGACGGCGTATCAGACGGAGAAGACATACTGATCGGAGCGATCATTGAACACATTGAAAACGCCGGAGTTCACAGCGGCGACGCGACGATGGGCATCCCAACCCAAACCCTATCCAACACCGTATTGAAAACCATCGAAGATTACACCCACAGAATTGTGAAAGCTCTTGAGATCAAGGGACCCTACAATATTCAATACCTCGTAAAAAACGGCTGCACCTACGTAATCGAATGCAATTTGCGTTCTTCAAGATCCATGCCATACGTCAGTAAAACTCAAGGAGTCAACCTAATTGAACTCGCCACCTTGGCGATGCTAGATAAGAAGTTTAGAGACGTTGGAGTCACCGAACTCCCACCCATCTCACACGTTGGAGTGAAGGTCCCTCAGTTCAGTTTCATGCGTTTAAGCGGAGCCGACCCCGTCCTCGGAGTTGAAATGCTTAGCACAGGAGAAGTGGCCTGTCTAGGAGAAAACTTTGCAGACGCTCTTTCAAAGGCTTTGCAGTCAGCCGGTTTTAAGATTCCACCGTCTGGCGGTTCTGTTCTGATAACTGTTGGCGGAGAGGAGTTGAAGAAGAAGATTTTGCCATTAGGAAGGGCGCTGAGGAAGATGGGCTTCAAAATATATGCGACAGAGCACACTGCTGAAACCCTACGTAACGCTGGAGTAAACAACATCTCTGTCCTAAATAAGGTCAGAGAGGTTAATGTGAATCCGAACATTGTTGACTACCTCAAAGAGGGCAAAATAGATTTGGTGATTAACATACCGATGCCCAATAACGCGGGAAATTATTCGGAAGTCCTGAAGGATGAATACACCATCCGTAGACTGGCAATCGAATTCAACATTCCTGTTGTAACAAATCTTGAGTTGGCCTCAGCCCTTACGAAAGTGTTGGAGCAACACGACAGTAACAGGCTAACTGTTCGTTCTCTAAACGACTACATGGACAGTTTGGCGTGGAAATTTTGGTGAAAGAGCCCGCACCGTCTTAATGTATCGCAGAAATAGGGCCTCGCAGCGCGCGCGAGCGCGAGTCACCCCTCTTTCTGTGCTTATTTGTCTGTAGTAATCTCGACTTATTATGAAATTTACACATTTCTAGAAAGACAGACTCATGTTAAGAATCTACGGCGTGCAGTAGACCTGTAAGAATTGAGGAATGAAATGGTCTAGGCTTCTGTCTTTTTGTCAAGCGCTATTGGATGCATTGTACGAACTAATACTACAAAGAGGCCCGTGCATAGAAACAGAAGGCAAGAAGTCACATAAAATGGGGCTACTATATCCGTAAATTGGGCTATGCCTCCCAGGATAATCGGTGACACAAAACCTCCTAAATCAAAAAGTGTCCTCCATGTTCCCATGGCCGTGCCCACAGAATAATGTACTGTAGAGCTAGCAACTAATGCGGGCGTTGTAGAATAGACCAAACCAAAAGTGATTCCTGTGAGGAACGTGAGTGAAGACAATAACGCAAGGATATCTGTTGATGTGAATAGAAAGGTAGCTACCCCACCGATGGCAAAGGCTAGTACATAATTAATGAGATGCGTTCGGGGGTATAGCCTATCAAATAGGAAACCTCCAAGAACGGCTCCCACGCCCACGCCAGCTCCTCTTGTTGCCATCATCAGCCCTATTTCTGTCAGTCCCATTCCAAGGATTTTCTCCGTATAAAGAGGAACTATCACAAAAAGGAGACCACTTTCCATGATCTGAACAACGAAGATGGCAAAGCTTGCTATGGCAACCTCCTTGATCATCAGTATCCTAGATAGGTCTCGAAACGACGACCAGAGAGAGTGATTTTTCTCTCCAACTTTTCCAATACCAAAGCTTCCATTCTCTCTTATTATTTTCGAAGTAATCGCGAATGTGAAGACACTTAATTGAATGAGCGCACCAATTACAAAAACAGACCTGAAACTGAATACAGCTGCAACATACCCACCTAAGGAGCTTCCAATTGTAATCGTAGAGAATTCCACTGCTTGCAAAATTCCTAACGCCTTTCCTTTGGTTTCGCTGGAAAAATGATCAGCTACGTAGGCCAATGTCGCTACAAAGAATGCTGCGGTTCCCACAGCTAACAAAGCACGAGTCCCTATCAACTGGTAGATATTGGTTATGAAGGCAGTGAATGCAAATGAAATGCCACTGATAGTTATTCCTGAGAATATGATTTTATATCTGGAAATTCTGTCTGAAAGAAAGCCAATGGGGACTTCAAGGAACATGCGAGTGATCCAGAATACTGCCGCACTCAAACCAATTAGCCATAGCGAGGTAGTAAATTCTTCAGCGTAAAGTGACATTAGTGGAAAGACCATGCCATTTGCAAGCATGAGTCCAAAACCTAGGAGACAAATACCTATGTAATTTCGGCTTCTTAAGCTCAGCATTTTTGTTCACGATGAAGAAACAGTAACTAGATGACGCTGTGGTTTATAGCCTTTCCATCTTCCATTCAGAACCGGAAATCTTTCCGAAACCAAACGGTTTTATCTCGGAAGGAAACGATGTAGAGTTCGCCTTTTTTCATATCTCCTCAAAACCTACTTTGCACCTTTAGTCGATGGGTGGTCTTTCTTGAGCCCAAGGAGAAGCTTCCTCGAAGGCCGCGGCAGCCTGAAGAACTGTAATGTCATCGAGACGCTTACCTATTATTTGGAGACCAACCGGAAGACCTTCTCTAGTCCACCCGCAGGGAACAGAGGCGGCGGGCTGACCTGTTAGGTTGAAGGGGAAGGTGAAGGCCATCCAGTCTAGGATCGATACCCTTTTGCCGTTGATTACCCTGGGTCCCATGCCTTCTTCTATTGCGAACGGCGGAACAGCCAAGGTTGGCGTCAAGAGCAGGTCATACTCTTTGAAGAAACGGCACACTTTTTCCCATGACTCCTTTCGCTGAAAGGTGGCCTTAACGTAATCGATGGCTGAGATATCTTTTCCGTTCTCAACTAAACGAGCTAGCGGAGGATCAATTTTGTCACCCCATTTTCCCATCGTATCTATCAGAGCCGCGGAGGTCTCGGCTAGTACCATTGTCATGAAAGTTTGTTCAGGATCAACAAATTCAGGGTGGCCCTCATGTAACTTCCAATCGAATCCTTCAAAGACTTTTGCGGCTTTTTCCACAATCGCGTGAACTTGGGGGTCCACCACAGCGTAGCCTAGATCGATGCTCCAAGCCAACTTTAGTTCCTCTGGTTTGTTTTCTATGGATTTCAAATAGCTGGCTTTTTCATCTGGTAGGGATAGTCGATCCGCGTCGTGGGGTCCAGCCATCACATCTAGCATGAGGGCAGCGTCTCTGACGGTCCTAGTCATAGGACCATAGTGACTCAAAGTCTCCCACCCATGGAGAACAGGATACCGAGGGACTCTTCCAAAGGAAGGTTTGAACCCGAAAATACCGCAGAAACTACTGGGGATACGAATCGAACCTCCTCCGTCACTCCCTACAGCTAAAGGCCCCAATCCTGTGGCTACGGCGGCTCCTGCTCCGCCGCTGGACCCTCCCGACGTGAGATTCAAGTTCCAGGGATTAAGAGTGGCCCCAAAAAGGAGATTGTCCGTGACTGCCTTGTAACCAAACTCAGGAGTATTTGTCTTTCCCACAACGATGGCTCCTGCAGCCTTCAATCTTTGGACGACGATTGCATCCCTTTGCGGAATAAAATCCTCGAAGATTCTGGAACCAAATGTTGTTCGAATTCCCTTGGTGAAGATCAGGTCTTTTATTGAAACAGGAACTCCATGAAGAGGGCCGAGACGTTTCCCTTGTTTCACAGCCAAATCTGCTTCCTTAGCAGCCCTTTGGGCGTCTTCTGTTAAGACAGTGCAGTAGGCATTGATTTTTGGGTTTATTTTTTCAATTCTATCCAAAATGGTGTTCACTATTTCTGTGCAGGAAATATCTTGCTTTCTGACGGCCTCCTCCATTTCTATTGCAGACATGTAACAAAGTTCCCTATCCATGATTGGTCCTCTCTCTACGCTGCTGAGGCTACCAGTATTTCAATGCTCTTCTGAATATATCTTTCAGGTCTTCCTTTGTCACAGGACGAGGATTACCCGCTAGCAATCGCTTTATTTTTAAGGTGTCCTCAGCCATTCTCGGAAGATCTCCTTCTTTAACTCCAAAAGCGCTCAGACCGTTCGGCGAATTTGTACGCTTCATCAGATCTATTACTGCCTCTACGGATTTTCTTGCAGCTTCATGCGGAGATAACCTCTCAACGCTTTCACCCATTAACTCAGCCACACGGGCGAATTTTCCCGTAGACGAGGGTAGGAGAAATTCCATGACCGCTGGGAGAAGCGCAGCATTCGTTTCGCCATGAGAGGTATGGAATTGCGCTCCCACAGGGTAAGCCATTGCGTGAACAGCAGTAAGTCCCGCGTTTGTGAAAGCGATTCCTGCTAGAGTCGCTGCCAACGCCATTCCACTTCGTGCTTCAATATCAGTTCCATTGTGTGCCGCGCGCGCTAGACACCTTCCAATCAACTCAACAGCTTTTTCCGCGAAGATGTCCGTGAGAGGAGTCCCGCCGCCATAAACTGGTCTTTCTAAAGGAGTCCTGGGCTTAGGTTTTCTGTCAAATCTACGTGTGACATATGACTCTATTGCATGGGCTAATGCGTCCATGCCAGAATCCACAGTCACCTTGAGAGGCATACACACATGTAGCAGTGGATCAACAATCGCCAAGTCAGGTCGGCAATAGGCGTGGGAGATCCCAACCTTAACCATCTTTTCTGGAAGCGAAATCACGCAGGCAGGAGAAGTCTCTGATCCTGTTCCTGCAGTCGTAGGCACAGCTATGTGAGGTTTTAGTGGAGCGGGCGGAAATTTACCCCGTCCCGTTGGTGGAGCAACGTAATCCAGGATTTTTCCTCCGTGAGAAAGGATCAGATTCATGACCTTGGCACTGTCTATAGAGCTGCCGCCACCCACGCTGACAAACGAGTCAAACCCATTGTCTTCATCGCGCGCTCGCGCCCATTCAATACCTGCCTCTATTGATTTTTCTGAGGGTTCAGGTTCAACTCCATCCCAAACTTCAACATTCAAACCCTGACCTTCTAGATGAGAGCTCACCTTATTCGATAGCCCTGCTTTTGCCACCCCTTTGTCGGTAATCAGGAGAACCCTTGAGCCCCCAAGGCTTTTCATATCATAGCCAATTTCCCCTACGGCTCCCAAACCGAATTTGTAGGGAGCCAATTTAAGCTCCCAAACCGTGTCCACGATCACTTTCGTGATTCTCCTTGGCTCCAAATACCCGTTAATATGAAATTGAATCTTTTAAGGTTATTTTGTGGATATCAATATGGGTGAAGAGGCTGTGGTAGGATTGTTTGCGGATCTAGTTCTTTTGAACGGCAAGGTGGTGACAATAGATCCAAAGGACACTATCGCCGAGGCCGTGGCGGTGAAACAAGGAAGAATCGTTAAGGTGGGAACGAGCGAGGATGCTAAGCGACTGGTTGGCGATGAAACAAAGGTTATAGACCTCAGGGGAAAGACCCTGCTGCCTGGTTTCATTGACACTCACTGCCACCCAGCCCTCGGAGGGACTGAGATGTTCGAGGTGGATTGCAGGTCTCCTCCAGTCAAATCAATCAAGGAAATATTGGAAAAGATTAGGGAGAAGGCTGAGAAGATGCCTAAAGACGAGTGGATAAGAGCGAGAAACTACAACGAAAATAAGTTGCTCGAAAGAAGACACATCACGAGATGGGAACTAGACCAAGAAGCTCCCGATAACCCTGTCTTCATAAGTAAAGAGACCGGCCATCTATACATAGTCAACAGCAAAGCGCTACAGTTGGCTGAAATAACAAAAGACACGCCAGATCCGTCCGGAGGAAAGATAGACAGGAACCCAAAGAATGGGGAGGCTACAGGACTGCTCTACGAGACCGCAGCGATGAGGGTCATGAACCTCCTTCCACCCTATGATGTCGAACAGATCAAGAAAGGGCTACAACACGCGTTCAAACAGTTTCTTGAGTGGGGGCTGACGACTATACACCAAGCGACAGCGATTCCCGTTTCAATCAAAGCCTGTCAAGAGTTGCTGGCATCAGGGGAGATGCCGATAAGAATGAACCTGATGGTCGGCACACTTCCAGGCATACTCCCTGGCTATGAAGTTGACGTTGACTTGTTGCATCTGCTTGTAAAGCTGGGTTTGCAGTCTGGATTTGGAGGTGACAAGCTGAAAATCATGAGCGTTAAGTTAGTCGCTGACGGATCCGGAAGCGGTGGTTCAGCCGCAGTTTACACTCCTCAACACCGAGGAACAAAAGGGCTAGGAATATTGGTCACAAGCCCAGAGAAGTTGACTGAGCAAGTTGTTAAAGCGCACAAAGCTGGTCTCCGCGTGTCCATCCATGCCATAGGTGACAGAGGCATAGATGTAGCTCTAGACGCCATTGAAGCTGCTATGAGAGAACATCCAACAGTTGGCATGCGTCACCGAATAGAGCACTGCAGCGTCTGTACCCCAAAACAGCAGCAGCGTATAAAGAAGTTGGGCGTTGTCCCATGCAGTAGCATAGGCTACATGTGGGGTATAGGCGACGATTACATAGAAAACTTTGGACGCGAAAGATTGAGGTGGCTTCATCCCCACAGATCTTATGTAGACAATGGAATCATCGCCTCAGGGAACTCTGATTGGCCCGTCAGTTCAGCTGACCCTATGAAACAGATCTACTCCGCTGTGACCAGAAAGACGAAGACAGGTCAAAGTTATGATGATAGAGAGCGCGTGTCCGTTATGGAAGCCATTCGCCTTTACACATGGAATGGAGCCTACGCTGGCTGCGAGGAGGATGTGAAAGGGTCCATTGAGCCTGGAAAATTAGCAGATATGGTTGTTCTCTCCGACGACATTCTATCAGTCCCTGAGGAGAAAATAAGGGAAATAAGGATCGACATGACTATAGTAGGCGGTGAAATAGCATACCAAAGGTTTGATGCACAGCAAGAGTTAAAAACTCGATTCTGAGTTCATTGATTTTCTTGGAAGCTGGAACATGAAGGGTTATTCTGGAAAGATTTTGCGTGTAAATCTGTCCCGAAGAAAAATCGAGACAGAAGATTTGCCAGAGGAGATGTGTAAAAAATATATTGGCGGCAAAGGGTTCGGCGTTAAGATTCTTTTTGAGGAGATGGCGCCCAAGACCGCCCCTTATGATCCTTCAAACTTACTGATTTTTGCAACAGGCCCAGTGAATGGAACGACATTATCTGGGGCCGCAAGATCTTGCGCTGTTTTCAAATCACCGCTCACCGAGGCTTGGGGTGAATCCCAATGCGGAGGCTACTTCGCTCCGCTGCTGAAGTATGCTGGTTATGACATGTTGATAATAAGCGGTAGAACGGAGAAGCCTGTTTACATCACGATTAACGATGACGAAGTTGAATTGGAAGATGCTAACCATCTGTGGGGCAAAGATACCTTCGAAACGGAGAGAGTGATCAGAGAGGATCATGGGGAGAAATTTCAGGTTCTTTCCATAGGGCCTGCCGGAGAGAATCTAGTGAGATACGCGTGCATAAGCCACGCTGGCGGGAGACAGTTTGGAAGATGCGGTGGAGGAGCGGTAATGGGATCCAAGAGGTTGAAGGCGGTGGCAGTCAGCGGAAGCGGAAGCGTTTACATCTCAAAACCAGACAAGTTTGACGACTTTAAGAGAGAGTTAAACGAGAAGATAAAGGAACGTCTAAAGTCTCTTACAGAATACGGAACCCCAGCATTGATGGCGCTAATCAACACGAAGGGATCTTTGCCCACAAGGTATTGGACCGAAGGCAAATTCGAAGGACTCGAGAAAATCAATGCCACAGCCATGAAAAGAATGGTGAAACGCAACAAAGCGTGTTTCGCCTGTGCTGTTGCCTGTGGCAAAATTTCTGAAATAAAAACAGGGCCTTATGCAGGCGGGGTGGTTGAAGGACCTGAATATGAAACCCTCTTCGCTTTTGGATCACTCTGTGGAAATGATAATTTAGCGTCAATAATGAAGGCCAATGAAATCTGTGACAGGCTCGGCATAGATACGATATCGGCTGGAAACGTGATCGCCTTTGCCATGGAGTGCTACGAGAAGGGTCTTATAGCGAAAGAGAGCGCACAAGGAGAGAACCTGACTTTTGGAAACCACGGAGCGATTATATCTGTCCTGCGGAAAATAGCCTACAGAGAAGGCATCGGCGATGTCCTGGCGCAAGGAGTTAGGAAGGCGGCTAAGATCATTGGAAAAGGCGCTGAGAAAGTTGCCGTTCATGTCAAAGGTTTGGAGCCCCCAGGCTACGACCCGAGAGGACTCAAGGGTGTTGCTCTAGCTTATGCGGTCTCGTGCAGAGGAGCTTGCCATCTGAGACACTTGGCCTACAGACCAAACCTGACCGGAACGCCTCCCTTTGGAAAAGGCAAAATCGATCGGCTTTCATACGGGGGCCAGGCAAGAATAGTTAAGGAATCAGAGGACTTCTACACCCTCGTAGATTCCATGGTATTGTGCAAATTCGTTTGTCTGCCCACCATAGGACCCATACTATGGGAAGAGTTGACAAGGCTCTACTCAATTGTAACTGGTGCAAGAGTGAAAAAAAAGGAGCTGATCACAGCAGCAACTAGAATTAACAACTTAGTTAGGTCCTTCAATCTGAGGGAGGGAGTTGCCAGAGCAGATGACACTCTTCCGGAACGGTTAACAAAAGAATTTGTCGAAGGTCAAATCGTTAAGAGAGAAAAGTTGGAAAAAATGGTAAATGATTACTATGGAATTAGAGAACGTCTCGCGGCATAGGGAGAATGGTGGGGATGACGCGCGTAAGCGCTTTCTTTTAGAATTTACAAATGCCCCGCACCTTTGATATTGCGCGCGCGAAGGAAGAATGCGGAGGACGTCAAGGAAAGACTCTGAAGGAATTTATGTAACCCTTGGAATACTCCTTTCCTTCATGTCATTTTTTGTGGTTAAAGAAATCTAAGATTACTGCTAGACTCTAAGTGTTTCATTCAATCATTTTGCTTGGTGTAGTTTTTTCCACAATTGGCACAATTTTCTATGATTCGCACGCATCTCTTATTTCTTAAAATCGATTTTCACCATGAAAACAGCTTTTTTGTGGTTGTGTGACCTTTCGCATTGTATCGCTGCAGTTCTTCCGTCTTCGCCTATCCACACTACCTTGCCGAAGTGTCCCGCTTCTGGATGAAACTTGTTGTCTACTGGAATCTCCATCTTATCTCCAATCTTGATTTCTGTTATCGGTATTTCCTCCTTATCATGTGAGGATTGGTTTCAAAACAACGATCACATGTGCGTATGGTGAGTGATTCCCTCTCAATTGGATGCCTACAACTATTAAATGTTGCTTAGAGACCACCATTAGTCATTATACGCTTCTTTCTTATCATCTCTTAAACAAGCAATCAAGGGACTGATGGAATTTTGGAGAAAAATACTAACTGCATAGAAAGAGTGTCAGTCTACTTTACAAATTTTCTTCGATTCCTTTTGAATCTCTTCTTGCATTTCACACTACAGAAATAATAAGTTTCTCCTTCATGGCTGATCTTAAATTTGGCTGTCTTTTCGTTTAGAATCACGCCGCAGACAGGATCTCTAGGCATCGTCCCGCTCTTCACCTCGCATACGCGCGCACGCAGTTACCTCTTTTCGATGACACTCAATTGTCCACCTCTGCCCACCCTTAACTGGCGTTCGCCTCTAAACGTTACGACACGTGCGTTCTCAACTCGGATAGTATCTCCCACAGAAACTGTGTCTATCTGCTTGTTCCACAGGGGTAGCTGGATAATTCCAGTTTCATCTTTGATGCTTACGTTCGCCACTTTGGCAAATCCTCCAAACTTAGTGAGGACTGATCTAGGCCTCGGGATTTCAAGAATTCTTGCTTTTAAGTCAATTCGTTTCATTCCAGACTTCAAATCTCCGATCCGCAAGTGTTTAGCCTTAATCATCTCGACCATTTTTCTCCTCGCCCCCATTGTGGGAGCAAAATCTTTGAGTAGACTGGGTTCTTCGAGGATGTGATTGGGTATGGGGAATTGGGCGACCACTTTGCAACTGTCAGTTATGAGAAAGACTGAATTATCTCGCGTTTTCTTGCGGCATTCAATAAAAAGGTTTTTGCATGTAGATTGCCGACGTTTCCAAGCTTCAACGCAGCTGTCAAAAAACTTTTCCGAATCGATTCCATATTTCGATGAAATCAGAACGAGATACTCGAGAAGCCTAAAATCGGCAGACGAACAATATTTGCCACGCGGTCGCCCTCGCCCTCTTGTCCTTTTCACCCGCATTTGACTCGTTCCTAATCTCGCGTTAACGTGATTTCGATGGTTGAAACGTTTCTCGTTCCGCCTTCTTCTTGCTGTATTTCTTCAGTTCCTATTACAATATCCCCCAGATTCAATTCTTTCATGAACCTGTGCCTGGTTATCTCGGCCGCATCAACAGCAGTTGTTATTGATTGTCCCCTGGCCTTCAAGGTGATATCTTTAGCGTCGGATCCGGCGAAACTTGTTATGATCGCCATCACATAGCTCATTGGAGGTTTTCTTCCAATATAAATGACGTTTGATTTTCCAGACAAGCCTACAAACCTCTTTACGAATTCAGGACAGACAAGGTTACGTATCAATCTATTTAAAGGTGTCTAGGCGCGCGCGATCGATGTTGCCAAACGAGCCCAATTCTGTTCTTCCTTTCAGTATCTTGTGATGCGTGTTGACAGTATTTTGCTGCCAAATTCTTGTAGGGTTTCCCGATCTAGAATCACGTGACCGCGAACTCTTTGCGGGTCGCCGTCAAATTCTTCATCGATTTTCCTGACTCTACAAGCAAGAACCCAGGGACCCCCATAGTGGCGCGCGCGCAAATTTAGGTATACAAGTATGCGTGCTTCAAACATCAAGTTGGTCGCGCGACTATAATTTATTAATCAATCTTCTTTTTTACCTACTGGAGACAATCGACTTGGACGTGAGAGAGGCAATTAGAACAAGGAGAAGTATAAGGCGTTTTAAAGCTACCCGCATCTCAGATGATTTAATTCATTCATTAGTCGATTCGGCACGCCACGCTCCTTCGGGCAATAACACTCAGCCTTGGGAATTCATCATAGTCAGAGACAAGCGAGTCAAAGAGCAGTTGGCAAAGACGCACGAGTGGAGTCACTTTGTCGACGAGGCTCCTGTCTGCATCGTAGTTCTGGCAAATGAGAAGCAGGCTCCAAGCTACTTTGAAATCGATGCCGCCTGCGCAACACAAAACCTTCTACTGGCAGCGCACGGTCTTGGTTTGGGCGCTTGCTGGGTTGCGGTGTATGATCTGCAGAATCCGAATTTTGAGAAGCATGTGAGAAATGTCTTGAACGTGCCACCGCATATAAGAGTAATTGCCATGGTTCCAATCGGATACCCAGACGAGAAGGCAGCAACTCCAAGGCACCACAAAATCGACAAGATTATTCATCTTGACAAATATTAAGTTCACATTCGCATGCGCGCGCGGCATATAGCCTCCCTTTTTTCAAGATCTTAGCGTTTTTTATTCTGTTTCTACGGGCCCGTAAAAAGGAAGGGTTAGGTCCGAGCGGATGGGCACAATTTGACTATCTTGAATCCTTTTTTCCTCCAATTCTTCCACTCTTCACATTCACCGCGATGACTGCAAGCTACTCTACACCATACCCAATGAAGCCACTTATACACTTGCGAAGAAGATCTGTACCAGCTTCTCCCTTGCTTCATTATATCACTCTAACCGAACGGTTTTTTACGCTCAAAGTTAACAATTTGGGCGGAAGCATATACTTATTATTGCAATTCCAGACATATTTCAGAAGTGTTTGCATGCATAGCACAGAACTTAGGCTTGAAGTTTATTCCATGAGTCATAAACCTGAAGCCACTTAGCAAGATAGTAGTTAAACAAGAGACCGGAAACCGGAAAGATGGCTGCGTGCGCGTCTTGACTGTTACCCTAAATTCTGGATTTGACGCTCGCTGAATTATTTATCCATCAGGAACTAACGCAAAAGTCAGAATCACACAGACATCTCATAACGAGGATATAGAAGAAGCGTCAAAAGTGTATCAAAATAAACACCGCGAACGCTTTGGCGCGCGTGCGCGATCAGCCATAAACTATTTATGAATAGAATGCAGAAATAGTATTTGATGGGGGCGCAGAAGACTCCTTTCTCTCTGTCTCAAACTCAGTTTTGAGACTCTCTGATGATGTGCCTTCATCTCAAGATACCCTAAGAGCTTCTTAAAAGGGTTTATGAAAAAGGCTTATAGAAACAAGTTCTATGGCGCGCGCGGGGATCAAAATTCAACGCATTCACAAAAAAAAGAGGAACTAGAATACTGATTTTCACTTCACAATTGTTAAGAACCGCTAGATTGAGAATTGCTTTGAGGGAACAAATCTATGTCTGATTATGTAGACAAAGGACTGAAGAGAATTGGAATAACGATCTCGAAGCCTATGCTGGCAATAATATGCATTATTTTCGGGATATTGGTCATAGTCTTCCCAAACCTTCTCGTTTGGATAGTAGGACTTTTTCTAATGATTCAAGGAATACTTCTGCTAACTGACTCCTTGGAAACAAGCAAACGATAGCGACGCGGGAAATAAGTATGCAGAGAGATGCGTTTCTTGCGGGGATTATCGTTCTTCTTGTTGGAATTGTGCTAATTCCGGTCTCTCAATTGCCCCGAACCGAAATAAGAGACCGACGTGTTGTAGATGAGGTTGTACAGATTCCGCAAGGGGAGACGTCTTTTGGGGTGAATCTTGAATCGAACACAGTGTACCATCTGGCAATTAAGGGGGGCCTTGTTGCGCCGATTGACCCTGTTAGGATCGATGTTCTTACCCCTGATAATTCGAGTTTCCATATAGAATTCCCAATGGAAGATCCAAAATCTGAATTCCAAACTCTTGGATCAGGTGGTTACCACAATTTTACATTTGAATCGGCCTACGCAGGCGCCAATACACGTGCCGAAATCTCTAAAATCGTTTCGCGGGAAACTACTACGCATCCCTATGCCCATGCTCTTTACGTGGGAATAGCATTTGTAATTGTTGGAACTGCTTTCACTATTATTGGATGTATCTATCCACGTGAGCAAAGGCTCGGATGAGTAGATTCTGTCCGGGAATGCACGAGCACACGCGCGCACATAAAGGCTGACCAGCAGCAGCGTACGCGTGGCGTCTTGAGCCTAAATCTCGACTAGGTCCAGCGCGCGCGGGGAGCGGCTGAGATGGTAATTGCCCTAATAGCTAAACGGTTTGGCTTGATTCCCCCAGAGATTTTTTCTGCTCTTGTTGTTATGACAATAGTAACAACTTTCACTTTCCCATTTGCACTCGCAAGAGGAATAAAAAGGAATCCCAGGCTAATGGAAGGTTAGCGCGCGCTATTAAACGCATGCACGCATGCTTTGCAACCGCGGATGTTTTTGCGATCTAGGCCCAGGTTTAAGTTGAGTGGCTATTTTCTCTCCGAACTCTTTGCATTTAGTAAGCTCTCCTTCCACGATTGGGCCCTTCATGCCTTGAACCTTTATAGATAATCCAGGAGCTATCTGTTTCAATACTGATACTTTTTTGTTTATTCTCTTCTCCATTCTCTTCACCGCTTTTTCGAAGAAGTAGTCACTCTTTTTTCCAAGGTATGTGTCAAAAACAGCAAATGATTTTCCATTCAAGTGGAGTTTCCCAAGCCTGTCGATAAACTCTTTTACCGATTTAGTTGGTCCGCCATAATGGTTCGGAGAGCCTATCAAAATCGCATCACAGTCTGCTATCTTGTTAGGGGTAACATCTTTGAGTTCCTTGATAACTGCCTCTATTCCAACAACTTTGCTCATTCCCTCTATGATCGTTTCCGCTACGAGTTTGGTGTTACCATACTTTGACTCGTAAAAGACGATTACCTTCAGCACTAGTATCACCTTTTATTACATCTACCACTTCAGTGTTATGATTTTTGGAAGAGGTCTCATGCATGAATGATCAAACCTTCCACTTATCCTTCCAGAAAACTCGCGCGCGCATCTATCTCTGGATATTCATCTGCTATAGGGCCTGAACATATTTGGAGCCTAATAGCAACTCTATGTTGAAAACGAGCTTTTTTCAAAGAATCAAAAACATCTTCGCCAACTTCGGTCATTCGCACAACAGAAGAATTGTATTCCAGCATGGTCACTTCACAAATGGAAGACTACCGGAAATGGCTAAAAGAGGCGGAAACAGAAGATCTATGCGCGCACGGCAGCTAGTTTTCAGGTGACCATCTTACCTTCAAGCAGTTAGCAAAGGGATAAAACACAAGGTCAATCCTCAGGAAACATTTTGAAGAAAGAAAAAGATACGTTTCTCATGCAGAACGCCTGCTGCCAAATTGGCTCGAGCTATTAAGCGCTCACGCAAAAAAAGTGGAATTTTGGGAGAATTGTAAGTCTGTCAGGAAATTTCTTTTGACATCTTCTTTGCCATACTGTAAACTACCGGAATCAACATTATAGCTAAAGCGATAGCGAATGCCCATGAAATGTTTGCTACGACATGTGTGACTCCTTCGAAGGTTGCAAAGATTGCTCCTGTACCAATAATAAGGAAAATGCTGTAGAGCACAAACTTTGCGTATCCTGCAACTCCTACGAACTCTTTGTGATCATCTGTGATGGATTTAATTAAGCCGT
>CAYFXU010000022.1:0-23076 GCA_964347145.1 uncultured Candidatus Bathyarchaeia archaeon
TATTGTATCGATTTTTTCGAGTGGATATGGAATTTTATTAGTCATGATTGGAACAATCTTTCTACTACTCAGAATAAAGACCGAGGAAGAAATGCTTGTCGAAGCATTCGGTTCAGATTACGAAGATTATAGAAGAAAAACAAAGAGGCTAATCCCTTACATCTATTGATGCGCGCGCATAGGTCATGAAAAATTGAAAACGGTCAACAACAAAGGGGGAATGGTGTCCTATGTCACTAGAAGGGAATAAGGAAATTGGTCGCAAGGTGATGGAAGCTGTTAACAAGCAAGACCCGCGCGCAATAAGGTGACAAAAGGTGCTTTTTGTCTCAATGCAACATTGTTTCAAGTATAAGAAATAGGAAAGAAGCTCTTTTCTGTCTTCTTTTCTTGGTCAATAAATGAATTTAACTATTAGGAAATGTAGGAACCCTAGGTTTTTCCTGATTCAAAACTTCTAACACGCTCGCGCCCAGGTCAGTCATGTCGTACGTGCATTAATGGGCGCTTTCCCTGTGCGGAACGATCAAACTCTGGCGTTCAGTCTCACTAAGGCGCGCGCTAGGTATCTTCGCAATTATTTTTTTCCGAGTTCGACGCCCGATTGCCTTGCCCTTAGGTGCTTGGTACCTCAGCTGGCAGTTCAGTCATGTAAATAGACCTGTCTCTTATCAATGTGATGCCGTTGACTCGATAGAATTGTACTTCAATCGTGTGTTGCCCAGCAGATAAAGATCCAGTCAAGATCTTCACGTATATGGGAATGTCCATGTTTGGAGAAGTTGAAGCCCGACATTCTGCGCTGAAGTACTGATTGTCGACTACGATCCTAAACCAGATCCCTGAACTTGAAAGAGAGATAGTGGTTGCAAATTCTGCAAGGATTCTAGATTGATCGCTGATGTTAAGTGTTGTCTTCATTGAACTGTCTAAGACTGACATGTTATACCATTGCGCTTGGGTGTAAGTGGTGTCTATGGTTACTGCAGTTAGGTTTTGGCTGACAATCATTTGCTGAATGGTGTTGGTTCCGTTGAGACCAGGCTCACCCTGTGGTCCTTGTGGTCCAATCTCTCCTTGAAGCCCCTGTGGTCCCTCTGGTCCTGTTGGTCCCGGCGGTCCAGTTGCTCCTGTTTCGCCGGTGAGTCCCTGAACACCTTGTATGCCCTGAGGACCTTGAGTTCCAGGTATAGCAAAGATGTAAGCACCTACGAGTCCGCTGATTAAGCCGATGATTACTGCAATTACAACTGGTAGCAGTATTGCCTTCCTTTTTGGTTCTGTCATTCGGTATGTCATTTTCGTCCCAAAACCACTCCTGCCCCGAGAACAAATATAATTTATGAACTCGCAGTCAATACTTTCTATGCGCGCGCGTTGCGCTCAGAGGCCGACTTTCGGTAGAAGAATAAAGGTTGACGCTTAACTTATATTACCCTGTCTAGCAGTAAACTCAAACAAAGGAGCCAACGAAACTTGACAAAGACTCATTTCTGGCAAGGAAACCAAGCCTGCGCAGAAGCAGCCTTAACAGCCGGATGCAGGTTCTTCGCCGGATACCCAATCACCCCAGCAAGCGAAATCGCCGAGCGCCTGGCCATGAGACTACCCCAAGAAGGCGGCATAGCCATCCAGATGGAGGACGAACTAGCTGCCCTAGGCGCGGTTATAGGCGCAAGCTGGGCAGGAGCCAAAGCCATGACCGCCACCTCCGGTCCAGGCTTCAGCCTGATGCAAGAAAACATAGGCTATGCTTTCATGACCGAAACTCCGTGTGTAATAGTAAACGTTCAGAGAGCTGGTCCAAGCACTGGTCAAGCCACAAAGGCTGGTCAAGGAGATATAATGCAAGCCCGCTGGGGAACCCACGGGGACTACGCCTCCATCGTCCTGTCGCCCAACTCGGTGCAAGAAATGTTTAACCTAACCATCAGAGCCTTTAACTTGGCCGAAAAATATCGAACCCCAGTTGTTCTCCTAGCCGACGAAATCATAGCCCACATGAGAGAACCAATCACCGTGCCACCTTCAGACGAGATAGGAATCGTCAACCGCAAGAGACCGAAACGAACAGAAAAGGCGTTCTTTGGCTCAAAAGAAATACCCCCAATGCCTTCCGTGGGTCAAGGCTTCAACGTCGCCGTAACAGGTTCAACCCACAACGAATACGGGATACGCTACACAGCCAACCCGACCGTGCATCGACAACTGATCGAAAGGTTGGTGGGAAAAATAAGGAAAAACGCAGGTAAAATCGTGGACTTCGAAGATTGCAACATCAAAAACTGCGAAGTAGGCGTCATTTCCTACGGATGCACGTCCAGGGCAGTTTACGAAACCGTTGACCTAGCTAAAAAGAAGGAAATAAACCTCGGATTCCTTCGACTAAAAACAATATGGCCTTTCCCCGACGACATCGTTCAGAAAATTGCCGAGAACGCAAAAAAACTTCTTGTGCCCGAAATGAACTTGGGACAAGTCTTCTACGAAGTAGAGAGAGCGGTTCACGGCACAGTTCCAGTTGTTCCTATAAACAAAATCGGAGGCGGAGAAATGATAACGCCAGAAGAACTGCTCGCAAAAGTCGTGATGGAAGTGAAGAATGTTGACTGAGAAATTTTCCATCCGAAAATATCTCAGAGACCTGCCGCTTCCTTTTTGTTCAGGCTGCGGCGACCTAACAATCATGAGCTGTTTCCTCCAAGCCGTACATGAACTGGGATACAAAGACCTTAACAAATTCGTTTTGTGCAGTGGCATCGGATGCGCAGCGTGGATTCCATCCCCATACTTCAAAGCAGACTCCATCCACGTTCCCCACGGTAGAAGCATACCAGTCGCCACCGGCGTCAAACTCGTTCGTCCAGACCTTAACGTCGTGGTCTTCGGCGGAGACGGAGACCTTGTAGGAATCGGCCTAAGCCACTTGATTCACGCTGCCCGAAGAAACCTCGACATAGTTGTTGTCATGGCGAACAACATGGTCTACGGAATGACGGGCGGACAAGTCGCCCCCACCACCCCAATCAAGACCAAAACGACGACAACTCCTTATGGAAACGTTGAACGCCCCTTTGACACAAATCGCTTGGTGGTTGCGGCTGGAGCCAGTTACGCATCTCGATGGACAACCTTCCACATCGAACAACTCAAAGAATCCATGAAAAGGGCCATCACAACCAAAGGCTTCGCCTTCATCGAAGCCGTAAGCCAATGTCCCACAGCCTTCGGAAAAAGGGTTGGACTGAAAACAGCCTCGAGCATGCTTCGATGGTTCAAGGAAAATTCCGTGACATATCAGAGAGCCAAAAAAATCGCTGAAAAAGACTTGGAGGGAAAGATTGTGGTGGGAGAATTTGTGGATCGGAAATTTCCAACGATCACCGAAACTGTTTACGAAATCGTAAAGGAGGCAAAGAAGCTTGCCCAAAAGAATTGAAATAAGAATCAGCGGGTTAGGGGGACAGGGCGTCGTTTTGGCCGGAGAAATCCTTGGAAGAGCCGCCGTCTACGACGGGAAAATTGTGGTTCAAACGCAAAGCTATGGAGCCGAAGCTAGGGGAAGCGCCGCAAAAAGCGAAGTTGTCATTTCGGACAGCAATATAGGTTTTCCAAAGGTGAGAAGATGCGATATCTTGGTGGCTATGAGCCAAAGCGCCGTTGAAAGGCATTCGAAAGATTTGAAGGAAGATGGGACGCTGATTGTTGATGAAGATACAGTAGATCGCATCCCCAGAACAAAGGCAAAGGTCTTCAGAGTACCTGCAACAAAGACTGCAGAGAAGACGATGAGATCAAGACTTTATGCCAACATCGTCATGTTAGGAGCTTTGACGAAGATAACTGGCCTCGTTAAAGAGGAGGCTGTTGAGAAGGCAATCACCGACACCATGCCTGAAACTGCAATAGAGGCAAACATCATCAGTTTTCGAGAAGGCCTCAAACTTGCTACGATGTGATGCTTTCTGAGTGAAGATTCACGAGAAACCTATTAGAAGTGGCTTCTTGGTCTCCTTTCGTCAGAGTTATTGGATGAGAGCATACGTGATGAATAGTGGAAGGAGTGTTATGGCGAGGATGTTCTCAAGCTTAATAAGGATATGTAAGCTAGGTCCCGCAGTGTCTTTGAGGGGGTCTCCAACCGTGTCTCCGATCACCGCCGCTGCATAAACGGGTGTTTCCGTACCGCCGAACGCTCCTGCTTCAACGAGTTTCTTAGCGTTATCCCATTCTGCCCCTGAGTTGAACATGAACACGGCAAGGAGGGCTCCGACAATCTTCACCCCAAGTAAGAAAGATACTAGTGGCCAAACTCCAAACGTGAAACCTATGGCTATTGGGGCTATCAGTCCTACGAGTGTGGGGAGAACCATCTGTTTCAGTGAGTACTTGGTGCTGATGTCCACGCACTTGGCATAATCAGGCTTCGCATTTCCTTCAAGCAAGCCTGGGATTTCTCTGAACTGCCTTCTGACTTCCTCAATCATATTAAAGGCTGCTTTGCTTACGGCCCGTATAGTCAAAGCCGAAAATAGAAATGGTATTGTGGCTCCAATGAGGAAACCTGCTATTATGACAGGGTTGGCAACGTTAAGGTATTGAGCGATGTCAGAAAGACTATTCAGAGTGATGTCAGGGTGAAGTCGGGCAAGTTCAAATAGATAGGCAAAGAGAATTACAACGCTCGTCAAGACGACTTTTGTCAACGCATACCCTTTAGTAACTGCTTTTGTAACGTTTCCAGCTGCATCAAGGGCGTTCGCAGTTTCCCTAGCTTCTTTTGATATTCCTGACATTTCGGCTATTCCAGCTGCGTTGTCAACGATTGGACCGAAAGTGTCTATCGACATGACCATGCCCTTCATCTCGGTAATGCCCAGTGTAGCCGCAACTATGCCGAAGACGCCGTATACGCTCCCTCCGAATATGGAGTATGTAAAAAGCATGATGCCAGCAATCAGGATCATTGGGAAGACTACGCTTTCTAAACCGTACGAGAATCCTGTTAGGACGTTGATTGCAGCCCCATTTTGTGATGCTTCAGCTATTTTTCTTACAGAAGGCTCACTTATTCCAGTATAGTATTGTGTAATCAGCGAAACGATAATCATGGCCAACAAACCAGTTGAGAGACAGTAGAAGAGTCGTATGTCGCCCATAAGCCATGTTGAAACTACGTAGAACAGTATTAGAGCCGTTGCCCCGGTGGCGAACAATCCAATATTTAATGATGCCAGAGGGCTTCTGTCTTCCCATTTCCTAACCGTGAATATGCCTGTGATAGTCGCTATTTTTCCTATAGATCTTACCAGAAGAGGGAAGAGCACGGCGTTCCATCCATAGTTGAACGGTGGTCCCATAAAGGTTAAGCCGACTATCATTGCGCAAATTAGGTTATCTGCGCTGGCTTCGAAAAGGTCTGCTCCTCTTCCCGCGCAGTCGCCGACGTTATCTCCTATTTGGTCGGCTATTACGGCGGGATTTCTCGGGTCATCTTCTGGTATATGTGCTTCAAGTTTTCCTGTCAGATCAGCTCCTATGTCCGCTGCTTTTGTATATATTCCTCCTCCTAGCTGGGCAAAGAGAGCTGAGAGACTTGCTCCAAACCCAAATCCTACGAGAAGGCTTACCGCTTCTCTGTTGTTTGGGCTTGCTCCAAATAGAAAGTAGAGCGAGGATATTCCAATCAGGACAAAACTTGTGATTGAGAGTCCCATGACTGCTCCTCCTCGGAACGCTATTAGAAGGGCCTTTCCAGACGATGTTCTCGCTGCATTCGCTGTTCTTACGTTTGCTCTCACAGTGGCGCTCATGCCTATCACGATAGCCAGCATGGAAAAGAAGGTTCCTGCAACAAATCCTAGTGCTATCTGCCACCCTAGAAGGATGAACAAAGCTATCCCAATAACTATGACGAAGTATAAGACTGTTTTGATTTCCCTCTTCAAGAAGGTATTTGCTCCTTCTTGAATGTAACCAGCTATTTCTTTCATGCGGGGGGTTCCAGCACTTTCCTTTTTGATCAACCTGAATAGGTAGGCTATAATCAGTATTCCTGCAAGTCCGGTGAGAAGCGGAATTAGTGCCAAATCCATGCGGTCACCCCTTTTGGGAGGAATATTCTAGGACAATTTGAAACATAATGACGGAAAAGCCTGTTGTGCGCAAAGCGAGACGAAGATCTTTTTTAGTTCTCGTTTTCTCACTCCTTCGAAAACTCTAATGGCACCGAAGCTTCCTATAAGCCTTCTGTTCTTCACGCACTAAATGAAGGGCGCGCAAGGTGACAGTAGGCCTGGAGAGACATGTTATGAAACTGTCTCTTTTCCATGCTCGAAGAACCGGATACTGCACATAGGCGCCCTATAACTATCTATGTGAGGAACGAAGAAGCAGGATTTTGGAGAAGCTCCGTCGAATCGTGTTGAATCACCGATTAAGTTTCGGGTCTTGCAGACAAGAGTTTATCCAACTTAGCAGCGCATAATGTGATGGCACAGCCTACTATAGGAACTCAACTTTTTTTTGGGTAATCTAGTCGTAACAAGGTGTTAAGCTTCATCGATGAATTTGCTCGGTTTAGGTATCTCTGAAGACAGTCCTCGTCTCTTACGTATATCCTCAATAACAGTCAACGCAATGTTTTCAGGAACTTTTTCCCAGTGATCGAACTGGGTCTGCCAGAAGGCGTGGCCCGAGGTTGCTGATCTCATCTCGGCGGATATACCAAAGGTTTCAGCAACTGGGATAAATCCTTTGATCATCGTTACTGGTCCTTTCTGTTCCGAGGCCACTATTCTACCTCTCTTGCGGGTTATCAGACCGGTTACCTCTCCAACCCATTGGTGGGGAACTGAAACCCCGATTTTGTATACGGGCTCAAGAAGGATGGGTCCGGCTGTCAGGAAAGAGCCGAGAAGGGCTCTTCTTGTTGCAGGCATGACCTGCGCTGGTCCCCGGTGCACAGGATCTTCATGCAACTTGACGTCCATAAGCTTCACCTTTATTCCTCGCATGGGCTCTTCGGAAAGTGGACCGTTTTGGGCAGCCCACCTGAAGCCTGCGATGACCATCTCTCTTGCTTCTCTAAGGAATTGGATGCCTTTTGTCAGGTCAAGAAGAAGGTTCTTATGTTCTTCGAGAGCCCACACGTTTCTTGCTTCTTGGGCGGGCCATCCAGCTTCTTTATGTAACACGGTGCCTATTCGTTTTCGTCCCATCGCTTCCATGATGTCGCCTTTTTCAATCATTTTGATGACTTTCTCGTCCAGTGGTTCCACATGTATCCAGAACCTGTTGTGTTTGTTTGGGCTCTTCGCCATTGCCACTACACCTTTCCCAGCAATGCTTTCTCTATATACGACGATGGGACGTGAAGTGGTGACTTCTAGTCCTCCTCCGTATTCTTTGAGGAATTTGACAGCAATTTCTAGGTGAAGCTCACCCATTCCACTGAGGAGATATTCACCAGTTTCCTTGTTTATGGTAGTTACCAGGTTGGGATCATCGATTGCCAAGCGTTGCATTATGTCCACAAGGCGCGGTAGATCCCTTGGATGTTTGGGTTCTATAGCGATGGTGATAACTGGCTCAGAAACATATTTTATACGTTCAAAAGGGATCATCGAGTCTTTATGTGCGACATCGACAAGGGTTTCGCCGGCTCTGGCAAGATCTAAACCTAGGAGCGCTGATATATTTCCGGCGACTATACGATCCACAACTTCTCTAAAAGCACCCATATACATAGAGACCTGTTGAACCCGATAATCCTTCTTTGCTCCCACCAAGTAAATCCGATCTCCTTCTTGGATGGATCCTGAAAACGTGCGTCCAGTGGCAACAAGACCTGCGTGTGGGTCCATCTGGGCGGATGTTAAACATATCACGGTGGGGCCGTTCTCGTCGCAGTTGAGCATGGCTTGCCCTATTTCGGATTCTAGTTCACCTTTCCAGACTTTGGGAACTCTGTATTTTTGGGCTTCTATGGGGTTTGGGAGATTTTTGATGACCATGCTCAATATAGCTTCGTGAAGTGGAATCGTTTTTTGAAGTTCTTGCCAACGTTCTTTTTGATATGCTTCCACAACATCGCTGAATTTTATTCCCTTCTGCTGAGCAAGGTCAACGGTGAAACCCCATCTGTGGAGGGCGGAGCCGAAGGCAACTGTTCCCTTGGCTGGGTCAACTCTCCATTTTTCTTTGTGTTCCGGTTCCCCGTATAGGTCTATTAGGTTGTTGAAGTCGCGGATTATTCGGAGGAGTTTGCTCTGCACTTGATCTGAGCCGAGTTTTAGTTCTCTGATTAGTCGGTCGACTTTGTTGACGAAGAGGACGGGTCTGACTCTTTCTTCTAAAGCTTGTCTCGTCACGGTTTCTGTTTGAACCATAACCTCTTCGACGGCATCTACGACTACGACGACTCCGTCGATGGCTCTTAAAGCGCGCGTAACTTTGCCCGTGAAGTCTACGTGCCCGGGGGTGTCAATGAGGTTGACGACGTACGGTGTGTTCTCAATTTCGTGAAGGAGGGATATGTTGGCTGTCTTAATTGTGATGCCTCTTTTCTGCTCTTCCTCGAGGTAGTCTAGGGCTCTTGCTTCGCCTGCTATTTTTGGTGATAGGAGGCCTGCTTCTGCTAGTAGGGAATCTGTCATTGTTGTTTTTCCGTGGTCTATGTGGGCAATTATGCCTATGTCACGGATGTCCTGTTTTTTGGTCATGAGTTTGATGATTTCGCTTGTCTGTCTAAATTTGGGCACGGTGGTGAAATCCCCCGCAACTTCCTCTTTTTTTACAAACGCTCACTTATAAACATCTCTAATACACCCTATATATCTCTCTATACTCTTAGACTGAAAACTTTCTAGTCCGACGCGCAAAAGTAACTTGTTTTCGCATCCTCTGTGTTACAAAGGATAAATGCACACTCTTCCGCAACATTGGCCGGACCGAGGGTAATTGAACCTGCGCGCGCGCAAAAATTGCCGGAACCAGTTCCACACATTGTACGCCTAAGACTTCCTTCAGAAGCTTGAGAGTTCTCTTGGACCAACAAAAATACGCTCCGTAATGGCTTACAACTTAGTCTTGAACTAGAAATCTATCTCCGGATATCTCTCTCCTATAGCGCGTGAACATATTAGGATCCTAATAGCAACTATATGTTGAAAACAAGCTTTTTTCAAAGAAGCAAAAAAATCTTCTGCAACTTCAGTTATCCTTGCAACAGAAGAATCGCCGGTAAACATGACACTTCACCATGGAAGACTACTGAAAATGGCTGAAGAGAGCTGACACGAAGTACATCGCTCAAGCGCTTGCGCGTCTCGCACAATGCGCGCGCCGATGTTTCTTCCAATTTCTACATGTCCTTTCACAACATCGTTTGGATTCATTTGTAAAAAGGCAACGTGCCAAAAATGTGATTATTATATGTAAAACATAACCTTAATTGGGGGACTTGGATATCAATCCAAAAGCTGAAAGTTTGGAGGATGCATCACTGCCAAACAAGGTGGTTTTGAAAGCCCCTGCCACAACAGCCAATCTGGGGCCCGGCTTCGACGTTTTCGGCTTGGCTCTTGAACAACCAAGAGACAAGATTACAATAAATCCGATTTCTAAAGGCATCAAAATCAAAGTTTCCGGTCGTGCTGCAGATACTATCCCGACAGATCCTGAGAAGAATACAGCAGGAGTTGTTGCTAAGCGTGTCTTAGAAGAATTTTCGTTGAGAACCGGGTTGATGATCAGCTTGGAAAAAAGAATATTGCCTGGAGTGGGTCTAGGTAGCAGCGCCGCATCGGCAGCAGCGGTTGCCGTGGGATTGAATCGCCTGTTTAGCCTCAAGCTCGAGGAGAAGCAGTTGGTTCAACTTTCTGCTAAGGGCGAAATAGCCGCAGCCGGTTTTGAACATGCAGACAACGTTTCCGCTGCCATCTACGGGGGATTCGCTATCATCAAATCCTACAGCCCCCTCGAAGTCTACCATTTGGAACCCCCGCCTAATTTGGGCATATGTGTTGCCATTCCTGAAGTGCCTATATCACCAAAGAAAACTGAGAGGGCACGTTCAGTATTACCCGAGACAGTTTCAATGGAAAAACTTGTATTTAATGTTGGACACGCCGCAACTATGGCGGCGGGTTTCGCCAAGGGCGACGTAGACCTCATTGGAAAGTCCATGTCGGACGCCATTGTCGAGCCTGCTAGGGCCTTCATGATCCCTGAATATCAAAGCGTTAAGGAAGCAGCCTTGAAGGCTGGCGCTTGTGGCGTGGCCATCAGTGGCGCCGGACCCGCCATAATAGCTATAGTAAACAGCGATAGCACCGACGCCTCCAGAGTTGCGAAAGCCATAGAGGAAGAGTTCAAATCTACTGGTGTAGGCGTGTACACCTTCTGCACGAAGCCTGGAAGAGGAGTTTTCTTGTCAGAGGTGAATGAATGATATACCAAGCGTGCATAGCCTGTGGAGAAAGATACGGCGCAGATGAGATTGTCTACTTATGCAGGCGATGCGGAGATCTCCTTGAAGTTAGGTATGATTATGACCTCCTGGAGGCGAAGCTCGAAAAAAGTGACTGGCAAAGTCTACCCCTGTCTGTGTGGCGATACAGAGACTTCATGCCAATTCGCGATCCGTCAAGAATTGTCTCATTGAACGAGGGTGGAACCGGACTTCACTCATGTCAACGGCTCGTAAACCTTCTAGGAGTCAAGCGGCTCTACGTGAAAAATGAAGGAGAAAATCCAACAGGGTCCTTTAAAGACAGGGGCATGACAGTTGGAATAACCAAGGCAATGGAACTTAACGTGAAATCAGTCATCTGCGCCTCAACCGGCAACACCTCAGCCTCTTTGGCCGCTTACGCCGCTAAGGCGGGACTTGAATGCATTGTCCTTATACCATCTGGAAAAATTGCCTACGGAAAACTGGCGCAAGCCATGGTTCACGGAGCCAAAGTGGTGCAGATCCAAGGAAATTTCGATCAAGCGTTGAAAATAGTGCTAGAACTATCAGAGAAGTACAAGGAATTCTATCTCCTCAACTCCATCAATCCGTACAGACTGGAGGGCCAAAAATCCCTAGCATACGAAATTTGTGATCAATTTAACAGAGAGCCCCCGGATAGAGTGGTGTTACCCGTAGGCAACGCTGGAAACATAAGCGCCATATGGAAAGGATTGACTGAATTCAATAGACTCGGCTTGATCAGCAGGCTCCCAAAAATGACTGGAATCCAAGCTGAAGGTGCAGCGCCAATAGCGCGAGCGATCAAAAGCGGAAAGAAGAAAATCGTGTCCATAGATAATCCCGAAACCATCGCCACTGCCATTAGAATTGGAGCTCCAATCAGCTGGAAAAAAGCCATAAAGGCGATAGAAGAATCCAAAGGCAGAGCCGAAACTGTAACTGACGAAGAAATATTGGAAGCACAAAAGATGCTTGCTAGATCTGAAGGTCTATTCGTGGAACCGGCGAGCGCCTCTTCCGTTGCCGGCTTAAAGAAACTGTTAGAAACTGGGGAAATCGATAAGGACGAGGTTGTGGTTTGTGTAGCCACTGGTCATGGACTGAAAGATCCTGATGTCGCAATAAAAACAAGCGAAAAACCACTCGAGGTTGATGCAGAAACAGAATTCATTGAGAAGCTCCTAGGACTTTCGCGACCTTTACCTGCAACCGTGGTGGAGTGCCCTGATGGTATGTGAATGTTGAAGGCCACCGCAAGGTCGCCTTCCGACGCACTCGCGCGCCCGCAGAAACATGAGAACGGAAAAAGAGGGAATGTTGAACTAATTGGAAGAAGGAGAAAGCCCGCACAAAAAACTTTAAGAACCTCACGATACGACTAAAAGTCGTTAAAGGAAATAGAGAATATGCCAAGACATCGCGCTATGACAAAAAAGACCAAGAAGAAGAAACAGAAGAGGTCTCAAAAGAAGAGGAAGAGACAGAGAAAAAGGGCTAAATAGGTTTAGGAGCTACGATGACAAGAATGGAAAGAACAGAGAAGGTAGCTAGAGGGCATATCCAAGCTACAAAGGTCATTTTGCTTCTCTAATCACTCTAACCGTTTCTGTCCACACGCGCAAAGTGAAAAGAAATGTTCTATGTTGGTGCAACAACCCTGACCGATTACTCGATTGTGGCGTGAAGTTTCCTCAGTTCATCTTCGGTTTTTCCTAGGCGATGCATGAGTTCGACGACTAGACTATCAAAGAAGACCATGCAGTTGTTTTCGAATATTGACCCGAGTGGACTTAAGGTTTCACGTTCCCCCAGAAGCTGTCTAGCCAAATAATCCTCTTCTTTAGGCCAACCAACCTTCGTTCGACCGCCGACTGACATAATGAGGTCAGCGAGATCTCCGAGGGGAGAGTGAGGATATGATGTGACGGCAACTACTTTGGCTCCAATTTCTTTTGCAGTTGAACTCGCAGTTAGAGTGAGCTTTGTTGTGCCTGAACCAGAAACAGCAATAATTAGGTCTTCTTTTCCGGCCGCAGGGGTGATCGTCTCGCCTAGAAAGTAAACGTTGAATCCCAGATTCATGAGCCGCAAGGCGAAGGCTCGCCCAACAAACCCGCTTCGACCCACACCAACTACAAAAATCTTCTTTCTCTTACAGTCCAAAATCATCTGGATGAAACTCTCCACCTGGTTCATATCAAGTTCACTCATCGTTATTTTAGCTCCAGATAAGATTTCTTCCGCCGCAGCCTTCAACCATTTCAAGGATTTTCTCCTCCGCTGAGGCAATTCTACCTTTCTTATTAAAAATCTTTCTGATCTTTGTGGGGAGAGTAACCAAAGGTCAAGTTCAACATAACCTTACCCTCCTAAAACGAATCAAAGACGTGACAAGATTGTTAACGAAGGTATAGGAACTGAAAACCAAACGTAGATGGCAAAAATTAACATGAGAATTGAACCGACGGCCAGGATGTAATCGCCCTTCCTGAGCTTAAGCACGTAGAGGTTAGTGCGTTTTTCGCTTGCTCCCCAAGCTCGAGACTCCATGGCCTCCGCCAACTCAAGGCTTCTTCGGATTGCACCAACAATTAGGGGAATAAGGATGGGAATATAGTTTCTAACCCTCTTTAAGAAGTTTCCACGCTCCAGCTCCAGCCCTCTGGCTTTTTGAGCATCCATGATGGTTTGCGCTTCTTCAGCCAAAACAGGAACGAAACGAACTGCGGTGGTGAAAGCGAAACAGAATTCGTAGGGCACGCGACTCTGCTCTAGCGCCAGGCCTAGATGGTCTGGTGAAGTTGTCAGGAAGAACACTGAGAAGGATTCCACCAAAACAACGAAACGCAAGGTCATAGAAAGCGATCGCTCCAGAATGATTAGGTATTCTGAAAGAGTATCAACGGGCGGACTTATTTGCTGGAAAGCTCCAGGATAAAGATACCCAAAAATGAAGTTGGCTACAAAGATAAAGGTTGCCAAAAATGTTGCGCCTCTCATGGATCGTATCCATTCCCGTTTTACCCCGGCCATCAAAACAAAGGGCAACGGTACAAAAAATAGTACTATGAGCGCCAGCAACTTGTTGAACAATATTGCCATCACAAACAACACGCAAACGTAGAAGAATTTGACTCGCGGGTCCAAGCGGTGGATGACTGAAGAAACTCTTCTAAACCTAAAGCCCTCAAACATGCTCATGAGGCGCCCTCCAAACGGTCAAGCAGAATCCTCGTCGCTTCATTAACGTCAATGACGTTTGTTGGTAATCCTAAATCAGCTAGTTCTAGGAAGATTTGGGCTATCTGGGGAGGCACGATAGAGGCCTGCGCAACTAGCTTCTGGTTTGTCAATATTTCTTCTGCGGGTCCTTCGGCGACGATTCTTCCTTCAGTCATCAAAACAACGCGGGGATTGCACTCAGCTACAAACTCTACATCGTGGGTGACAACTATCACATTTTTTTTCTGAGCATTGAGTTGAACGATGAAGTGTCGCAGCTTCTCCTTTTGCTGGTGATCTTGACCAATCGTTGGTTCGTCGAGTATGACAACTTGTGGGTCCCAAGCGAGAATTGAAGCAAGGGCAACTCGTTTTCTTTCTCCACCGCTGAGCATGAAGGGAGATGTTTGGCGATATTGCATCACATCAAGAAGATTTAGGGCCCAATCAACTCGTTTCTTGATGGCCTTTTCTTTGAAACCAAAGTTTCGAAGGGCAAAGGCAATCTCCTCCTCCACGGTTTCGCAAAAAAGCTGGTGATCCGGATTTTGAAATACGAATCCAACCTTTCGAGCAAGTTGGGCTATGCTCACTTTCTGAGTGCTTACTCCGTCGACAACCACCTCGCCCCTCGTCGGCTTCAACAGTCCATTGAAATGTTTCACTAAGGTTGTTTTTCCCGCGCCATTTTGCCCCATTATGGCTAGGAATTCTCCATCGTCAATGGTGAGGGTGATTCCTTTTAGGGCTTCGACACCGGTGGGATAGGTGAAATAGAGGTCTTTCACTTCAATCACGCTTCAGAACCTCCCGCAAGAGATCTGCTGCTTCTTCCGAGGTTATTGGAACTCTGTTCAGATGTACTCCGTTTTCTCCGAGAATCTGATAGAGTCTAGTTGCTTTGGGGACGCCGACGCCGATCAAGCGGGCCTTCTCAGATTTGAAGACTCCTCGAGGCTCACCATCTAGCACAACTTTTCCTTCATCCATAACGATGACGTGATTGGCGTATTTTGAAGCTAAGTCCAACCGATGTTCAACAAGGATTATTGTGATGCCCAATTTTGTGTTTAGTTCGTTAATCACCTCGAATATTTTTTTGGCTCCCACAGGGTCAAGGAAGGAAGTTGGTTCGTCCAGTATCATCACGTCTGGTTGCATGGCCAGCACGCAGGCTATGGCAACCCGTTGTTGCTGTCCGCCTGAAAGCTCGTGGGGCGGTCTTTCACTAAGCTCTTCTATTCCTGTCATTTGGAGAGCCCAATCGACTCTTTTTTTCATTTCTTCCCGGGGAACGGCGAGGTTTTCAAGACCGAAGGCCACGTCTTTTTCAACGGAAAGTGCGAACAACTGGTTTTCTGGATTCTGAAAAACGAGGCCGACGTGCCTGGCAAGTTCGTAGATTGAATGATCAACTACTTTGCGGCCGGCGACCACCACTTCTCCCTCAAGCTTTCCACCGTAAAAATTGGGGACAAGACCGTTAAAGCATCGGCATAGGGTTGTTTTCCCGCAGCCGCTGGGGCCGGTTAGAATCACGAATTCCCCGCTTCCGATAGTTATGGACATGTCTTTGATGGATGGTTTTGTTGCACCAGGATAAGTGTATGTTAGGTCTCTCGTCTCGATGACTGCCAATGTTTCTGCTCGCCATGCTATTGGCAAGTTTTCAATCATTTAAGAGTAGCTACTCAAGAAAGAGTTACTTTAATCGCTCTTTCAGCAGTCTTACGCAGCGCTTCAGGCTGGCCTCCACACTTCCAACACCGTTAGCGCCAGCTGAAATCGAGTGGCCTCCACCCATGCCGTGTAGGTATGAACCTAAAGGCTTGGCTATGTCACGACCAAGATGTATCCCAGTTTTCTTATGAAAATCTCGAGACGATCTTAGACTGACCTGAAGCTTTTCTGCCCTCTGACCAGCAACAATGGCTACGTCAACCCCTAGGCCAATAAGGCCTCTGGCTGCTGAGGCTTGGTAGGCACTAACGTGAGAAAGTGCAATCAACCAGTCATTAATCCTCAAAAGTTTCACGCGGCGACTTGCCTTTATCCGTGCTATACGCTCTGAATGCTCCATTGGCAAGGAAAGAAGAGGTAACGTATCTTGGGCGTTCACTCCAGCGTCGATCAGGTCGGCTACTATTTTAAGTGTGGCGGAAGTGGCTATGACAAAATGTCTCGTGTCGAAGGCTATTCCAAGGAAAAGCGCTTTGGCTTCGACTTCAGTCAGCTCGACTTCTGCCTCTTTGAAAAGTCGATAGACAATCTCGCAGGTGGATGATGCCTCTTCGTCCGCTACACACATGGTTGCGAGGCGTTCAGTTTCCGGATGTTTCGCATGATGATCAATCACGATGATAGGAGAATTAGACGCCTTGATCCTGTCGCCCCATTCATCTAGCTGTTGGATGGTATTTGTGTCCAATAGGACGATGAGATCAGCATCTTCAATGCGTGGCTGGGCTGTCAGTTCTACGGGTAACGATTCTAACATGAATCTGGAGAGCCTACTAGCTCCTTGAGCCGCCCCGATCTTGATTTCTAGATTAGGTTTTAGACGCTCTAGCAGTTGCGAGAAAGCAAACGCAGCGCATACGGCATCTGGATCAGCGTTGTGGTGACATAATAGAACAATCAACTTGGCTTCAAGCTTGTCTATGAGAGCTACTATTTCGTGGATTTGCATGCAATTTTCCTCAGGTATTTCTCAATTGATGCGAAGGCTCTTTCCGTAGCTCCTCTAGCCAATTTCTCTACATCAAAATTCTTCATTAGAGGGGACAAAACGACTTCTACATCGACATTTATGGTGATGGGCTTGTTTCCCTCGGCGTCAACTATCACGTCGAGGGCAGAGATCCTGCGGGGAGGGACTTTTGATAGTACGTATTCTCTCGCAGTTTCCTCCGCGATTTCACAAAGCTCCTCCACTTGCTCAAGGGTAAGTTCCGGTACAGCTATCTCTTCCAAGAAGATTTCACCCTAGGAGGGAGGTGAAATCGGGCGCAAATCGCGTTGCAACTTCTCCTGCAAATTCTTCACTTGGGTTCGTAGACGCTCCTCCTGTTTACCTAGCACGTTTATCCTCATGTTCAACAGCTCTTTCCGCTCCTTCAACTCGGTCGTCACTTTGGTTCTCTTTGACTTAACGAGAAGCGATCCAATGGACTTGTAAATCACTGCAGCGTCAGTCAGCTTTTCCAACTCGCTTAGCGCCTGGTCAACCTCGTTGAGTTCCAACTCGAGCTGCTGTTTTTGCGTCAAAACTCCTTGCAACGTCTGTTGTAGTTGCTGAAGCCTAAGCAACCGTTGCTGAACCTGAGGTGGAAGTCTGGAAATCTCTTCGGTCATCTTAACTCCTCAAACTGGTGCTTCTGAACTCCTTCTGCATTATAGCCTTGCGTTAATTAAGCGTTTTCACCCAAAACGCTTTTTCCTACTTTAGATCACTGACCGATTTCAGTGTATTTATTGTCAAAAGTACCTAGGGAGGCGCGCGCGTGCACGCTTACATGTCAAGTATTGCCTTAGAACATGATTGAGATTTTATGCACAAAAGCGCGCAGCCACTGGGTTCCCTAAGATCTTTTGTCCAGCAAGGTTTTTCTGGCGCATGTCATATCGTGAAGATGTATCTCAGCCATTTCAGTTGGTTGTCTTTTACTTCCCTTTCTCCAAACCACCGCGCACGCAGTTCTTTGTCAAAGGTGCTCAAATGCTTTTCTGTTTCAATAGAAGAAATCAATCCTCTCGCAAACTTGGTCAAGGCCTGGATCTGTTTTTCTGTCAACTCGTTACCTCTTTGTTCCTCAAGTTCATCTACGAAATCATAAAGGACCTCGATTGCTTCTTCTCCACGCAATCCCTGGGCCACTTCCCCCTCAACAGATCGCCTTTCCGTAGTCATACTATCACAGCTGATATGTTACCATATATATTATGTCTTAATAAATCGTTTATTTCTCATCTCAACATATATCGCAATCCGACACCTCTTGAACAATCGTGCGCGTGCGCGCCCGAGGATCAATTATCCATTAGAGATTTATGTATAGAGCACAGAAATGGTATGTGATGGGGGCACAGAAGACTCCTTTCTCTCTATGTCTCAAACTGATTTTATGAGACCCCTGATGATGTGCCTTCCATCATCAAGAGGTTTGGGAAGCTTGCTTATAAGGGCTTATGGAACTAAGTTCTATGCGCGCTCAGGAAAATTGGCGATTCTTAACACGCCCAAACATTCAAAATTGCGCGCACCCTAAAGTTTCTCTTGTATTAGCTTTTGAACATCAATTGCCATACTAGCTAGCCGTAGATAAGAGTTTATTGCAGCTCTCAGCGCGGAAGTGTCTCTGGCCTCAAAGTTCAACGTCAAACTTCTTTTTCCACGTTTCATCTGAACTTTGGAACGGCGGGTTAGCGGGGTCATAGTTTCTGGTTTCAACGCCGCAATCACAACTTTCAACTGTTCCTCAGAAGAGAAATCTAGGTGTATCCTAGCTTGAGCCTTCATGTAGGAACTTCCCACATCAACCTTGATAGGGTGATTCGAGGACCTATTTCAACCATTTGTGGAAACAGCATGAACGTGATTTGGATGCGACGTGAAGCGTCAAGTGAAATGTGCATCGAAACCCGATACCTTGCGGCGACTTTGTCTATTGGCAAATTTGGCAACTGGAAGAAATCTGATAGACGCTCTGCGACTCTTACGCTTTCAGGAAGATTTTCCGGATCCGTGGTCACTACGAGAGATCGGACATACTTTGCCTTCAACTGAAATTCTCTTTGAAGCCTAACGCCAGCGACAAACATTAAGGGAGGAACTGAAATCAAGCCTGTTGATTCTATTCGAAAAAGCTTGATTTTTCCAGATCCCCCTTTCCATCGGTCAATGACAACTACTCGGTCCGCGTTTAGTTCAACAGCCCTTTCAGCTATCCCATCTAGGCTCATTTTCCCTCGGTTGATTCGAACAATGTTTGGAAGCGAATGGGTGACATCGTGACAGACTGCTCTTATTCTTCTCGTTGGCCTCCGGGAGGTTGTTAACAGTATCACTTGTCTTGCCACCGTTTCAGAAGAAACGGCATGTTGTCAAACTTTTACCTTATCTTCCACTTAAGTTTCTGGAGCTGACAGACTCTTAACCGCGCGTTTAGCCACAACCCCAAGCTTCGTTACAGGTGTGTATGCGCCACCCGAGAAGGTGAGACCGCATTTTCTGCAATTCCAAACGCCTACGCTTTCTCTTCGAATCGACGCGGAGCTACATTGGGGACATTTATGGGCCTTCCTGGCCTCTGAAAGTACCTTGACATACCTTTTCCTCACTGTAGCGCCGTAACGAGCCCCTAGTCCTCTTGTCATACCAACCTTCTTTGTTTTTCTCCTGCGGCCCATCAGCCTTTCACCACAATTTTCCGTAACTCTTCAGTTTTTTCTTGAGCTATCTTGGCTGCTTCCAAGATTTGCTGTGTGGTAAAGTAACCATAACCGCCTTTTTGGATGGCACAAATCTTTCCGTCTTTATCCATAGTCATAGTGAGTCTGGCGTCCATGACTTGTTCTTCCTCAAGCCAAGGGTCAACTATGAGATTACCGTTTATCTTGGCGAAAGTGATAGCTATCGGGTAGTTTCTGATCGGAAGAGGAGTGTAACCAGGTTTAATCTTGATTTCTCCTCCCTCTATTTCATAGTTGAACATCTTAGTGTTGAGCAAGGCAGCTAAGGCAGCTATGGCCGAGGCGTCTATGAGATTTCCATCGTGGTTGAGAACGTAAACATCTATGAAAACAATGAAAACCTTCTTTCCAGGTTCGACACATAACTCTTCTAGTTCAATAGCCTTTGACTCTCGTATGCCTCTGTCAACCACTCTCGCAAGTTCTATCGCGTTCTCATTGGGTGGTCCGGGTTCAAAGATGGGGGATGCCAACGGCACGAGTTCAGCGTTGACGGTGAGGACACCTTCGTTCGGGACGTCTGGAAAAGGCTGCCCGCTCTCGATTTTTATTCCAACCATCACTTCGGTTTTGCCCATACGCACCCGAGCAGAGCCCTCAGCGCGTTCAATGACCCCTGTTTCCACTCGAATTTCACGGTAGTCGGTCAATCCTCGTCCGTCCAGTCTCTTTCCACTGGAAACGAGTTCAGCGATTCGTTTTTGCTTGACACGTACAACTATCGGTTGAGGTGTCATTCTTCCACAGCCTCCTTAACAGCAACATACTTTGATTTCAAAGCCTCTTTTTGAAGCGAGTATAGTTGTTTGCAGCCATCGAGGGCGAGGTTAATGGCTTTCTCGAACTCTTCAATCGTCAAACTTCCGTCCATCTGAAGCAGGGTTATAGCATTTAGGTTATGCATCAAAGCTAAGGGCACGTCCGCCTCGCCCATCTTGTCTTCCACATCCATAAGATCAAGCACCAAATGTCCATCCGCTTTTCCAGCGGCGCATGCGGCAACCAAATCTCGCATCGGAATTCCAGCATCAGCTAACGCGAGGGAAGCGGTGGTGATGCCTGCGCACCTCGTTCCGCCGTCTGCTTGCAAGACTTCGATGAAAATGTCAATGGATGTTCGTGGGTAGTATTCAACAAAGATTGAAGGTTCCAGAGCTTCTCGAATCACCTTTGAGAGTTCCAATTCCCTTCTTGATGGGGCCGGTGACTTTCTTTCATCAACTGAAAAAGGCGCCATGTGGTAACGACAGCGAAGCACAGCGCGATCTGGCAGGGCTAGATGCCTCGGATGCACCTCCTTTGGCCCATAAACCGCGGCGAGGATCTTGTTCTTTCCTTGTTCCAAGTACGCAGAACCGTCGGCGTTCCCGAGAACACCAACTTCGATTTTCACAGGCCTCAACTCGTTTAGTTTTCTTCCATCTAGCCTGACGTCATTTTCGTCAACTAGTTTCTCAGGCTTTTTCTTAGGCATTTTCGATCTCTTTCTTTCTGCTTTTCTCTTAGGTATGTTCAACACCTTCCTTTTCCTTTCTGAGCATTTCAGTTACCCTGTCTGTCAATCCGCTTGTATGAGATTCTTCTTCGATTCTATGAAGAGCCATAACTGCAAGTCGTTCGTCTTCCGGAGTCTTACCGCTGATAAGAATCAACCCATTTTGACCAATGGTGATTTGGCATCCCGTTTCCCTTTTTATCATGCTTACCATCGAACCCTTCCTCCCAATGGCCCGCGGGATCTTTGTAGGCGTGATTTCAACGAGTTGCCCTCGCATTATCTTTCCGAGGCCGGGTTCACGGACAGTCAACAAAGGATCGCGGGTCCGGTCACAAGCAACTATCTTAGTTATGACTAGATCTCCCACATCGAAGATAGACGGCAAATCGCTTGTTTCTGGTTTGAAAGGACGGTCGAGAACGTCAGATGCTCGAAGCATCGCAAAATAGGGAGCATTGATGTCTACAATCCAGCCGCCTGTGGTAACTTCAACGACTTTTCCAATGACGGTGTCTCCGACGTAAGGAACATAAAATGCCTTAAGGGCAACGACGTGAACTCTGCGAGCCTCGAAATCAACAAGCCCAACTCGGCTAGCATAGATTTTGTCATCGTCCTTGTATGTGTTGTCCCCTGCTGTATAATTGTCTTCAGCAAGGAGGTCACCAGGAGTTACAAGCTGTCTACTCTCATAGAAAAGGGGCATATTCATCGCCTCGAACATGAAAGACTATTTAACCATTTTTGTTTCAAGATTGCCTCGAGTTATTTTTCCCAACTTTTCCAGGAAGGAACCGTAGAGCCCAGCTGGCATTTCGACTGTTGCGGACCACGATCCGTCGGCTTGCCACTGCTCTCGTCTTATCACACCGAAACCTTTGACGGTTCCGTAAACCTTGCTTGCGTATTCGGGTGGTATGCGCACAGACACGGAAACTTGTTCTATTTTAAGGGGTAGAATCGGACGTAAAAGTTTTATTATCTCTCTTGCCTGCTCTTCGACTTCTCTGAAGGGGTCTATTGAGAAGTGAATTTGCTTCATCGCCTGTTCTACACGCGTAGGAGGGTGTGGAAGATTTGTTTTCGGGTCAACGCATTGACGGGATATGAAGGAGACGATCTGTCTTCGCTTGTCTTCTACGAGCTGTTTCCGCTGCTCTGTAGTCAACTGTAACGTTCCTTTCTTGAGGATGACAGTGGCTATTTTGATGGAATCCGTTGTTCCGAAGATTTCCTGCAGCTTGTCTTCTGACGCCTTCAACCCTTTTCCAGCATCGGTGAAGATTGTGTCGGTGATTAAGAGTTCGGAAACAGATACGGTTTTTCCGAGCCTGTAGGAAAAGGCGAGTTGGGGCTTGACGAGAATTTCGTAGTGCTCTCCATCATGGGTCATGCGCGCAACGGTGTAGCGTTCGCTCATTAAGTTCCACTGCCCTCAAGCCCTCTCTGGTAGGTCTCAATTTCCTTCTCGGTGAGCATTCTAAGTCTTTTAGTCTCGGACGGAATCACGCCTATCTTGATTCTCTTAGGCTCTCCTCTTGCCTCAAGAGCCTTGATAAGGCATTTGACGGCAAGTTTGACTGTTTCATCAAGGCTCATGTCCTCGCGATGTTCCTCCTTCAAAATGGCTTCTACAGTCTCGCGGCCGATGCCGACTGCTACGGCCCTGTAACCTCTGTAGGAGCCACTTGGGTCAGTTGCAAATATTCTGTTTCCAGTTTTGTCGACTCCACCAAAAATAATTGAGACTCCGAACGGTCTCACTCCTGCGTGTTGCGTATAGAGTTGTTTTATGTCTCCAACGCGTTTTGTAATGATTTCGACGTCGATGGCTTCGTCATACATTAGTCGATTGCTTTGGGAGTAAATCCTAGCTTGGTCAATAAGTATACGAGCGTCAGATCCCAAGCCAACGACCGCTGCCCCTAGATGGTCATCAACCTCATATAGCTTCCAAGTAAAATTTTCATCCTGAAGTTTCGTTTCAATTTTTTCTTCCGCTCCCAAGACAATTCCATCTGAACAAGCTATTCCCAATATTGTTGCCCCACGGTTCACGGTTTCGAGGGCGTATTCAACCTGGAAGAGGCGTCCATCGGGAGAAAACACGGTTATGGCACGATCATAAGCTCCAGGTGCCGCAAATACAGACAAACTTATCACCTCACATGTGGAAACTAGTTTTGTTTGTTGTGTTGGGAGACGCAACTAAAAACCTTTTCGTTAAATTTATCGTATATTTGTGTCACCTTTCATTTGCGTTTTCTGAAGACTTGCGCTCCATCTATCTCCGTGACGTAATCGAAACCGGCCTCAACTAACTCACATGCTTCATTGAGGTTTCTTGCGACGCGCGCGCGCGAACGAAAAAAGATGCGCGTGTGTGCGTCTCTCATCTGGTGTT
>CAYFXU010000023.1:0-22501 GCA_964347145.1 uncultured Candidatus Bathyarchaeia archaeon
GAAGGTGAAGAATAATGAGTGAACCCAAGGGCGTTTGGGTTTTTTCAGAAAATAGGAACTTGGCGCTTGAGTTACTTGGAAAAGGAAAAGAATTGGCCGACAAATTGCAGACAAAGTTGGTTGCTGTCCTTTTGGGACAGAAAATTGAGAATCAGGCCAACGAACTGATTGGATTTGGAGCAGACAAAGTCTACGTCATTGACAATTCTCTATTTGAAAAACTGCAAGCAGCCCCCTATGTCAGCGCGTTGACCAGTTTGGCCAAAGAATATGAGCCTGACATACTTCTGATCGGTTCAACAAAGAGAGGAAAGGAAGTAGCCTCGAGGGTGGCGACTAGACTGGAAACCGGCTGTGTCCCCGACTGCATCCACTTGAGCATAGAAGAAGACGGAAGATTGTTAATGGGACGGATGGTTTACGGAGGGAACGCCGTGGCCACCCATTTCTCACGTGTCAAACCACAAATCGCAACCGTTCCTCCCAGAGTCTTCGAAAAGCTGGAGTATGAGGACAGGAACGGCGAAATCGTCAAGGTTGACGTCGAAATTGAAAACACAAGAACCGAAGTCGTTGGGATCAAAGAGATCGAAGCCGCCAAGGTGAAGATAGAGGAAGCCAAGATAGTTGTTGCTGGAGGGCGGGGCGTCGAGAAGAAGGAGGACTTCAAGCTCCTTGAGGAACTGGCGGAAACCGTCGGCGGGCAGGTTGCGTATACGAGGCCGCTTTGCGAGGATAGAAAATGGTTCACGGAATGGGTGGGGCTTTCTGGCCATAAGGTTCAGCCAGCCCTTTACGTTGGTTGCGGCATCTCAGGGGTGATTCAGCACGTCGCTGGAATACGGGAGTCTAAAGTTATAGTTGCCATAAACAAAGATCCGGAAGCGCCCATATTCGATGTCACTGACTACATAGTCATTGGAGACCTCTACGAAATAGTTCCAGCGTTGTCGGTTGCGCTGAAGAAATTGCTGAAGACCAACTAGAGCTTCTCTGCTCTATTTCACTTAATATCCGGTTCATAGGGAATATACTTCTTCCCATGTAATTCTCTTGCGATGATGACTCTTCGAATGAGTTCGCACAATTCGTCAAAGGCAGCTCACAAGTTTATGTTTTGGTATTTCTTTTTAGGTCTCACTTCAACCTTGTTTTCAAGAATGTCGAGTGCACGATTTACGTACTTCCTTGTATCGCTGGGTTCAATTATATCGTCAATGTATCCTCGCTCTGCTCCTCTATAGGGGTTACAGTACAATTTGTCATATTCTTCTATTCGTCTTTTTCGCACCTTTTCCGGGTTTGGAGCTGACCTTATCTCCCTTGCAAAAATAACACTTGCAGCTGTCTCTGGTCCTACAATAGTGATTCTGCTGTTGGGCCATGCAAAAAGCAAGTCTGCCCCTGTATCTTTGCAGCACATGCCAAGGTAGGCTCCTGCAAATGATTTTCTTACTATCACTGTTACTTTCGGAACCGTTGCTTCGATGTATGCGAATAGCATCTTTGCTCCATGTCTCAAGATTCCCTTCCATTCCTGGTCCGACCCTATCCAGTATCCAGGCGTGTCATGAATGTTGACGAGTGGAATGTTGAATAGGTCACAGAACCTTACAAACCGGGCAATTTTGTCGGCTGCATCACAGTCCAGACCACCGGCCTTATACAATGGCTGACTTGCTACGACTCCACACGGTCTTCCTCCCATCCTCGCAAAACCTATTATCGCATTACGAGCATGATCCTTCTTTATTTCGAAGAAGTAGCCGTTGTCCACGATTCCATTAATTAACTCATGCATGTCAAAGGGCTTACCTGGATCCGTGGGAACCACAGATTCAAGCTCCTTGTTTTTTCTTTCAGCGTCATCGTCAGTGTCCAAGTGTGGAGGTTTTTCCCTGTTATTTGAAGGCAGAAAGGTCAGGAGTTCCTTCGCTTTGTCCATACATTCTTCGTCACTGTCGGCAACAACGTCTGTCTGCCCGGATTTTATCGCATGCGCCTCGACACCACATAAGTCCTCTAGAGTGATCTCCTCTCCTGTCTGCGTCTTCACAAAAGCAGGCCCAGCTATTCCCATGAATCCTGTTTTCCTCGTTTGGAACACGAAGTCCTGCATAATAGGGTGGTAAGCTTGGCCTCCAAGACAGGGCCCCATCAACAGTGCGATCTGAGGGATCACGCCTGAGGCTATTATCTGAGACCTAAAAAGCCACGCATACGCTTGGAGGGTGTCCATCCCCTCGTGCAGTCTTGCTCCCGCCGAATCGTTCATTCCCACGAAAGGAACACCTACCTTCATTGCAAAATCAATAGCTTCCGAGAACTTCTTTCCGTGATACTCACCAAACGTTCCAGCCATAGAAGTATAATCCTCCGCAGCCACCATGACCTTTCTGCCAGCGACTTTGCCATAGCCCACAACTACGCCCTCGGCAGGAATCTCTCTCTTATCCATGCCAAAGGCGCTTGTTCTATGCCGCACAAAGGTTCCTATTTCTGTAAACGTTTCGGAGTCGAAGAAATATTGGATTCGTTCACGAGCCGACATTTTTCCTATCTTGTGTTGTTTTTCAACGGCCTCAGAACCACCCATCATCAATATCTTTTTTCTTTTTTCTCTGTATTCTGAAAGAATGTCTTCCATTTCAACCAACGAAACTCCGCCCTCTCAGTTCTTACTCTTCTCTTCACCGATTACAACTAACGTAACACCAGACTGCACGAAGTCTCCCTCTTTGACCTTTATTTCTTTGACAACTCCACGCGAATCAGAACATATTTCATTTTCCATTTTCATTGCCTCCAAGATTAGAAGCACTTGACCAGATTTGACAAGATCGTTGACTTTACACTTGATTGCGAGTATTTTACCGGGTATTGGAGCCTTAATCTCTTCCATGGTTCTGACTTCCTTCACACTCACTTTACAGACCATGGCTACTCGGTCAGGATATATATTTATTTGCGCATGTGTGTGTCTCTGGAAGCCCAACCTCTTGTAGAAAATTGTGAAGAGAGAACTATTTCAAACCCAGTCTATTGAGTAGTTGCATGTGCAAAAGGGGGCAATGAGCGAAGTCACACCGGAATGTTACCATGTTTTCGTTGCAGGAGAAATTGATCTTTCCTCTTGGTGAGCAGCATTTCTAGCGCACTTATCAACCGCGGTCTCATCTCAGAAGGTTTAATGACGTCGTCGACATATCCGCGTGAGGCCGCAACGTAAGGATTGGCAAATTTCGCTCTATAATCTGTAACCAGATCTTCCTTCGCTTTGGCTTCTTCGTTTAGCTTGCTTCGAAATAGGATTCCCACGGCACCTTCCGGTCCCATGACCGCTATTTCCGCTGTTGGTAACGCGAATACCAGATCTGTTCCCAAGTGTTTGCTGCCCATTGCCACATATGCTCCGCCATAGGACTTGCGCATGAGCACCGTGATTTTTGGAACTGTCGCCTCCGAGTATGCATATATGACTTTTGCTCCATGCCTTATGATTCCTCCATGCTCTTGTTTCACGCCAGGCAGATAGCCCGGGATGTCCTGAAATGTGACCAAAGGTATGTTAAATGCGTCACAAAATCTGATGAATCTGCTTATTTTATCTGAGGAATTGACGTCCAAACAGCCGGCATAGGCCCTAGGTTGGTTAGCGACAACTCCAATACTTCTGCCGTTTAACCGCGCCAAGCCTATTATAGCGTTTTTGGCAAATTCTCTTTGAATCTCGAAAAAAGTTCCCTTGTCTACCACTCGGTTAATTATATCATGGATATCATACACTTTTCTAGGATTGGCAGGAACCACGTCCATGAGATCCTTGTCCATTCTATCTGGAGGATCACCCGTATCATCAATAGGCGGATCTTCCTGGTTGCTTAATGGAAGATAACTTAGAAGCTTTCGAACCATCTGTAGACATTCTTCATCATTCGTAGCCACAAAATGAGCAACTCCACTCAGTTTGCTGTGAGCTTCAGGTCCACCGAGACGTGCAGGACTGACTTCTTCGCGAGTCACTTCCTTAATAACCCTTGGACCTGTTATGAACATAGAGCTGGTTTTTTCGACCATAAAGATGAAGTCAGCTAGAGCCGGAGAATACACTGCTCCACCCGCGCATGGACCCATTATGACGGATATCTGAGGGACAACTCCGGACGCCACCACATTCCTGTAGAAAACGTCGCCGTAACTGGCGAGAGAGTCGACCCCCTCTTGGATTCTCGCTCCCCCTGAATCATTTAATCCAATGATCGGCGCTCCCACTTTCATCGCCATATCCATTACCTTACAGATTTTCTTACCATGCATATCCCCAAGTGATCCACCCAAGAAAGTGAAATCCTGAGCGAAGACATACACCAGCCTTCCATCGATAGTTCCATACCCCGTGACTACACCGTCGCCGAGACTCTTTTTCTCACCGACGCCGAACTCCGTGCAACGATGAAGAACGAACGGATCCAACTCAACGAAGCTGTCGCGATCCAAAAGTCTCTCAAGCCTCTCACGCGCTGTCAATTTGCCTTTTCTATGCTGATCCTCAATCCGTCTTTTTCCACCGCCCAGTTTCGATTTTTCCCTCAGCTCTTCAAGTTTCCGTACCTTCTCTTCGACTGTTTGTTCCTCTAACGGCATCAAACTCCTCCATTTGCTTTCGAGTATTTCATTGTAGAGCTAAATGTATATCTTGCCTAAGAAATGACGCGCCCATTCTCTTTCTACCCTTTTTGCTTTCTATATTCCGGCAGTTCCCCGAGTAACACTCGTGCAATTATGTTCTTCTGTATCTCGGTTGTGCCTTCCACCATGGGGCCTGCACAAGCATCTCTGAGGAATCTCTCCACATCGTAGTCTTTGGCATATCCATGCCCCCCAAAAATCTGCATTGCTTCCAAGCACACTTGTACTGCCGTTTCAGCCGCCACTAATTTCGCTATGGAAGAGTATTTGGTTGGAGATAGGCCTCTATCTATTTGTCTTGCTGCCCGATACACAAAATATCTGGCAGTCTCTATTTTTATTCCCATATTCACGAGTCTGTGCTGAATTGCCTGAAACTGAGATACTTTTTGCCCAAAAGCTTCCCTTTCCCTGACGTAGTCCAATGCCCTGTCAAATGCTCCTTGCGCAATTCCCACATGTATTGCTGATGTATTCGTTCTCGTCTCGGTAAAAGTTCCCATAAGTTGATAGAACCCTCGATTCAACTCACCCACCATATTCTCCTTTGGCACACGTACGTCTGACAGAGATACGTCACAAGAATCTTGACAATGTCTACCCATTTTCTCTATTGGAATCGCATCGTAACCTTCAGTATCTGTTTCAACAACGAAAGCGCTTATGCCTCGATACGCGGGAGCCGCTGCTGGGTTGGTCTTTGCCAACACGAGCACCCAATCTGCGATGCTCGAGTTGGTTGCCCACATCTTATTGCCGTTCAACATGTACGAGTCTCCACTTTGAACAGCTGTTGTTTTTATTGCTGCCACGTCACTTCCAGCATCAGGCTCTGTGACAGCCAATGAACTTATTGCTTCTCCCGTTGGTATTCCAGGCAAGTATTTTTCTTTTTGTTCCTCAGTTCCGTCATTTATCACCATTGGACATCCGATAGCGGTAAGCTGTATGCAGTATCCTATTCCACTATCTGCTCTGCAAAGTTCCTCTGCTATTATCACGTTCTCAACAGCACTAAGCCCCTGGCCGCCGTACTCCTCAGGGATCCAAACGCCAATGTAACCAAGCTTCGCTGCTTTCTCCAATATTTCTCGTGGGAATTCACCTGATTTATCAAAATCTCGACCTTTTGGCCTTATCTCGTTCTCTGCGAATTCTCTTACTGCACTTTTTATATCCCTCTCTTCCTCATTGAGCTCAAATTCCATTGCTACATCACCTAATTGGCATTTTTTCACAGGTCATATAAGCTTTCTCGGTCATACGGTATAAACGTGCACGTATGTCAAGATGCTATTTTTGATTTACTCTTTCTCACATTTTGCCGAGCCGCCATTTTTTATGTACGTACTTTTGTAGTATTGTTCGAACTCCTCGAGTAAAGCAGTCAAGAGTCTTTCTCTATCAACATCTTTTTTTAGTTCTTTTCTTAACGAAGTCAGGGAGTTCCTTAGACGTTTGGGAAAAGAGTTCAAATCTATGTTAGCGTTTATTCCGATGCCGATGACGACAAAATCTACCTTGTCGCCCCTTGTATCCATCTCTGTTAATATGCCGCACACCTTCTTTCCGTTGATTGTGATGTCGTTTGGCCATTTCACATCCGCTCTTAACTTGAACAGGCTGTTGATTACTTTGGCCGCAACTGTAGCCACCCTGAGGTTCAGCTCAATAGTTTCTTTGGGCTCTACTCTCGGTCGCAGAATTATCGAAAACCATATTCCGCCTTCTGGCGAAACCCATTTCCTGGTCATCCTTCCCCTTCCACGAGTCTGAGTTTCAGCTATCACTATCGTTCCTTCTTTGGCTCCGTTGATAGCCAGTTCCTTGGCTATGTCATTTGTTGATGTTATCTCTTTGAAATGGTGGATTTCCTGTCCGACAAAATCGGTATGCAACTCATTCTTTATTCTCTTTGGCGAAATCAGATTTTCTTCGCTCATCATGCAGGTCCCTTAAATAATGGGTTTTTGGTCCTTTCACGAGGGGCCAAAGGAAGTATGGCTTACATTCCGCCATTATGCATTTATGCAAAAGAATTTTTTGGCGTAACCTAAAAATACTCTTCGAGATATGCATAGGTGCACAAAAGAGACTCACTCCAAAAGAAGGATATCGACATGAATAGGCTTGAGGCGCGAGATATGCTCAGTGTTTCATTGTTTTCGGCTTTGACCACAGTAGGGTCTTTCATTAGCGTTCCATTACCATTCAGCCCAGTGCCAATTACCCTTCAAACCATGTTTACTTATATGGCTGGAGCCCTCCTGGGCGGCGGTTTAGGTGCTTTGAGCCAACTGATTTATGTTCTCATTGGCATTTGCGGCTTGCCTATTTTTGCCGGTGGAAAAACGGGTCCTTCAGTCTTGATTGGACCAACGGGCGGCTACCTAATTGGTTTCATTTCAGGGGCATTTGTCATAGGAAAAATGAGCAAAGCAAAGAAGAATCGCAGCCTTCCATGGCTGCTGGCTTGCATGATAGTCGGCACATCGATCATATACGCTTCAGGTATCCTCCAATTGATGAACTGGATGAACATCGGCTTCGAAAAAGCAATTATGATCGGTGTCGCACCGTTTATAGCCGGAGACCTATTGAAAATGCTCATGGCAGCCTATGCAACAGATCGGATTAGAAGGACGCTACCTGAGTCAAAGTAATTAACCTTCCTTCTCATCGCGCGCGCACTGGTGCTGCCCTAGCTTATTTCCTCAAGTTTGTCCACTGGACTTCTGTTCAGATGCAGCCCCAGTTTTTCTTCCTCTATTCCCATGGCCTTTCCCAAAAGTTGACTGTAGTACAAGACTGGAAGGTTCAGTTTGCTTCCCACCGTAGCCCCTGCAGCCTTCTGCCTTGCGTCAAACATGAGGTGGCATGCTGGACACGAAACGACAAGGCCGTCAATGCCATGTTCCTGAAGAGCCATTATCTTTAGTCCAGTGAAGGTGAGGGCTGCGTCTCGGCGCGACCACAAGAGCGTTGCTCCGCAGCAGTCAAGTTTCTCCGGGTAGTCTACGCTGGTTGCCCCCAGCAATTCAATCAGATTATCCATTTTTCTAGGATTTTCGGGATCGTCAACCCTTCCAAGCCTACTCGGTCTAATGGTGTGGCAACCTTGATGGGAAGCTAGTTTCAAGCCTCCAAACTTCTTCCTCACCGACTTTCGTAGGGTTTCCTCTTTGACCATGTCATGTAGTAAGTCTATGAGATGCCAGATTCGAATTGAACCTTTGTATTCTAGTTTCTCTTCTCTGAGTAAGAGATTTATTTTTTGCCGAAGCTTCTCGTCATGATTCAAAAAATGCATTGCTTCTGAAAGAGTTAGGTGGCAGCCGTTGCACATAACTAGCAGATTTGTTAGGCCTGTCTTCTCTGCCACAGCCAAGTTTCTCGCGGAAAGGTGGAGGAAAGCATAAGCGTTTACGCTTCTTAGGGGGAACCCGCAGCAAGAAACGTTTTCCAGATCAACAAGCTCCACTCCAAGTTTGGGCAAAATTTCTCGGACAGACATTTCGTAGGCGTATTCTACGTGGGGAATGATGCAACCCCAGTAAACAGCCATCCTCATTAATACAACCTCTAAAGCGTTTGTAATGCCTTCATGAAACCAGCCTTGAATTTCTCGCTGGGCTTGGGAATCTTCGGCAGCCCCAACTTTTCGCGGTCCAGTTTTTCCAGTTTGCGCGTTATTTTTGGCTGCGTTTTCAGAATGTATCCAGTTTCGAGGATCGTTGACACGTTTCTCATATAGGCCTCAGGAACTTTAGCCTCCATTTCCACGGCTAGGTTTCTCAAAGCAAGAATCAGGTCTACCGGTGCAACTTCTTGGGGACACCTTTCCTTGCATGTTAGACACTGGGCGCAGGTCCATATTATATCCGAGTCGACTACTTCCTCAACAAATCCAAGCTTGATTAGGCTCACGATTTCATGGGGCTTAAGTTCCAGCATCTTCATTGAGGGACAGCCGCTTGTACATCGGTTACATTGAAAACAAACGTAGGGCTTGTGATCGCCGATTTTCTCAAGCACCTTAGAACGAAGCCTAGAATCCGGCTCCTTTGTCGTCATCAAATCCGTGATGCTTGCGTTGTCAACCATGCTTGTTACCTCGATCAAAATTCCAAATAGATGTTGCACCATCCCAAGAAACTGACAGAGATTTGTCGGGGTTTAAAAAGCTTGCTGGGAATTGATCATTTTCTTTATTCTGAAGTCTTTGTGGGTACAATTATAAGGATAGAGGTGATTCTAGACCTAATCTTAGGATGCGGTGCTGGTTGGATAGTGATGGTTGAGAAGCATTCCGCACTGATAATCGGCGGAGGAATAGCCGGACTTCGAGCATCCCTTGATCTGGCTAGTATGGGAGTACCAGTTTGTTTGGTCGAGCGTAAACCTCGCTTGGGAGGCCATACGCCACTTCTCTACAAGATTTCCCCAACGATGGAAGACGCTGAAGAACTAATGAAACCCATAATTCAAAACGGCACTCAACATCCAAAAGTCAAGATTCTTACCTACTGCGAAATCAAAGCAGTTGAAGGTTCCAAAGGAAACTTCAGCGCTAGAGTGCTGAATAGGGCCAGGTACGTGAACGAAGAAAAATGCACAGCCTGCGGTGCATGTGAAAAAGTTTGTCCAGTCGACGTCCCCAAGGAGTATGAAATGAACCTCGGGACAAGGAAAGCCATTTATCTTCCCTCTCCATACCCGGTTCCAGCCAAATACTTGATCGATAGGGAAACTTGCCTCTACTTCAAAGATGCCTCATGTCACGCCTGCAGAGATGCCTGTCCAGAAAACGCGGTTGTCTACGAGCAAAAGGACAAAGAGACTGAACTTGAAGTGGATGTGATCATCGTTTCAACAGGATTCAAAGAATACGACGCAGAAAAAGCTGGCCAATACAGGTATGGCAATTACCGAAACGTGATAACTGGGATGGAATACGAGAGATTGTGCAGTCCCAATGGGCCGACCAAAGGAAAGATCCTAAGGGTTAGTGACGGAGCGAAGCCCAAGAGTGTGGCCTATGTTTTGTGTGTAGGCTCGAGGGAAGAGGAAAACAACGCCTATTGTTGCAGAATTGGATGTTTAGCCGCTCTAAAACATGCTTATCTGTTGAAGGCACAGTATGGAGACGCCGCGGAAGCCTCAATCTGCTACACTGACATGAGAGCAGTCGGCAAGAAGGCTGAAGAATTCTACCGAGACGTTCGAGAGTCAGGGGTCAATTTGGTTCACGGCCAACCATCCCAGACCCGAGAGCGCCCAGACAAGGCGCTCACCATGGAAATCTACGATTTTGCCACCTCAAAACTCCTCTCCATCACAGCAGACCTTGTCGTTCTAGAAGTCGAACTTGAACCCTCTGTAAATCTTCAACATAGACTAAAGATTCCCCTGGACGAAGACGGTTTTTTCACGGTTAAGCATCCGAAACTTGCTACAACAGAAACGCCCATTGAAGGAATATTTCTGGCCGGGACCGTGCAACAGCCAATGAATATAGCTGAGACCATAACGCATGCGTCCGCTGCAGCCATGAAGGCCTTGATTTCGATACAAAAGCAACCTTTAGATTAGTATTTGAGTGCCGAAAACAATAAGCGGTTGGTCCCAAGAATTAGGTTATTCCGAGGCGATTAGCTTTGAAAAGAAAGACTAAAGTTATCATAATGGGGGCGGCTGGAAGAGATTTCCACAATTTCAACGTCTACTTCAGGAACAACGATGAATACGAAGTTGTGGCTTTCACGGCTGCCCAAATTCCTGGCATTGAGAAACGGGAATATCCGCCCGAATTGGCCGGTTCCAACTATCCAAAGGGCATACAAATATTCTCCGAAGAAAAGTTGCCAGAACTAATTAAGAAACACCACGTGGACCAAGTGATTTTCGCCTACAGCGACGTTTCCCACGAATACGTCATGCATAGAGCGTCCACAGTTTTGGCCGACGGCGCCGACTTCAGACTCATGGGGCCATCAACCACAATGCTCAAGGTCAAGGTTCCCGCAGTTTCTATCTGCGCCGTGAGAACAGGATCTGGAAAAAGCCAAACCTCAAGAAGGGTTAGTGAAATTCTGAGGAAAATGGGGTTTGATGTAGTTGTTGTGCGGCATCCAATGCCTTACGGAGATTTGCGTAAACAAGCGTGCCAAAGATTTGCCTCCTACGAAGATCTGGAAAAATACGAGTGTACAATTGAAGAGCGAGAAGAGTACGAACTTCACATCAGCAACGGAGTCATTGTTTACGCCGGAGTAGATTACGAAAGGATTCTGAGAGAAGCAGAAAAGGAAGCAGACATAATCCTGTGGGACGGAGGCAACAACGACCTACCCTTTCTCTCGCCCAATCTACACATTGTAGTAGTTGATCCCCACAGGGCTGGCCACGAACTAGCCTATCATCCCGGAGAGACCAACCTGAGAATGGCTGACGTGCTGGTCATCAACAAAATGGACACGGCGGATCCTACTAACATTGAGACCGTTCGAAAGAACATAAAAAAAGCAAACCCAAACGCAACCGTTGTGGAGGCAGCTTCACCGATAACTGTTGACAATCCAAATCTTGTTAAGGGAAAAAGAGTTTTAGTGGTGGAAGACGGTCCAACTTTGACTCATGGGAACATGGCATACGGCGCTGGCACTATTGCGGCAGAAAGGTTAGGAGCAAGTGAAATAGTTGATCCACGCCCCCACGCCGTGGGTTCGATAAAGAAGGTCTTTAAAGAATACGCGCATTTGGGAACAGTTCTTCCAGCCATGGGTTATGGTAAGGAACAGATTGGAGAACTCGAAGAGACAATCAACGCAACACCATGCGACGTAGTTGTCACAGGAACACCGATCGACCTGAAGCACTTATTGCGCCTCAACAAACCAGCGGTAAGAGCTAGGTATGACCTGCAGGAGATTGGTGAGCCAAGCCTTGAAGACATACTTAGACAGTGGTTCCCAAAAAGATAGTATTTAGACTAAGAGGTGTTTGAAATGAGCGTGTCCCGCATACCAATCAAATTCACGATCGAAGGAATTGGCGAAGTAGAAGGCGAACTCATTCGCCATCTTGCCCCAAGAACGGTAGACGCCATATTCAAAAGGCTTCCAGTAGAGGGACGGGCAGCCCTCTGGAAAGAAGAAGTCTACTTTGAAATACCTGTGAAGATGGGAAAGGAAAAGGCTCAACCGACAGTTGAAAAAGGAGCCATAGCCTATTGGCCAATGGGAAATGCGCTCTGCGTTTTCTACGGTGAGTCACAACCATACAGCTCAGTCAACATTGTAGGCCAAGTGACTGGAAATCTAGAATCCTTTGAACGTGTGAAAAGTGGAACAAAAATCATGGTTGAAAAAATGTAATGTTGTTTCCAGAAGACAGTTGATGACTCGAAATCCTGCCCTACATGCTTGGATGATTTGAATCTACGTTCTCGGAAGCCTTGAAAATAACGCGCGTGCGCACGGCGAAAATGAGCGTAGCATTTACATATAATGGCCATTAAACAAAGATACCTTCGAAGTGAACTAGATGAGCCAAGAAATGGAACAAGATCGCGAGATGCTAAGAAATTTGCCGAAAGAAAAACTGCTTGATCTTTTCTTTTTTCACATCAGAAACCTATGGAGAGTGGATGGACTGTATTTCTTGGGAATTGAGAAAGAATTTGGCACCGACGCCGCCACAAGAATCGATGTCGAATGTTGGAAATTAATGGGTAGAATTGAAGCAAGAAATCTTCAAGAAATGTTGGGCGCAGAAGAAAGGAACATCACTTCTTTTATGCACCTCTTGAGGAACACCAGTTGGATGCTAGATCAAAGAAACAAAAGGATTGAAGTCGCGAAGACCAGAGGAGTCTTACGAGTAACCGACTGCAGAACGCAGAAAACAAGAATCAGAAGGGGGCTAGAGGAATTTCCATGCAAACAGGTCAGGTACGATTATTTGAAAAGCTTTGCCAGGGAATTCAACCCCGACATCAAAGTAGTCTGTAGGGTTTGTCCACCAATGAAACACCCCAAAAATGTTTGGTGTGAATGGGAGTTTTCGTTTTGAATTCAGCTTGAAGGATTTTTTTGAGAACCGTCACATCTTTGTTTTAGCCGCTTACAACGACTACGGGAACGTGACTTCAGCCCATCTCTTGAGATTCTCTTCACATTTTTTCTTAACGACTTGATCTTTACTTATTTTTCTTAGCTTCTCCAAGAATTCAATGCGCTTTTTGACCGCTCCGGCTTCTCCTTTGTCGTAGTAGAGTCTTCCTTCAATGAAGTCTTTCATTTGTTGTGCCTTCTGAATAATGAAACCCGCAGCTTCAATAGGGTCGGCAATCGCGTATTTGCTCGCCCATATGGCTACTTCGGCTTCGCGAAGCTGGCTTAGCCCGCCAATTTCACGGATTTGTCTGATGTATGTTCGTAGAAAATCGTAGTGTTTGGCCGTCTTAATCAGTTTCAAAGCCTCTCTAACCTTGGAGTTGAAATCGGGGCTTCCTACTACTCTTAAACGATGTTTGTAGCCATTTTCAATGAGTGCCTTAGCCTTCTTTACCTCCTCAACCGTGTAGACTCTTTTTGGAAACTTCATTGCCCTCTGTCCGATCATTGATCAACTCTCAGGTACCAAAAATGAGAAAGCGAAAGTGTTTTTCAGTTCAAGGGTTTATATATCTTCAGGTTCTTGCTTCCAGAAACGTATTCTACCATTCTCCGCCGCTCCAGCTCTTCAAGGAAATCCCTTGCCACGCTCAGGCGCAGATCGAAACGTGAAGCCACGTTGTAGGGCGTGAGAGCCTTCATTTTTCTAAGTTCACCGATGACCTTCTTGCTATTGAGATCTGGCAGAGTTAATCCAAGGCTTTTCTTTTCTGTGGTTGACCTTCCCGATTTGCGTTCTTTTCGCTGCTGATCCTTTCTCGATTGTACTCTTGCCATCTGCTTGAGGGTGAGCCTCTTCTTTCCGCCGCCCATGTTCTTCTCTCCAGATTTCTGAAAAGGATTGCTCCTTATAGACTTTCCTCCGCTATGCAACCGCGCCTATTTCTACCTCATGTCTCCTCCGCCACTCTTCCACCGGGACTCCTAGCTGCTCCTCTACTTTCGCTCTATGAATAGAGTTCATGGTGCAGAACGGGACAATTCTGCCGTCGGGCACGGCGTAATGTATGCAGCATCTTTGAACTCTTTCCAAGTCGAAGTTGTATGGGTCCATGAAATGCATAGATGAAATTAGCAGCATCTTTCTGTGAAGTTTGCCCAAGGAAGAGTAGGAGCCTGTTCTCAAAATGGGCAAAAGATACTTTCTCAACAAACCAAACTTGATGTGACGCAGTGACCCCATCAAACGCAATTTCGCTCTTCGCCCATGGCCCTCAACAGCTTCTTCATGAACTTTTCCCATGCCTCTCATGAATTTCTCAACGTTGCCATACCGAGTTATTGGAGTCATTTCTCCGTCTTCAACAAAGACGTAGGTTGCCATACCACAGTGAGGATGGGCAGTGAACTCTACGTAACGTTTGTTTCGTAGTGCACCGACTGCTCGCGAAATGGGAACAACCGTAGGCACCGGATAGAAGTCGGAGACCCTTATTTTTCCGCCTGTTTGTTCCTCGCAAAGCCTCATGAAGTCGGGGATCGTTATGCGCATTTTGGCTCTCTCGTGTTCAGGAAGTCTACCGCAGAGAGATACTGGTTGAACGTTTACGCATCGAACCAAATCGAAGTTTTGAATCGCAAATCGAATAATGTCCCCCAGTTGATGATCGTTGACCCCCTTGACCAAGGTAACCACTAAGACTAAGCTTTCCAGTCCTGCTTCACGGCAGTTTTCAATAGCCTTCATTTTTAAGTCGAGAAGGTCGGTTCCCCTTGTGAACTTGTAGACGTCAGAGGTCAACCCGTCAAACTGTAAATACAGCGTGCTAATTCCAGCTTCCTTCAGACTACGGCAATAATCTACGCTTTGGGATAGACGGAGACCATTCGTGTTGACTTCGATGTGATGAAATCCCAGTTCTTTTGCCGCTCGTATGAGTTCGAAAAGATCTTGGCGAATTGTAGGCTCTCCTCCTGAAAATTGCAGTGCGGGCGGGGGCACAGGATCGTTGCGTCTGAAGTTTTCAAGCATCTCTACGATCTGTTCTTTTGAGGGTTCATAGACGTACCCTGCTGTGGCGGCGTTGGCGAAACAGACCGGACACCTAAGGTTGCATCGGTTTGTTACGTCGATTATGGCGAGGGCAGTGTGAGACTTGTGTTGGGGACAAATGCCGCAGTCGAGGGGACAGTTCAGTTTAGTTGTTGTGCGGGGATTTCGCAGTCCATCACCGTCGCATCTAAACCGTTCGGCTCGCTGGTATTGTTCATAATCTGACCAGTAGACATCCTTGAAATGTCCGTGTTCTGGGCACTCCTTCTCAATGTAAACCTTGTTGTCCTTTTCGAAGATGGTTGCGTCCAGGACTTTGAAACATTCTGGGCATATGGTTCTCGTCTCTTTGATAACCTGCATTTTGACACCACTGGGAGGTGTAGTATTTTTAGGCTAGTTACATAACTATAAGAATGTTTCCAAACGTTTCATAAGGTGAGAAAGGTTGTCCACCCCTGTCAGCGAAGAAGCAAGGAAGGTCTTGCACGAGGTTGGACTAACCGATTACGAGACAAGGGCATATTTGATCTTGCTCGAACGGGGTGTCATGACAGCGAGCGAGGTTAGTGAACATGGAAACATCCCTTACTCCAAGGTTTACGAAACATTGAACTCCCTTGAACGGAAAGGGTGGATTGAGGCTGAGAGAGGTAGACCAAGTCGTTATTTTCCGAAGTCTCCCTCTGAGGCTTTGGAAGCCGCTAGACTACGACTGGAAGAGATGGTGAGTGGTTGGAAGAGTGCTATTTTGGGGGAGCTTCAGCCTTTATATGAACGCAGAGAACTGCTGGAGAAACCTGACATTTGGATCTTGCGCGGCGAATATAGCGTTTTAGCAAAGCTAAGGGAAATGTTAGGCAGCGCAAGGAAAGAATTGATGGTTGCTGCCCCGGCGTTCGCCAAGAATTATGTAGATGCTGTGGTTTCCATGCTGAGCCAGTTGAGGGACAGTGGGGTTAATGTCAATGTTATGATTACCAGAGATTGGGATGCTGATAGGATGGCTGAAGTTGGAGAGGTTAGAGTTCGGGAAAGTTTGTTTGGCGGAGGTGCTATTGTGGATGGCAAGGAAGCATTACTTTTTCTCGGAGAAGACAAGCCTACGCTGGTCATCTGGTCTAATCATATGGGCTTAATGAAGGTTGCCAGAGAGTATTTTCAATATCTATGGGAATCTGCCAGCGATATCAGTAATCTTTGAATATTTGATGTAGCACGTGCGCACAGTATCCGAATTTTAGCCTACTAAAGAAAAGGGTGACTAAGCACACAAAAAAGGGGGGACAACGCCCCTTAACAACCTTGCTATGGGTATTCGAGGATTGTTGTTGACTCGGCGACAGCCATGATCGGGCCATACCCGTAGAGCATAGGTTTGTATGTCCAAGTCTGGTATAGCGGTAGCTGGTCGTATGCATGGTTGTACTGTCCCAAGAAGTTCATGAAACCGCTCTGTCCAGGTGGGATTATGTCCACTGCATGGGGCGGAGTGTCCCTTGCCCTTGGCATTTCTGCGATGTGGTTGTAGGTGCCGCGGTTCATGGCGTGCATGGTTGGTGCTGGTAATGCTCCCAACCGGCTGAATGTTACTGTCCGAACTGGAGTAAGCCACTTCGATACGTCTGAGGACCCGTAATATGCCTCTAATTCGGTAAGGGCTTCCTTGAGTACCCGGACGATCACTTCGTCTCTGTCTTCTCCGTTGAGGTAGTCGTAGTTTAGAGGCAGCTTCGAGTCTGGACCGTCGAAGACGTGGAGTAAAGTGCTGGAGCCTGCTCCTACGCCAGGTGGAAGGTCATCGTCGAATATCTCGTCGTCGATCTTTCCGAACCAACTGTTGAAGATTGTGAGCCCTGGATCGTCGTACGTAGCATCGGCATCAGGATATTTCGGATCTAAAAAGTCGTTGTAGAGGTGATCCCATGCTTCAAGGGCATCTATGACTTCTGCGGGAATGCTTGGGTCCGTCTTAGCCGCCTCTGTGAGATAGTCGAGGAAGTACATTCCAGCCGCATGGTTGTATCCGGTGTCACGGTTGATTCTATTCATGTCTTCAAAGGAGAACTCGTCGCCAGCCGCCAGTTGGGCTTGTATCCATGAGACGCCGTGAACCTCGCCCCAGTCAGACTCTCGGTATGGCCAATCGGCTATTGGTTTGTTGTTCCAGTTGGCGAGAAAGCCTTGCTCGGGGTTGATTAGCTTTGGCATTTCCTCAAAGCCTGTGACACCTACCCACTCTTCTTCTCCGGTTCCCCACAATGGGAACCTGTCGTCGATCAGTCTTCCATCCTTCCCTGTCGTCGGCTTTATGGGGAAGGTACCAGCGTGCCAGTAGCCGACGTTTCCGCGCCTGTCTATCCAATAGAAGTTGTGCGACGGTTCTATTGTTTTGACCGCCTCTTCCATCTCTTCGATGTTTCTCGCCTCTTGAAAGAGGGACCAACCTTCTTCAGCTGCAAGTTCATTCTTGTAGTAGGGCAATTTCATGGAGTATGCGAGATTGTTGCCTAAGTCCCAACCAACGATTGGGCCGTGTATTGTTCGATAAATATCCCTATCTTCATAGTATTGCTTCTTATACCCGTAGATTCTCTCGGTTCTTTTTTCCATGTCAACCCATTCACCGTTGTACCAGTATTGATATTGGTTTAGAGGGTTTAGAACTTCAACGTAAGTGTCAATGAGGTCTGAAGCGCCGCTGGTTGACGTCCAAGCGCCATGTTCGCTCACACCAATCAGAATGGATGGAGCCTGTGGCATCATCATACCAACAGCGTTGATTCCCGCGCCATGCAGGCCCACCTCAAGAACTATCTGCGGAATTGAGTGGCCCATCTGGGGACCTCCCACTTGAAGGGGATCTTTACTTTCGGATTTCCATGGGCTGACCATCCAAGCGTTGCTTCCGAATTCCGTGGGCAATCCCAGCGATTCAAACAACCGCATTTGACTCATCTCAGCTTCCTCGTATTCTCTGTAGACATCACCAACAGTGCTTGGGAGCGCAGGGCTACCTCCAATGCCTACGCCTTCAAGAGCCGGGCTCTCACTAGGTATCGTCACTGGGGCCCCAGGATCAACCTGTGGATAAAGATCATTGAAGATCTCCCATCCAACTTCGTCTCCGTACATTGCCTGTAGAGCCTGAAGGCGCGCAGCATTGCCGAGTTCGCCTCCGCCACCGCCACCAAATCTCCAAGCCATCATTACTGTAATAGCCACGCTGTCTTCAATGGTGAAGGGTTCGAGCGGAAGACCATCCGGCGTGATTACTCCTGGAAGGTATTCAACAGGCATAAGGGACGGATCGCCCTGAGAATAGGCATCCAAGGCTTCTGAAATGTATAGATTTAAACCGTCTAAGTAGGCTTCAAACATTTCCTTAAGGCGCGCATGCCGGTTAATAGGTACCCACTTCTCAAATGTTTCTGCTAATTCTTCCTTGCTGTACCCCGTAGTTCTAGTCCTGTAATCGGAGTTTATACTCGCAAGGCCAAATTCGGCGAGGCTGCCGAAGGCTTGTCTTCTGTACAAGTCTGCTTGCCAAAGCCTGTCCTGAGCCATCGCATAGCCGCATCCAAAACCTAATCCTTCTTTTGTATTTGAAAATACATGAGGAACACCGTAATTATCCCTCACAATAAAGATGTACCCGCGACCTCGGCCATCATCCGCCGCCGCTGGCAAAGCAATAGTCAACAATACAGCCACTAATAAGCAACAGGCTAGTATTTTCTTCATTACATCACTCTCCTTTCACCGCTATTGTGCGGTTTGGGTATTTGTTTCATTACGCCCCACACTCGGCGCTCCGAAGGGAAACTTATGGGATAATTCAAAGAAATTTGAATGATCTTTGAAATACTCCCTTCCCTCGAATCTTAGTTATGCATTCACTCTGTTCTTAAAATTTTCGATATGCATGGGCACATGTTATTAACCATAGATGGATTGCCCATACTGCAACCCGAAGTAGCTGAGGTCCCACAAGTCAACTTGCCCGTCGGGCGGGTGACCCGGCTCTTCTGGTCCTCTAATATCAGCGATCTTATAGATGTCCCACTCTGGATCTGCAATGGTTTCTCCATAGGCCAAGCCAACGAAACCTAAGTCCCACAAGTCAACTTGCCCGTCGGGCGGGTGATCCGGCGCAGCAGGACCTCGTATGTCACTGAGAAACGTGATCAAGACTGCGCCGTCGGCAAGTGTGTTGTCTTCGGGATCCTCGTCTTCAGGGAGGATTGCTTCTGCTATGATTTGGTAGGTGTCGAAAAGGACTGCTGTCGTGTCCCAAGTGAAGCTCAGAATCTCGATGCTAAGGGGCAAAAAGTCGTAAACAGTCTGGGTTCCAATTGGAATCAATTGGCCTGTGCCAATTCCCCTAGCGCGAAGAGTGACATCAAAAGTCTCACCAAGGTCGTGATTATGCCAAGCTTGGTTTTCAACCATCACATCTATATGCACAGGTTCGCCTTGAACTACCGAAGTCGGGTATGCTATGACATTAGTAACGGCTACGTCGGTCCCATCCTGTTGTCCGCGTGTGCGCAGAACCCAAACTTCAATAGAACCACCTATCAGTGATACCACAGCCAAGAACAACACCATCAACATTATTTGGGGATTTGATTTTGACCGCATTTTCCTGAGCGCGGACCCTTCCCTATGATAGTAATCTCTTCTCTAAGAACATCCACGTATGTTTGGTAATTGCATAAAAACCTTGTTCCCAACACACAGCACACTCCATAACTAGCAACCTATTGTGCGCGCCATCGTTCGCCGGGCGCTTCTTTTCCGGGTTTTCCAGCATCTTATCGCAAATTCATTGATTCTTTGAAGGCTTGATAGGCTCAGAAGACGCATGGGTGGTTCTTAGCCCAAAAAAAAGGAGAAGAAGGTTTTGTTTCTATTTCTCTCTTGTTATGGCCCAAATTGACTTCATTGATATTATGACCGCTGCCGGAGCCGCGAACGCTACGAAGTAGCGCAGTATTGTAGTTCCTAGGTAGTATAGCAATTCGAGGGCTTCGACTTGTTGGAAGGGACCCCATACGTCGGCTCCCACTCCAGTCACAATGAGAGCGATTGCAGCTATAAGAAACGGTGTGACTTCCTCCGCGGTTATGCTTATTAACCCGATTATGATTCCAAGAATCAGCATAACCAACGTGACATAGCCGTGGATGTCCGCCACGTCTGGATCATTCCATCCGAATGGGCGCGCATCATAGGCCATGTAACCAACGGCCACCCCGGCTACGATCGCTACCACAGCGAAGACCAAGAAGGCGTATCTAGCGATTTCTTCATACGACACCAATTGTACCTTCCCCTTTTAAGATCAAAAGAAAGGTTACGTTCTGCTGAATGTTATAAGTCTTGCGCTTGTGCGACGCAAGGGCGTGCATCAGAAATCATTCCAACTTCATTGCGCGCGCACAGAATACTCCAGAATCTCAAGTCAAATCCTTATTCCGATGTAGGAACCACTGGAAATTGCTGATTTGAAAATGCCCACGCCAATATTGACAACGAATCAGAATTTGAAATTCATAAAGCAGAAAGGGTGTCTACGGCAATAATCCAAATCATGGGATCAAAATGGTAAAAAGATCGCTTTATGAGGCGGCTTGGATCCTTGGGCTAATCGGAGGGATCGTATGCATATTATTTGCCCTCTTCAGCTTTCTTGGTTACATACCACAAGTCTTGGAAAAGCCAATTAAAGGCCTCACGGGCTTGGTAGGCGCCGGCGTGCTCGGCATTCTGGGGTTCCTGATCTTGGGTGCCGCCCGAATGACGAAGGCTGGAGGCAAGAAGGCAAATACTGGGGGAATATTCCTGCTGATCTTTGGAGTTGTGGCATATTTGGTGGGGGGCGCGATAGGTGCAGTCATAGCCATCTTGACAGGTCTACTAGTCATTGTTGCCAGATATGTTTAGCGTACGCACGTGAATCTTGAATTCGAAGCAAAAGTTCATAAGACATTTTTGGGCGTTTCTGGTTAACCAAATGCGGGCGCGGTGATTTGGAGAATGGGCCTCCTAGAGGAATTCTTAAGGTTTATAGGCGAAGGGACCATAGCTGGTCTACCACCACTTGTGGTGATGGCCATTCCATTAATCCTAGGTGTGATCGTGGGCTTTCTCATCAAAAAATTCTTGAAGAGAGCTTTGATCGTTGGACTCATAATCGCCGCGGTCATCTACTTTGGCTTCTTCAGTCTGAGTCTTGAAGGGTTGAAAGACATAATATCTCGATATGGTCCGGTATCGGCTCACTATGTCGTGCTCCTGCTAGGCATGTTGCCGCTGAGTGTGGGGCTAATAATAGGTTTGGCCATCGGCTTCTTATTCGGATAGGTGCCGCGCACGCGCGTGATGAAGAGCCCTGTTTCATCAGTATAGCTCCACTTCTGAAATAGTATTATTCTTAGGGTTTCTGGAAAAAGTATTTTCGGTATTTGTGGAGTTATTCCGAAGAATTGCCTTAGGATTTGAAGAATGTTCTAATTTGAAGGAGATCTTTCATGGTGTTGAGGGTGAACCACATTCCATGATAGGTGTATCCTTGAAGCATTTTTTTGTCTGCTAGTCTTTGCATAGCTGTGAATTCAAAGTCGCCCTTTTCTGGAAAGAATTTTTCCACCACTGCCTTTTTGAATACGTGGTGACCTGCACTGACATAGAATTCTAGGGTTGACCTCTGCTGAAATCTGATGATGTTTATTCCGTTCTGGAGGGTCACTCGGCCAAAGGGCAGGGTTGGTTTTGCTAGGAGTACTCCTGCTCCCTTGCCCGCGTAGTCGAAGAGCTCGTTGGGATCGTAGAATACGATGTCATCTATGTTCATGACGTAGGCTATGTTTCCCTTGATTTGGCTGAAGGCTTTCTTGGTGGCGCCTCCCGTTCCCAGGGCGTCTTTTTCGATGGAATAATTGACAGATTGCTTTGTGAGGTCAGTTCTGTTAGATGCCACGACAATGTTTTCGAAATCATAGTTTCGGAGCCAACCTATTTGGTGATCTATCAGGGTTTCTCCGCTCACTTTCAGGAGGGGTTTTGGGACCCATGTGGCGGGTTTAAGTCTCCATCCTTCTCCTCCAGCCAGGATAATTGCTTCCTTCATTTGGGTTTCATCCGATTTTGTGTTTAGAGTGATTACACTTAAAGATATTTGTTTGGTGAGAAAGTCTGCTATGACTGCGGGCTTCGCTTTTCACCCCTCTTCGCATCTTCCAGAACCATTCAAAGTCATCATTTGCCACGCGCGTCCATTTCCCGGTGAGAACCAGTTCTTTGCGCATCAGATATTTTGGGTTCTGTCTCTGGTTAGACTTATATTGATGAGCGACGTTTAAAAAAGAATTCTAGGGCGTGTGAATTATGGGTAGAGACGAAAGAGTCGCCATTTGCGATGGAGGCGTATTTCGCCCTGATCTTTGGCACGGGGAGAATGCAGAAGAAGGCGTAGCCACAGCTTATCAAGATTTGCTTAAGAACGTGCCTGACTTAACGGCAAAGGACATAGATGCACTGTGTATGAGCTACTTTAGCGATCACTTGAATGGGCAGCTGTGTATGGGCTGGATAGTACAGGACTATTTGGGTCTGCATAATAAGCCAGGTTACAGAG
>CAYFXU010000024.1:0-1472 GCA_964347145.1 uncultured Candidatus Bathyarchaeia archaeon
AGAGGACGCAAGATTTTGCTCCAAGTGTGGCGCTTCTGTTAGCAGACGCGTCAGAAGCGAGAAAGAACGCGAGTGGTGGGAATGACTCATGGTTTATTGCACCAAATGCGGTACCAAGAATGAAGAAGATGCGGCGGTTTGTGTCAAGTGCGGAGCAAGTCTGGCAACCCGTCCAGTTTGGAGACGCGAACGTAGGCGAGCAGAAGAAGAATGTTTTGGACTCCCTCATGGCGGCGCAATCGTGGGTCTGATCATTGGCATTATAATCATCATTGCGGGAGCCTCTTGGCTCGCCGGAATAAACCTGGAGAGATACTTCTGGCCGTTCATAGTAATCATCTTTGGCATACTGATCGTCGCCGGCGCTTTGTACGGCTACAGCCGTAGATACTAGTATACCCTCTCCCTTTTTCGCGCGCGTCGATTTCTTTTCGAAAATCCTACAGAACAATATCGGGATTTAAAATAGCGCGTGCATCAAGTGTTCTAGCAACCAAATAGGTATTGAAAGCGGCAAACACGCTTGCAGCCAAAAGGTCAGGATCGAACGATTGAACCCTTCTTTCCATCCCTTTCCAATCCACTTGCTACGGGATACCGCTCAACACCTTAATTTCAACATCTTTGGCTCCCCTCTCAAGGTAGGTCGAGAGTTGAATAATCCTCTAAGTGGTTGCGGATACTCGCGCGCGCACATCACACAACGGAGATAGCATTGAAACTTGAATCCAGAGGAGACCAGAGAAGCGTTATTCAGCTCTTCAAACACTTTTTTGAAGGTGTCCGTAGGATAATTCAAAATGCGCTCGCATGTTGTTTACATATCCAATAGAAATAGATATGGTGGGCATAATACTATCCCCTGAAGGATAAACATACCATTAAAGGAGATTCAAAAGGAGCCTTCTCCTCTCCCTATTTTTTTGTAAAATCTGTTGCATGCACTGCGCGCGCTATTTCTTAGAGCATAATGTTAGTTTTAGTGCGCGCGCGCGCATTATGGCTCCTATTTTTGCGGATGTTCATTGGCGAAAAGCGAATCACACGCGCAAGGATACCAGCTCACCTTCTTCTTTCTCATCCGCAAATTGACACGTAGCGACTTTGCAAACGCAACAAATTCTTTCGTGATCCCACTGCGAAAGCGATATCCGGGTTAAAAGCCAAAGGAGAGTTACGGCAACCAAAAACAGATCTACTATAGCGTTATGAACCAGTTTATCGACTCCGATCAAGATGAAGAAGGTTCCGAAAACGAAAAAAATGTTCAAAAGAAAGCGGACAAAGCTCCTAAATTTGAACTGGAACAAACCAAAACCGACACCCAAAACTCCCACCCAAACTGTCAAGGAACCGCTTGGTTCAACATGCCAGTTACCAAAGAAGTACAGAAGCGTTCCTGCAAGAGCCGAAAGTCCTCCCAAGAGCAAACCAGTGCACGCGGCGCAAAACGTCTTGTCGCCTATTCGAAA
>CAYFXU010000024.1:1572-21619 GCA_964347145.1 uncultured Candidatus Bathyarchaeia archaeon
GTGAGCATTCCCGCAAGAAACAATCCGAGAAATGATACAAAGACTAGATATGTTATGTCTGAAGTGCGAGATATTTTCTCGGACATGACCAATCGCTACTCAAAACAACGTTTTGAACTGGTTCACAATACCTTGAGCAGCCATATACCAGTATACTCTTCTCTTTATCTCCTTCCTTGAGAAAAGCCCCCGGAATCTTCTACTCCAAGAGCCGAAAAAGCTTCGATAGCAATTGTAGAGTTCTTCCTGCACCTCTTCTCTCGACAGCGTCTCAGTAGGCATGATGGCGTGAACCATATCATAATTCGCCCAATTCAAATCTTCGATCCATCCATTCCGCGTTCCCTCATCAAAAATCTCAGTTCCCGGAAACGGTGTGAGAATCGCAAAAATCGCCAGGTCAGGGTCTAAATCATTTACAAATTCCCTCAACCCCGCCATGGACTCAGCCGAATCCTTGCGTTCTCCTATAATGAACATTCCCTGCGCAAAAATGTCATTCTTTTTCAACAGTTTCACAGCCTCCCTAGCCTCTTGTGGACTCGTTTCTTTGTTAAAAGTCTCAAGAGTGGATGAGCTATGGCTTTCTACTCCCAAGAGAAACCAACGGAGGCCGGATTTTCTTACCTTAGGCAAAAGGTTTCGATGCTTGACAACATCATCGCATCTAACCTGCATAAACCACATCAAATCATCTGCAAATCCTTGTCGGATAAGCTCATCGGTTAGGTCGCTTGCCCTTTTGCCCAGACCGAAATTGTCGTCAGTGAGCCATAGAAATCTGCTTCCGTAATTTTCGTAGCAAAACTTAAATTCGTCCGCGATCCGTTTAGGCGACTTCACTCTACATTTTCCTCCCCAGTGCCTCCATTGGGTACAGAAGGTACAGCGGTGTGGGCAGCCTCTGGACCCTTCGATCAAGGCGTACCTTGTTCTCGGCCCGGCCATCGCAGTGAAATGGTATTCCTGAATGACATCCTCGACAAAATGATATCCAGGAAATGGCAGGTCATCCAGATTCTTGATCAAAGATCGTGATCGATTGTGTAGGATTTGTTCGTTGTGCCTGAAGGAGATACCGTTTGTTCTCGCAAACGACTTATTTCCAACTGACGCTTGCACCAGTTCCACGAGGGTTTGCTCGCCCTCCCCGCGCACAATTACATCAATCTCGGGGTACGTTTCCAAACTCTCATGAGCCATAGCCGTAAAGTGTTGCCCCCCGGCAACGGTTAGAACGTCTGGCTTCACTTTTTTCGCCGTTTCCAATGTTCGGACGACAACGTAGGTATTGCAGGTGGCAAGGGCGCTCGAGGCCACAATATCGGGGTCAAAGGATTCAATTCGCCTCTCCAATCCTTTCCAATCCAAACGCTCGGCATTGCAATCCAACACCTCAATCTCCACATCCTTGCGTTTGCTTTCAAGGAAAGCCGCAAGTTGAAGAATACCGTATGGAGGCGGGAGATACTCTCCCATAACAAACCAGTAATCCTTCGGAGGTTCCACGAAAAGGACTTTCACCGTGTCATCTCGCCTGACGATGTTTCAATATGTAACCGATTCCTTTGGTAATTATGTTTTCGTTAGGAACCAATCCAAACCCGTGAAAGTTAAGGATACAGCGCACGCGACGACCGGAAAATATTTTAGAAGAACAGAAAGACATAACTTTCAGTTTTGCAGTCGAGGGCTTTTGATGACCCGGCGTGAAAGGCGACGAAGGAAAGGAGACATACTCGGCCTCGCTTCCTTCGGATTTTTCCTCTTTCTTATTGGTGTCCTTTGGGTAGTTACGCCAAACCTTTTCCAAGAAGTTGTTGACTTCTTCAAAGACTTCAAGCTCGAAGAGGAGATTTTTCCAAATATTTTCTTGCCTGCTCCGGAAGACAGCCATCCAGTAGTTTATACGGCCCTAGCCCGGTTTTGTTTTGTCTTTGGTATATTTCAGATCGCCATTTTGGTTCTGAGGTTCTTGTTTAGGGACTCCGTGGATAGGATGGCCGGGACGCTTTCGGGCATGGTGTTTTGGTTGGGTGTGGGTTTCGCTTCGAACATGCTGGCAGCTGGAGATGTTGGGTGGTTTGTTTTTCTTGGTTGGTTCATTGTGGTTGTGGGGCTGTCACTTGTTGTCAGAAGCCTGTTGGTATTAATCCTTAGAGTCGCACTGCGAAAAGAGTGAAAAAGAGAACTAGAAGCCTCACAGTTGCCTAGCGCTTCATTTTCTGCTGTTCACATCCGTCAGTCTCTGCTGTCCAGCACCAGTTAACTCCCAAACGTAGGGTATCTTGCCCTTATGGATGAGAATGTTTTCAGCCTCGAGAAGATGAAGATGATGAAGAACCGAACCATAGCTCAAACCAGTTTCTCGGGCAAGTTTCTTTGCTCCAGACCCTTCCTTTTCAAGAACCAGGATCATCCGCGTTCTAGCTATTAAGCCCGGTTGAACGTTCCTTTTTAGAGTTAAGAAAGCCTTGGGATGAGTGGCTATCTTAAACATGGTTCCTCAAAATAGATTCCTCTTTGACACAAAAAAGGTTTCTAGTCTGCTAGGCGAAGTCTGCTAGGCTTATTTGTCTAGGTTTCTTACCTTCGAAGAGGGATCTTATTTCTTCTTCAACCAGGGAAAGTCTTTGAGTGTAGTAGTCAGAGAGACCATACCTTTGAACGAGTTCGTGCGCCGCTTCTAAGTATTTTTCAATCCCTCCTCGATACACTGTTAGGATCAAGACGCCTCCACAGGCTGGGCACGTGCCGGGTAGAGGTAGTCTTCTAAACCGTTTGTTGCATGATTTACATCGAAAGTTTTGGGTAGTGAAAGCTCTTAGGTTGCCGGCTATGTCGCGAACAAAGTGTGTGGTCAGAACTTTCCTAGCAACCGTCTCAGCGTCGACAGCTTCAATCTTTTCAGCTAACGTAAGCTGGCTGTGTAGTTTGTCAATCATTCCCCCCAACTTTTTATACACACTCTCATCATTGCCCATGTTGACATCAGAAACAGGAATCGTATACTTCAAGCCTTGAAACTGCGCAACGGTGTTTAATCGATGTTCAATAAGGTTTATGAGTCGACTCACTTTATGTGGCGGGGCATTTTGCCAAGTTGTTTCGTAAAAAAGGCATGGATATGTCGCGGCAACATCGACTTCATGAGCTTGCCGTTGCACTTCCGCTGGATTCACTAATGGGATGACGAACAACGGAGCGTCCATTACTCCCCCTATCTGAGCAGGTAAATAAGCCTTGGAAAAGTTCAAGATTGTGTCCAAAACCAGCATTAGTGTGTCTTCGTCGCCGTCGCAGTCTCTACGTTTCGCCGAATGCCAAAGGGGATGAGCATAGCAAACATTCAGACGAGTAAAGCCTATGATTCTCCCGAGGATGCCCACGGAGGTGTGGGGTGCCAAGCCCACGATGAGATGCCCAACCAGGTCATCAACTCGTTTAACGTGATAGTATGGAGGGAGTTCATATACCTTTTCAAGAAGCTCGTCTAGAAAGTTGGCAACACGAACAAAATACTCTGCTGTTTTCAACGGAATAATCACATCCTGCACCTTCAGCTCACATATCTGACCGGGGGAGGTCAAGCTGTTTCCATCGCAATCATAGTGATAGCCAAGTTGCCGAAGCGTTTCAACAGGCACGCCGATTTCTGTTGCCTTGAGATGCGTCAATGGAGCGTTTGTGACGTCGAACCGTATTGTTCCATCCTTGTAAACAGATAGATCATGCTTCGCTCGCAGAATTCCCTTTTCAAGGATTTCTGCTGTCTTTGTTTCATTCGTTAGACCCTTTACACCCTTAACGAGTTCAGGGATAGAGAGACTCAGCTTTCTACAGGTCTCAGCCATCAACTCTTTTAGATTAACCAATTGTTTCTCGTAGCTTCTCGTTGGAACCCTGCAAATCGGACAGAAACTTTCTTTTAGATGTCTCCCACATTGAGGGCAAGATTTCTCTATGACGGTTTCTGTGTCGCACTGTGGGCATCTTGTTCTATAGGTTACCTCTTGGCATCCTGAACAACGACGCTTGACGAGGTCAACTTCTATCGTAGCTTTGTTCAAGGCCTTTGTAAGGTTTCGTCGCGAGCCTCCAGCCAGCCCGACGGGAAATAGTACGTGAACGAGTGGCCTCATCTCTCGTCTCTTGGCCTTTTCTGGGCGCCCCATCCTAGCACCAAGAAGGGTAGGAGCCTTTCTTCTGATAGTGATGCCTGTGAGTCCCTGCATGATTTCAAAAACGGTTTTTGAACGAAGTATCCTTGCTTTTGGAGCCCCCAGTCCGAGGCAAAGAGCAAGCGCGCGCGCCTCATCATTAACTATCTTGATTTTGTCTTCAACGACTTCATGTGGAACACAAACTCTTTCAAACAGACCTTTTATTGTTTCGTTCTTCTCGCCAGTTATTTCTTGGACAACTCCGGCTTCAATTTGCCTTTCAGAATTCAAGAGCCATTTCCTTAAAGTTTGAAATTCTTCAGGGGAAATGGCCGACCAAAAATAAGTGAAAAAAGGATGAAAAGGCACTTTGAACACCAGAGATATCGCTGTTGCTTCATTGGCACTCGGCTTGTTTCTAAACGGATCGTCTATCATACTTTGAAGACGTGGGGTGGAAATCTTGACGGCTGCAGCAGCCTTTTCTAAATCATTGTCAAAATTTTGTTTGATGACGGCACGAAGCTCTTCATTCCACCATTCTTCGGTAAAACCAGATGGAAGGAGAGGTTTGTTATTGTACAAAAAGTCGCCAAACCCTATGAGAATATCTCCAAGAAACAGCACCTTGTCAACTATGTTTCTAATTTGCTTAAAATTCTGAAGCGTAACCCGGACAACGGATCCATTTCTTAAGCGCACAATGGGGGGTTCTATCGAATCCACAGGGACAACAACTCCTGCCTTTCCAGGTCCCTCTATGCGCAGTTGCGTTCCTGCAGCAAGAAAGTTTTGGAGAACCATCATGGTTACCGGGTGGATTCCCACTGCTGCAAGACCTGTATTTCTAGCTCTACCATAGCGAAGCCTAAAGCCTCCAGGTCTGGACGGAAATGAGAAGATTGGACGCCCTGCGATGACATCTTCCATAAACCCTGCCGTCCTTTTTTCCTCTATTTCTCTTATTCTTCTCAACCAATCCCATCCTTCGATTCCCAGCTTCTCAACGATCGTCCAAACTTTTGCAGAGCGCCCTACGACCCCGTCGTTTACAACTCGAAGAGCCCCACCTCGAACTCGGTTTGTTTCAATTCGAGGTAGGTTACGGAAGGACGAGACCTCAATTGGATTGGATTCTGTGCCAGTGACTTCCACTGGAATAAACTGTACAGCTCTTCTCAATTCCTCGTCTGAAACATGATATTGAAACCTAGCTATGGCCCGCTCAAATAATCGTACTTCTTCCAAGAACCGCCTAACCTCTTCCTCCCTTGGTTTATAACGGTCCAAACCGAGGAGGCGGCGAACAAAATCTCCGACTACCAAGGTTAAAGCCTGTTCAGTACCGCCCGCAGAACGGATTGGACCGGCAAAATATATCGCGAGATATCTTGTTCGATCAGGATTGGATTTTATAGCTACCCGTGCTACACCCTGCAGAGGAGCCGCAGTAATTCCTTCAGTAAGTATGGCGAGGGCGGTTCTTATCGCCTGCTCAGCTGCTTCACGCGCATCCATGTGCCCAAATTTTCCATAAACAATCTGTTCGGCGATTTTGAAGGCAAGACCTTCTCGAGGTAACTTCTTGCTCAAATCTCGTATACTTTCAGCAACGCCGGGAGGACCAACAAGTCCCTCGACGAGTTCGGCCAAATCCTTTGCTACCTCAGGCTCAGGGCTCAGTGCAGGATCTAGCCCCTTCTCTCTCGCCCTCCTTGCAACAGCGTATACGTCCTCGAGGCTTTTTTCTAAAAGAGTCGTGTATTGCTTGTACTCCTTGCTCATCTCGATGTCCAAAGCCCTTCTCCTTCTCTAAATCCTCGGAAGCGGATATTGAGTCTTTCTAACACAGAATAGATAAAAACAGGAGATAGCTCTACGCGGGTTCAAAACAAAATGAAATCTGACACAGCAACTGTGTTGAAGCTCTCTCGCCCATCCTTTCATGAATGTCTCATATTCTTAACTAGTTCACTGATTTTGCCTCTCACCTTGTACTTTTCCACAACGGTGCCTGTTACAATGACATCTGCTCCAGCCTGTACTATTTCTTTCACTTGTTCACCGGTTTCTATACCACCGCCTACAATCAACGGAAGACTGATAACGCTCTTCACAATTTTTATCATTTCGGTGGGCACCGATTGTTTGGCTCCAGATCCTCCCTCTAGGTAGACAAAGCGCATACCAAAATATTCTGCCGCCAAGGCATGGGCAGCAGCAAGCTCAGGTTTATCGTATGGAATCGGGACAGCCCTTCCTACGACGCTGACTGCACCGCCCTCTCCCACAACTATGTAACCAAGAGGAATGGGCTCCAAACCGAACTTTTGGATAACGGGTGCACCCAAGACTTGGGCGCCTATGAGAAAGTAGGAATCTGAGGAATTGAGGAGCGACATGAACCATATGGCATCAGCGTACTTGCTAATGCCTGTTACGTTGTTGGGGAAAAGGATCACAGGGACTTTCACTGTCTTCTTTATCGCTTTTACAACCTTATCTAAATGGGAAGTTGAAACAATGGTTGACCCACCGACCATTATGGCGGCTGTTTGGCAAGATTCGGCCTCATGAACTATGCGCGAAGCAGACGACGGAGTGACTCTTTCGGGATCAACAAGAGTGATATGAACAGCTCCTTCTTCCTCAATCTTCTCTAGTAGGTATTTTTCCACTCGGCCAATCATACACAATCCCACTAGGCACTAGTTGTTCTTGAGTAAAACTTGTCGGTGAATTGGCAGTATATATCGATTTCTCGAAATGCGGGTCTAATGGACAACTCGTCCGCCAAGCCGCAACTTCCACAACGCACCATGGCGCGTTCTTGACCTGCCAATATGACAACCCTGATTGCCTCTTTTCCACATTTAGGGCACAGATAAACCTTGGGCAACCTCGTCTTGGGAATTCGAACTACTTTTCTTCGCCTTCTACCCATGCCAAGGCCTCTGTTCCGAGCATTACATTTGAAGCTCGCTATTTCTCCATACGAGTCCAAGTATATTGTGATGACTTAAATATTTGTCCTAACAGCGGCATTTAACGAAATTGCAAATGAAACAAAAATACGAGATATTAAAAAGAGGATCCAATAGTAGAGATGCAAGGTGAAGACATTGAAATTGACAAGAGACGCTCTAAAATTAGATTTGCCATCAGTTGAAACTAGAATCAATCGTTTCATTAAGGATTATGTGGAAGAATGTGGAGCGGAAGGTGTAGTTTTAGGGGTATCAGGTGGACTTGACAGTTCCACAACGGCAGCTCTAGCCTCGCTTTCCTTGGGAGGCGACAAGGTGCTAGGCATCTCAATGCCCGAGGAAGAAACCTATGACGACACGGATATTCAACATTCAAAGCTTCTTGCAAAAAAATTCGGTTTTAATCTGCAGATGATTGACATTTCCTCTACATTGAAAGCGTGCTTCCAATCTCTTCCAATCTATGATGACACACACAAACTAAGCAAGGGCAACGTAAAGGCGAGAATTAGAATGGTCTACCTTTATTATTATTCCAACAAACTTAACAGACTAGTGTGCGGTGCATCAGATAAGTCTGAGACCATGTCTGGATATTTCACAAAGTGGGGGGACGGAGCCGCAGATATCTCACCCATCATGGACCTTTACAAGACTCAAGTAAGGCAGCTGGCCCTACACATAGGTGTTCCCCTCGAAATCGTGGCGAAACCCCCATCTCCTAGACTGTGGCCAAATCAGCTAGCAGAAAAAGAGCTGGGCATCAAGTACGAGACACTGGATTTGATTTTGTTTGGTTTGGAGCATTTCATGAAACCACAAGAAATCGCCGAGCAACTAAAGCTACCCATAAAACTCGTTGAGGAGGTCAAAAGACGATGGCTAACCACAGAACACAAGCGGCGGCTACCATTAACGACGAAACTCGGTTACAGAACCGTTGGAAAAGACTTTAGACTTCCCCATAAATCATACTAAACTTTTTCTAAACCTCAGCAAATTTAGATTAGGAGTGAGAGTGTATGCCAGAAAAGGCTAAGGTGGCCCTCGCACAAATAAGTTGCAAAGTTGGAGACAAGAAACGCAATATTGACGTTATGAAGAACAATATTAGCCGGGCGAAGAAAAGAGGCGCAAACCTCGTCATTTTCCCGGAACTCTCATTAACAGGCTACTTAAGCCGAGACCTTGCGTACGAGCTGGCGGAGCCCATTCCAGGTTCATCCATTTATACCTTGGAAGAGATAACGAAGAAAGAGAACATATACCTGGTTTTTGGAATGCTGGAACAAAGCGATAAGGCACACGCCGTCCTCTACAATACAGCGGTCTTGTTGGGGCCTGACGGATTGATCGGTAAGTACCGAAAGATGCACCTGCCAACCCACAGCGTTTTTGAAGAGAAACGCTATTTTCGATTAGGATACGAGACCCCCGTTTTCGAGACAGAAATCGGGAAAATGGGGTTACTTATTTGTTACGACATGTTCTTCCCGGAAATATCCCGCTTGCTAAGATTGAAAGGCTCACAACTCATAATCTGCATATCAGCCTCGCCAGCTGTGAGAAGCAGGTTCTTTGAAGTATTTACTGCTGCAAGAGCTCTTGAAAACACCGTTTTTCTAGCTTACGTGAACCTTGTTGGACTTCAAGATGGATTACAATTTTGGGGAGGAAGCAGAATAATAGCCTCTGACGGAAGTATCCTTGCAAAAGCCAAGTACGATGAAGAAGACCTAGTCATTGAGACTATTGATTACGCAGATTTGGAACGGGCAGAAGCTTTTGTCCCTACCCTCCGAGACCTAAGACCCGAACTATTCAGCTCCCTAAGGGACCAAGCTGAAAAACTGTGAAGCACTTTCATAAACGAAATTTGCGGAATTCGCAACGTGCGCGCGCATGGACTAGTTCCAATTTTCCAAGAGGCTTCGACAGAAAACATCATACAGGTTTACTGAACCGTGAAAACGCATCCGAGTATTCGCGCGCAAGCCCTGGAAGTGATGACGTTGACGACGGACATAAAAAAAGGGTACGCAGTGCATCAATTGCTTGAAAAGCCTAGAAAGAACAAGAAGGTGGAGACAGAACTTAAGGAACTTCTTCAAACAATGAGCCTTCATTCTAAAGCATATCACAGTTTTCATATTTGTGATAATCACACGTGATCTTCCTGTGATCAGAAAAAATCACATCACACCCCACCCGAAATTTATTCCTTTCGAACATGACATCACACTTGGAATATCACTAGAAGTTCCACCCACAGGATAAGTTGCGATTGGTTTTCCTCCGTGCAACAAGGAACCGCCTGGCTTCGTGAGTTCAGGAGTTCTCACCTCAGACGGGTAGCCCCAATGCGGCTTGCGTGAGAAAGAAAGAGAGAATGATGAACATTAAAGGCCATGATGCTTTCTCGTCGTTCTGTGTTTTTAAAGAGAAAAGACTCCTTTTTACTTTGATGTCTACCTTACAAGAAATTTGCGCAATTGTATCAATTCAACGTATCCAGTTAACCAATAGTATATACCGCTTTGAGAAAGAAAGCGCAAGCCTTTTGTATACCTGTATACAAAATTGTATCCCTCAGACACTGCTTTGAGGTGATACCATTGCGTTTGAAGGAGGAGGCGCAAAAATGGTTAATACACTCATTGGATGACCCGATTGTGAAAATACTGGTCAAGGACAGTACTTTGACTAAAATACAGCTAGAGACACTCTTAATCGATATTTTAGCTGATAATATATCTGGAAAGTCACTAAAATACGACGAAAAAGCCAGATTGAGGCTTTCAGCTGTAAGTCGTGGCGCTTTCAACAGAACTTTAAGGCAAGCAAGATTGAACGTCATTCAATCTGTCTACACGATTCTCCTTCTAGGATATCTGGGAGTCTTTGAGGACACCCGCCTAGATCCCTACTTGGAAGTCGCAAACAAATTGCAAGCCTATATGGAAGCGCATAGAGGTATCGGGAAAGAAGGAACAGATGAACATTTCAGGATCATGAGTATGTTCCGTGAAGAATTAAAAATGAGTCTAGAACAATTATCTAAACCAAGAACCATGTCGGAAAAGCTGTGATATCACAAATCACAACCGCGCCCAACAGACAGGACGCGGCAGTCTAACGATATTATAAAGTGACAACTTCGAAAGCAAACAATCATTACTTCAATTTAATCCCGATTTTAAGCTCTTTTTTTAAGAAAAAGCTTCTTTCGCATCGATCCACTTTGCTGGATTTAGAAAGGACAGGCGACGTTGAAACGAAGCCAAGCTCAGGTCCCCCTGCGCGCTGCAGTCTTTAGGGCGATGATGTGACATGTGATGTCACGATATTGATTACCGTTATTGGGTCCAGTCCAACATAAGATTTAAGTTCACGGTACGACAATGTGATGTGTGATCACATTATGCAGATCACAAGAGATCACACTCGAATCACAGTCATGAAGACGCCGTATTCAGTACACTTTGACGTGCTTCTCGTTCTCTTTAAGCTGGTAGGGGAGGAGGCTTAGTGTACACCTATCTTCTTCTAGTAGCAGTAACTGTACTATTGCTTGTCACAATGGGTGCGTCTGCCCTCTACTATAAGCGAATAAGAAGAGCCCACGAGGAATATGAAGAAGCAAAGAGCACCGTGGGTGACATCACCATGAGCATCAACAGACAATTTCAAAGACAAGAGGCTGGCCTCCGTTCAGTTACCCACAGAATAGAGATAATTTCCTCCGAGAACGAAAAAGCCGTGAAGAGGGTGGAAGAATACAACAGGCGATTAGCGACCCTTGCCAACATAGTTGAAGATGTCCCCGCAATTGAGAAGAAATTGTCTGCGCAGATTGAGGAGATAAACAGGAAAATTGACGGCATAGAAGCGACGCAAAATAAGATAACACAAAGAATCGGGGAAGTTGAAAAAATAAGACACAAAGCTCAAGTGTCTGAAGCGAGAATAGAAGCGGCTATTCCTATCAAAAAGGAAAGAGCGCTGGCTCCGCTAACCGAAACCGAATTAAAAGCACTTGAAACCATCGCCAAAGAGGGTAAGAAGACGGCGCCCGAGATTAGGGAAAAAATAGAGCTTACTAGGGAGCACACTGCCCGTCTAATGAAAAAGCTCTATGAAGACGGCTACTTGGAGAGGGACACGCATAAAATGCCCTATACTTACCGCCTAAAGGAAGAAATGCAGAAAATTCTGAAGAAGAGAGAAGCTAAGGCTTAGCCTTCACCTTTCGCAACGAGTGACTCCCCAGCCTGCTGAATTCTCCTCAGTCTTTCGTCCATCTCTGATAGTGGTTTTGAGGGTGACAAATCATATTCGGCTCGTCCTCGCTCATCCAAGTAGTCAGGGTAGTGAATTACCTTTATCGGAACAGCGAACCGGATCTGCGGTTCTGAGATTAGCAACGCTTCTCCAACATCAAGCATCTTTATCTCGGTGTCGCTGTATTCGAGGTAGGGCGTGTTTTGGGTAAGGTAGTCCCTGTCACGGCGCAATTCTGTCTTCATAATGACTTTGGTCCAAAGCTCGGCGAAGACGTTAAGGTTTATTCTTGAAGGCCGCGGAGTCACAGCGTTCAGCCCGACACGGTACTTTCGGTAAGTTAAAGCAATGTCTGAAAATACGGTTTTACGTAATTCGGGATCGAGGAACTCATGAGCCTCCTCAAGCGTTATCAAGAGAGTTGGAAGTTTCTTCCACTCCTCAAAACTCTCTTCCCACACCTGCTTGTAGTAATATGCAACATTGGATGCAGTTAGGCAGGTGATGTTTTGTTGCTCTTCAGAACTCAAGCCCGATATGTCAATAAGACATGTGACTCCTTTGCTAACGTTTCGGATCACGTCGTCTATGAAGTTGTAGTTGGATGGCGGAAAGAGGCTGGGTGGAAGGTCAGAAAGTCTGCTCATCAGGGCGTCAATCACGCTTTTTGCTTTGTAGTTGATAATCTTGCCAACTCCTATGTATCCTTCTGCCCCGTATTCTGCAAGCGATTCCTCTATCCAGCTACTACCTAGTTTCTCATACAATCTTCGGGCAACTCTTATTTGGGGCTTACCTATTTCAGGGAATATAGTCCGCAATCTTCCAGGATGAAGCGTGTACAACCCTATAGACAACTTGCCTTCTCTGGCTGAGTAATAACGGACCTTGACGTGAAAAAGCGGATGATCCCGTAGACCCCTTTGGGGTTCTATGCCCTTTCCTGTCAGCAACTGACCGGCAAAGTCAAAAATAAGACCGACAGTTCTGGGGCTGTGATCGATAATACGAGCATTTAGGATAAGTTCCGTGTTGGTCTTTCCTGATCCCGTCATTCCAAACATGCCCATCATCAGAGGTATAGCTTCAATATTTATGCCCACATGACCAAGCATTTGTTCTCCAGAGCGCAAACACCCGATCTCTAACTCACCTACAAGCTTCAATGCCGAACGGTCTTCTACACTAGCTGTGGATACTTTGTCTCTATAATCGGGGTTGAAGGTGGGAGAGTGTATCTTGTCAGCACTTCTCTCTAGGAAAAGGATACCCTCAACACTTCTATAACGAGAGTATGGACCAAAAGCCTCTTTTCCTTCTGCTTCACGAAGTTGCTCGCCGATTTCAAGCGTTGACTTGCTCTCAGCGTTCACAACTCTTGCATAAAAGCTTCGGTTGGCAGAGTCTATCCGTACTATCTGACCGAAAGAAAGGCTAGTTCCTTTGTCAAGGAAAAAGAAGACTTTATCTCCTTTCACTTCACGAACGAACCCTACTGATTCAGACATGTTCAATCCGCTCCCACTGAAACGGATGTCTAACACCATGAAGTTCATCTGGGAAATTACATACAAGCTCTTCCATGTGAAGCACATCCAATAAACCAGCGTCAGCCCACGTTTCTTCAATCTGGTATTTATATTGTAGAAGTTTTGAGTTAGAAGGAGTAGAGAAATCATGAGCAAGCCAAAGGGCAACTGGATATCCAAGGCATCTTGGATCTTCACACATGGAGGTTAGTGGGGAAAGCAGCTCAGGCACTTCACCTCCTTCGCGAAGGAGGTATTTCATTATGTCGCAACGAAATATTCGAGGACTGTCTTCACATAATTTAACGATGGATATGTCTCCGTATAGGTGTTCGTGCGCATTTGCCTCTTTTACAGGGTGGTAGACCCATATAGCATGATGAGATAACCCATACGTCGCTGCCATGAAGTCCCGACCTTTCCCATCGTGAAGTGTCTGAGACTGTTTGCTGATAGCAAGAAGGTTTATTTCATCTCCTTCGCATTTTTCGTATAGAAAAGTGCGAAATTTCCTCTCACCGCCAAAGTGGCTGGCTCCATCTAGTAAGAGATAATCGACTTTACCTCCTTCGCGAAGACGGTTTAAAGCCGTAACACTCTCAAGTTCAACTCTTGCATCCTCCAAGAACCGATAACGTGCTCTCATATCTCCAACAACAGAAAGTATCCTTTCCCCATAGCCCCACCTGACGTCACGAGCCTTAACGGTAGCATACGCCATGCGAAGGAGGTACACCCCCCAATTATTGGCTCTTTTCAATGTTCTGGTTGAGCAGTCTACAGCTAGGAAATGTGCGTTACATTCTCTCATCTTTTTCAAAGGCTGTATCTTGGATCCATCAGGCTCAACAGTTATTGCCAGCTCTTTCCCGACCTCCCGATAGCCTACTTCACGTCCTTTATCGACGTATTCTTTCAGTTTCTTTGTCATTTCTGCTAAATCTTCGCTTATTTTGCTCATTATGCTCTCTCCTGAAGAACCGTAAAGCTTGTATACAATGTGCACGTGCATTCCTTAAAATTCACTGTTATTTATTATCTTTCATGAAACTTGATATTTTTGGACAGTTCAGTCGTGATTTTATAGCGTCTGCGATTGGAGATACTGTTTTTAGTGAGGATCCCGCGATCGGCTATCCGAGAAAGGTAGGTCGAAACTGTGCTTAGGCTGATGGGTTTCTTAAACTCTTCTTCATACATGGACTGAACATCCTTAGAAGAAAACCATCCGAGTGGAAAATTTTTTTCCACAATTAAACAGATTTTGTCAATTTTGGATAACTCGGACGTTGGGCGATTCCATCCAGGACTTGTCGTGGGCACGCCTCCTAAGAGTTCAACGAGGTCTAGAAGCCGAAGAGCCTTTTCTCTTGTTACTTGGCCCTCAAAGGTTATGGTGTAGCGGTCTCCGCTGCCATTGAAGATCTCTACCCGCATTTTTCTGGCAGGCATTCTATGCAACCACGGCCCCTAGAGTCTTTACAAGTTAAGACTTCACAAGTTATAGAAATTACGGTGAAGAAGGTGTCGCTAAAATAGCACATAGATTGACGCAAAACGAAAATAAACGGAAATTTGCAGTTTATTAGGTTCACAAAGTTCACTTGTCCTTATTTTATTGAAATAAAGAATAGCTGGTAATTGAACTCCGTTTTCCACTAGAAGCCTAGGGGACGTGCCTCAACCCATAACAACACATTATCGAGTCAAATTTCATAGTGAGGGAGGGAAAAAGGAGGCATCTAGAAGTTAACTTCACAAGGTTTCACACCAAGTTAAATGTTCAATGCTCGAGTGTCGAAAGGTTGTGTTTGCCACTTTGACTGCAAGATATTCTATGTAATGTGATGCGCGTGCGTAAGGCTGACACTCCTACCCCTTTATTTCCACTGGACTGTGCATGTATGGGCGAACTTGTGGTCAACGCTCACGCAGGCTTCTTCAGTAAAAATTTTTAGGGTACACTCAAAAGTCTTTTACAATAGTTGTTAAGTATAGAGAAATCCTAGAACAAGCGGAGACTTATTTTTTCAGAAGAATAAACTTTTCGCATCTTCGCGAGACTTATTTCCAGACGAAACCTAGGGGTGTGAGGGTGTGCAAGTAGACTCCTGCGTCGGTGAAATAGCTTCATATTGCTTTTGCTTAGAGAGCGTCGTTTTTCTTTAGGTTTTTGTGTGTGATGTGTCTAGTTTTTTGTACGGGAGTTTTTATCTGCTGGAATTAAGACTAAGGCATCGCCTCTGAACTTACGTTTAGGTGATTGTTGTATGGATGAACTAGAAGTACTTGACGATGTTTTTGAACGTTTTCTAAAGAACACTCATATTTTTAGGGACAGAGAAGTGTTACGGCACGATTATGTTCCCGAAAAGCTTCCGCATCGTGAGAGACAGATTCATTGCTTGGGGGAAATAGTTGCGCCTGTCTTGAAGAGTTCTCGATGCTCCAACGTCTTTATCTACGGTAAGACTGGTACAGGAAAGACGGCAGCTACAAAGTATATGCTGAACAGGCTTTCTCTCAAAGCGAGTGAGTTGAGGGCTCCTGTCGACGTCTGCTATGTAAATTGTCGCTTGGCCGGCACGGAATACAGGGTCCTGTCAAGTTTATGTGATGCTTTGGGCGTGAAGGTTCCCTTCACGGGCTTGGCTGTGGGAGAAGTTTTTGATAGGTTTAAAGAAGGATTGGACTTGCGGAGGAATATTTTTGTCGTTGTTCTTGACGAAATCGACGCGTTGATAAAGGTCCGGGGCGATGTCTTGCTTTACGAATTGACCAGGGTAAATGAAACGCTTCGTCACGGTAGAACCTCGATAGTGGGGATATCAAACGACCTTCGATTCAAGGAGTTTCTGGATCCTAGAGTTTTGAGTTCCTTAAGCGAAGAGGAGATAGTTTTTAGGCCTTATGACGCAGCTGAACTTCAGGATATCCTCTGGGAACGTGCTCAACTAGCCTTTTTCGAGGGAGTGCTTCTTGATGGGGCCGTGAGTTTGTGCGCTGCCCTAGCCGCCGCGGAACACGGTGACGCTAGACGCGCCCTAGATCTCCTTCGCGTTGCAGGAGAACTAGCGGAACGGAAGGGGGCTTCATGTGTTACCGAAGATCACGTACGACTGGCTGAGAAGAGGGTTGAGCATGATCGAATTGTTGAGGTTCTTACAAATCTTCCGTTGCACTCAAAGCTGGTTTTATGCAGCGTTTACTTGTTGGGCAAGGCGAAAGTAAGTTGTGCTATTACTGGCGACATTTACGAGATTTATCGCGAACTGTGCGATCAATTTGGTCTTTCTCCGTTGACTCAGAGGCGAGTAAGTGGCTTGATCAACGAATTAGATATGGTAGGGTTGTTGAACGCGCGGGTTGTAAGCATGGGACGATATGGGCGTACGAAGAAAATTCGTTTGGGTATAGGTCGCAGTCTTATTAGAGAAGTATTCATTAATGATGATAGACTCGGGCGTTTGATTGGTTATGTCCCTAAATGTTTGGCGGGAGCTTCGGGTAGTGGGAGTTGAAGACGGAGGGTTCTCTAGGAAGCCACAAGATTGCGGTATTCGGAAAGCTCTTTTCGTTTGTGTTTTACTTAGAGGAAAATGGGTCAACGATTTTCGAGCGGATATGATCACCGTAGATGGTTTAGACGCCACAGAGAAACTGATCTCCATGCTATATCAATTGTCTTTTGACGCTATTATGTTGGCTGGGGTTTCTTTTGCAGGATTCAATTTGGTGGATCCAACAATTATTTTCGAAGAGTTGAACTTACCCGTCATCGTAATTTCGAGAACGAAACCGAGCAACGTAGCTGTAAAAAATGCTCTTCGTGAACATTTTGAAGACTGGCGGATTCGGTGGAGTATCTTTCAGAAACTCGGTTCCGTGTATGAAGTTGTTTCGATGCCCAGTGAGCCGCCCGTTTATGTGGAGGTTGTTGGCGCTGAACTGGACTGGGCGAGCATGGTGATCCGCGCCACATCTGTCTGTTGCAGGGTTCCTGAACCTGTAAGGGTGGCTAGACTTGTTGCACGTGGACTCACCAAGATTCTGTGAAATTGATCGTTGCAACTTGCATTTTTTGGAGATCTACGATTGGCACAATTCCTGGTGTGGGAACAAGTCCCATCCTCTTTTGGTATTCTGTTTGTGCCTGCCAAGCACCCGAGTTCACTATAAGAATCCCTCTGTACGTGTCACATTTCAGAACGTGCACGTGACCAGCGTGAAAGATGTCTGGTACTCTTTCGATGACTGTGAAGTCTCGTTTCTCCGCAGCGATAGGGGTCCTTTCTCCATAGATGGGCGCTAGATGTCTGCTCTGCAACAGAAGCTTCATGGCTTTGTCTGGAGTCTGGAAACTCACGTTTGGAGCCACAGCAGCGATGTCGTCCAAGCTACGTCCGTGATACAAAAGCAATTCCACTTCGTGAAGGCTAACTGTGGAAGGGCTTCCTAGCGAGTACATCGCTCTCGCTTCATACAAGGGTTCTGCGTAGTCTCTAGGTATGGCTGGTTGTGGCAACGCCTTTCGAGCTGCGTCGTGATTGCCAGGTATTATTATCAGTTCTATGTAATCTGGAATTTGTTCCGCGAGTTTCGCTACTTCTTGGTACTGTCCATAAATGTCTTTTGTAGCCAATTCTTTCATCTGTTCTGGATAGACACCTACGCCGTCCACGAGATCGCCGGCGATAACTACGTACTTGACGTGGCCAGCTATGTTCCTCGTTTTTTCATTTCCAAATTTTCCCTTCAACCATCGCACGAATCGATTGAATTCTTTCTCCATAAACATTTTGCTTCCTATGTGCAAGTCCGATATGAGAGCTGCGTAGATTGGTATTGGAGCCTTGTGGGGGGTCTTCTGAGGCACATCTGGCCAGATGAAGTCTTCTGCGATAAGTAGGTCGTTTCTTCCTTTTCTGGCGCTTATGCAAACAACTTGGTCTAGTAACAGAGACCTAGCTTTTGTCATGACCTCCTTGCTTACGTTTTGGGGCACAAGTACTGTGACGCTGGCTTCCAGATCCTCGAATCTCAGAAAGATTCTTTCCTTGGATTCTCTCTTTTCCGTGACCATGCCGATGATTTTAACTTTTGAGTTAGCTGACAACTTAAGAGTCTCTGAGATGGGCATGGCGTTTTTGGCGTCTATCCTCCGTCTCAGAATTTTCCTTATTCTCTTGAAGCGATCTTGAAAGTATTCTAAGTATTCCTCAACGGATCCTGTTGAACAGATTTTATCCGTTGGATCGTCAATCACTTTTATGTTAGAATCCACGTCTTTTGCATACGCGGGGAAGACTTTCCGTCCTTCAAGGATAGATGGGTGAGAGACAGCAGGAAACGTCTTCTCTTCTTCAGGGAGGGTTTCTTTCGCCATCTCCTCCAGAAAACTTCGATTTATGAATAGCGGTTTGTCAGGCATTCCCTCGATTTTTCTGATGGTTTGTTCCATCAAACTAAGGGGGTCCCCTGTTTTGGAAATTGTGTTTAAAAACTCAAAGGCTTCTTTGTTCAATTGATAGCCAGCTGCTATCGTGAAGGAAACGGCTCTTTGAAGCTTCCCGCCTTCACTCACAACTTCAGCCTCCTCCAGTCATCTTTCGTTGGGGCAACAACATAACCTTCTTCTTCGTCTACTGGTAATTCTGTTTTTTCCTTGCGCGCGCGCATCCAGTTGGTCTTTTCTCCATTCCAGCCTGGTCTATACTTGTTGAGATGTTTTTCTACATTTATGATAATCTCTGCCTAGCCTATGATAGTACGTTTTTATTTGGATGAGTTAATATTTCTGTTGGGGATTCATACTATGGACCTCCGCAAGATTCAAAGAACGAGTAGCGGATCCTTTTTCGTTTCCCTCCCTAAAGATTGGGCTGATCGAAACGGACTTGACCGCGGATCTATTGTCTCTGTAACTAAGACGACTGATGGGCAGCTCACTATTAATCCAAAGTATGGCGTGGAGCGGGCTCCTCAGGTGGCGGTTATTAAGCCTACTCCACTTCTGGATCGTGAAATCGTTGAGAAATTTTTGCTCGGCTACGACATCATTCAAGTTGCAGCCAAGGAAAGAATAAGCCCTATCGATCGTGAACGAGTCAAACAGGCGTCAGGCCGTTTGGTTGGTCTGGAGATTGTTGAGGAGAACTACTCCAAGATCATTATGCAATGTCTCTTGGAACCCTCCACTTTCCCGCCCCAAAAAATCCTTCGGCGTGAATATTCTATTGCTTCAGGAATGCATCGTGATGCTGTGACTGCCCTGGTTGAGGGCGACGTACATCTGGCAAAAAACGTTGTTGCGAGAGACAACGAAGTTAACCGTTTATATTTTCTTTTGGTGCGAGTTCTTCGGACAGTGATTCAAAATCCGGGTTTGAGTGAAAAACTCGGGATTCTTCCCATTGATTGTTTGGACTACCGTTTAACAGCAAGTTTAGTTGAGTCGATAGGCGATCAATCTGTCTGCATCGGTGAAAAGGTAATCAAATTGGGAGGCGCAAAGATACCTGACAACATCTCGCAACTTTTCCTAAGATTTCACACAATTGCGTATGAATCTCACGAAAATGCCATAAACGCCGTGTTTTCTCGCGATGTTTCTATTGCAGAATCTGTGCGGTCTGAGGGAGAGAGGGTTGCGGCGATGTTTCATGAAATTGAAACAATCGCTCGTGGCCAGCCTGCGGAAGTTGGTGCTCACATTCTTGCCGTCGCTTCTTCAGTAAATCGAATTTACGACAACAGTCTAGACATAGCTGACCTTGTCATGCCAAAGCTTCTGTAAGAATCGGCTTCAATTAGTCGTTCCTAAGGACAGATGAGAAACGGTTACGCTACAAAATCCTTTGCAACAAACTCTCCAATAGTTATTCTTGGAATCCTCCATAAAGACAAGCTTTCATGGTTCAAGTAGTGAAAGTTAACCCTTCTCGAAATCTTCTACTATTTCGTTCACGGACTTTATTTCTGCATTGTAGACGTCTTTGAGGTATTTCAATCCTTCTTGATGATCTTTTTGGGTGAAGGCTTCCACGCCGTCGCTGGCGATTATTATTTTGTAGCCTCTGAAAAAGGC
>CAYFXU010000025.1:0-20471 GCA_964347145.1 uncultured Candidatus Bathyarchaeia archaeon
TTTCACCAGCCGGCCCTTCTGGTCCTATTTCACCTGAGGGTCCTTCTGGTCCTGTTTCGCCTGCTGGTCCTTGCTGCCCTGTCATGTTAACTACAGTGAAAGTTGCTTCTGCCCAGTTTCCTTCCTCGTCGGTTGCTCTGACAGTGTGGGTACCGGGTTCATTTTGGGTTGGTACGCTGATTGTGGCCGTGAAGTTGCCGTTTCTATCGCTGACTAGGGGGCTTGGAACGGTAGGTATCGGTGTTCCATCCCATGTGATTGCTATTGTCGAGTTAACCGTGAAAAATGCGCCTACAACTGTAGTGGACGCAAATCCTATATCTGGTATCAGAGATAAATATGCATGCGTGCCGACTGCGATGTATTCTGTGGCGTTGGCGGTTGCACCGTCGTAGTCGGTGACAATCAGCGTCACATTATGTGTTCCATCATGCTTGTAGTCGTGATATGTAATGGCAGTCAAGTTTACGTCCCTCAAAAAAGTTTCAGTGGTGCCGTCGTCGAAGTCCCACTTATAGCTGATAATCCAAGCGTCTGGGTCGTGGCTTGCAGAAGCGTTGAAGGTTATTGTTTCATTCACCAGTGCAAGGAGTGGTTCAGCGTAGAAATCGGCAACTGGTGGCTGATTCTCTACTCGGTTGTCGAAGACACCGTTCTCTGCCTCGTGATCTATTGGAACGTTGTTGCCTGCTATGACCGAGTTGAGTTTCGTCGGGTCCAAATCTAGAAGGGTTGCCCTCACGCCTGTGACAGTGAAGTTGATGGTGATCAGGGTTCCGCTGCCGGTTGCTCCATTCGGTTCGTCAGCGTCTAGATACTCACCAACGAATACGTAGCCTAGATCGTTTTCAACTACTGGCATTAATGGAATCGCTGCATGGCCAGATGCGCTACTGAGCCATGAGAGTGCCGTGAGCCTCATGAGGATGTCCATGGGTGTGTCGGCAACGTTTACAACGAAGGGGTTGAAGTTCAATCGAATGCTCCAGCTGTAGACGTCCTCAACGGCATCTGTGATGTTCACGCTGACAGAGAATGTGCTGCCGGGCCCCAACTCCGGATTTGTAATTGTAGGGGGGTCCACGTAAAGTCTAGGCGGTGCTGAGGCTGTTCCCGTTCCTACGCCTTGCAGGATTATGCAATTGACAAGCAGAACAACAAAAATCATCCACGATACCTTTCTTCTCATTCAATCCACCCGGTCAGCCTTTCTCACTTATTAATGGGTTGACGAGATTTATCAAGGTTATGTTCTAGCTTCCTAGCTTGTCACAAAGCTTTTGGCGACTTCTCGATTCAGTTGTCTTCCCTACGTCATGCACGCTGCTGATATGGAAGTGTCTCTTGGTTGTAGTGTTTGTTTCGGTTTCCTAAATCTTACGAAGTAGATTGCTATTGCTGCCGCGATGATTATGACTATTCCAATAGCAGCGTATAGGAGGATGTCCGGAGCTGCCGCCCCTCGGACTTTGACTGTGCCGTCTTCAAAAGTGTTGTCGGCTGTGTCGATTTCATCCGGAACCACGTTTGCCTCAGCCTTTATGGTGTAAGTGCCCTTAACGACGTCAGTAGTATCCCAAGTGAAGATTAGGATTGTTGAATTTCCACTGTCCAAGAAGATGGCTGTTTTATTTTCTATGAGGGTGCCGTCGTAGTAGACGGCAACATTAAAGGTTTCGTCGAAGTTGCCTTCATTCTCAACTGTGACGGTGATGGCTACGTTTTCGCCGACGGTTACCTCGGTGTGGGATGGCACAACGTTGGTGATGGCTACGTCGGCGCGCGCAAGGTTAGTGAAGAATCCGGGAACTGGGTCAGCTTGATTAATCGGTTGTGAAACTCCAGACGTTTTGTTCACTGTGCTAAGTTCTGTCTCCGAGAAGTTTAAGGGGGTAGAACCCACGGCCAGGGCTTGAAAGGTGACGGTGGCTAAGGTTCCATTGCCAGTTGCTCCCTGTGGAACCCTGACACGGAATGCGGCTCGCAAATCAACCCAGCCTTGTTCATTCTGTACGGTCAGCCACCACCAAGTTGGGCCGATCTGCTTGAGGAATGGGCCTTCTTCGGCGCTGGTGCAATTCAATATTTCGGGGTCAAAGGTTAGTCTGGCCTCCCAACTATACAGGTCATCGGGGATGATGATACCGGTTACGGTTATGTTGATGTTGAAACTCATGCCAACCTCTTTTGTGGTCGTTTGGGGGTCCACCGAAACATAGGGGAGGCCCGCTGGAGAAGTCATGCTCACGCTTGTAAGAGCCAAGCCGAATATTAACGCGATTATAGCAAATAATCCAAAAAATCTCTTTCTCATACAATCCACCCCATTCTAAGCAACTTGACAAATAGTATGGAAAAGACATTTATGAACGTTGCTTCGATGTTTGAAATACATGACTTTGGAAATCTCTCTCTTGGAAATAGTTGTAAACATCAACAAAAGATTGGGGGGTTGAGAAATGACCTCCTGTTTTCTGTGAGCATTTTCCTTCTACGTTCTCCTTCTCATGTACAAGAACACCGCAATGCCTACGATGCCAACTGCAACTGCGACGCCAATGATGAGTTGGATCGAAGGTGTCGTTGGTTCCGCGTTTCTAAAGACGCCGTCGGTGCGATCATGAACTATTGGCACGACGCTGGAAACTATAACTGTGTTAAGTTTTGATCGTTCAAAGTGTAACTTTGTTTCGCCGTGGCCTTTGACGGTGAAGGTGATCGTGGCGAGTATTCCGTTGCCGGTTGCTCCATTCAGTGGGAGGGGATATAAAATGGAGCCAGGGGTCATAAAGCCGTTGTTGTTATCTATTTGGGCCCAAATTGTCGTGTTGCCAACCTGCCGGAGGAAAGGCCCTTCGGTCCAATTTTCGGCGTTTAGAATGGTGGGATCATAGGTTAGGTTGACGTCCCAACTATACAGGTCGGTGACGTCGGTTACTGTTAGGTCAACAGTGAAGCTTTGACCTGGTTCCAGATCCTCTACTTCTGGGGGGTCCACGGCAATTGTGGTGGTGGGGGAAGCCCTCACTGCCACAGTCATTGCTATGCAGACCAGAAGAGCGGTAATTAGTACTATCAATCGCAGATTTTTTTTCATCTTGTTCAACCATCTGACATTCTTTGCTTAAGTGAAGGTTAAAGGAGTTTATGAAACTGTCGCTTTTTCATGCACTGTTTTTATATGAATTTGGAACCTGGTTTTGCATATGCGCGCGCACGTTAAATGGTTTTTCAGTAGTTTTTGCTTAGGTCGAACAGGTCTGAAACGTCAACCTTGTTGTCTTTGTTGAAGTCGCAGCTTGGGTTCCAGTTGTGATCTCCGGGCGAGGATCCGTAGGCCTTGCTCAAGTCAAACAAGTTGGCGCGTACTTCAACTAAGCCGTCGCTCAAATAATTATCGTGAAGTTTTCCCTCTCTTGGAACCGCAACCGCGGTTGCGTTTATGATGTAATTTCCGCTGCTGAAGTCTGTTGTGTTCCATTGGAAGGTTAATGATTGGTTTTGTCCTGGGATTAAAGAGATTGTTTCTGATCCCACTAGGGTGGAGTTGGCGTGGCATTCGACTTCGAAGGTTTCGCTCTCTGTCCCTCGGTTTATAGCGGTGACGTTGATAGAAATCGTTTCGCCTCGGATTACTAGATCCACGGGAACTGTGATTTCTGTTATTGCTACGTCGCGGCAGCTTATCGTGTAGTAGATGTCGGTAAATCCCGATCTCCATGAGCCCCATGCTACCCAAATGGTTTGATCTGGGGTCTGTGTGATTGAAGGATACATGTCGTCTGCCAAGTATGTGGTTAGTTTTATGTCGTCGGACCATGTGTGATTGATCCAACGAACCTTGTAGTATAGGTTTTCGTATATGTCTCTATCTGTATGCCAGACAACCCAGATGGTCCCGTCACTCGCTTGCATGATGGAAGGGTTCGATTCAGAATGTTGGTCGTCAAATGTCAGCTGAAAGGGGCCGAACCACTCGGAGCCTGAAAAAATCTTGCAATATATGTCCTCATGCTTCGGATTCGCAGTCTCGGTTTTTGTGAAGGCAACCCAGATTTTTCCGTCATTAGCCTGCATGATCGAGGGGGTCCAGTCTTGTGTGTCCAAATCGGTGGTTAACTGCGTGTCGTTGGACCAGGAGCCGTTGAAAACCTTGTAGTAGAGGTCTAGGTCATGTTCGTTTCTGTCAGAGGCCCAGACAACCCAGATTTTTCCGTCACTGGCCTGCATAACGGATGGATAAATATCATTGTGGTTTTCCCAGGTTAGTATCGTGTCCTCGGACCAGGAGCCGTTGAAAACCTTGTAGTAGAGGTCTAGGTCATGTTCGTTTCTGTCAGAGGCCCAGACAACCCAGATTTTTCCGTCATTAGCCTGCATAACTGAGGGGTAAAGATCTGAGTGAGGTTCCCAGGTTAGCCTCGTGTCGTTGGACCAGGAGGAACCGTCAAAAATTTTGTAGTGGATTTCATCATTACCCGTTCTGTCTGAGCGCCAAACAATCCATATCTCTCCGTCGGTTGTGGAGGTGATGAAGGGGTCCCAGTCTACGCTGGCATCCGTGGTCAACCTTGTGTCGGGTGACCATGCGGCTGTGTAGCTGAAGGAACCAGCTATTATTACTATAATCAAGAAAGGAATTAATGTTCTTGCGGTGAAATTGGTTTTACGACCCATCTTGAAGTCTCTCTTTAGTTTGGTATAAAAAGGGGGGGGAGTTGGGCGGTTTCTGAGCTTTATTGAGCTCTCATTCTATGACGTTAACTAGCATGGAAAGGCTGTTGTCGCCAACGGATTTTTCGGTCGGCAGCCATGGTAGTGACGCCTTGATGAGGTAGGGACCTGGATCTAAGTCCCCTGGAATGCTCCAAGTGAACGTTTCAGTTTTGTTTTCTCCGGCTGCCAAGGTTATCGGTGTTTCATCAATGGGGCCAGAAGTGGCGTTGGCACCGATCCACATAATGGTCAGGTCGACGTTTTCCTCCAAGTCACCAACATTCGTAACGTTTACGGTGATTTCTAGGGTGCTTCCTTGTGGAACCTCTGTAGCGTTTGTGGTTACAGAGAGTACGCCGATGTCGTGGTACCTGGGATTTACGTTGAAGCTGAAGTATTTTTCGACGTTTCCTTTCTCGAACTCGTCCGTGGTCTTGTTCTTGTAATAGCAACTAGCGTATCCAGTGTACTTGTGGAAGAACCAGTGTGTATAGCCGTATGGAACCCACTCGGGGGAGCCGCTGAAGCATCGCCACGTTGGGTCGGACGCGTCAAAGTAGACCCTTAGTTCTTTCTTTTTTCCGGCTTGTACAGTCACGGTTTCGGTGGTGAGTGTTCCGAGCCATTTGGCCTCGTCTTTGCTGTATAAGGTGAACTCGACGTATACCTCGTATGGTTCTTCAAGCGGGTTTCCTACCAAGCTGCGGAGGTCCATTCCCCTTTTAACTGGGCTTTCGTTCAGGCGGGGTTGTTCAGGTTTTGCCGACCAACCCACTAGGTCAGGGAAGTTTCCACCTTCTATCCACGGCACGATCATTATGTCGTGTGTGGCAGTGTCGGGTTGACCATCGTTGTCGGTGACGGTTAGGGTCACGGAGTAGGTTCCAAGTATGGCAAAGGCGTGGGTTGTACTGTGGGGTATGGTTAGGTTTTCGCCTTCCACATAGATCTCACTCGTACCGTCGTCGAAGTTCCACTCGATGCTCTCGATCCATCCGTCGGGGTCGCTGCTGCCAGAAGCGTCGAATGTCAGCTCCTCCGCCTCAGTGGCATAATATTTTGAGGCTACGAAGTCGGCAGTCGGACCCGGCAGTGTTTGCCTGTTGTCGAAGAGACCGTTCTCTGCTACGTGAACTATTGGAACGTTATTGCCAGCTATGACCGTGCTGAGTTTCGTCGGGTTCAAATCTAAGGCGGTTATCCCCTCGCCTGTGACAGTGAAGTTGATGGTGATTAGGGTTCCGCTGCCGGTTGCTCCATTCGGTTCGTCAGCGTCTAGATACTCACCAACGAATACGTAGCCTAGATCGTTTTCAACTACTGGCATTAATGGAATCGCTGCATGGCCAGATGCGCTACTGAGCCATGAGAGTGCCGTGAGCCTCATGAGGATGTCCATGGGTGTGTCGGCAACGTTTACAACGAAGGGGTTGAAGTTCAATCGAATGCTCCAGCTGTAGACGTCCTCAACGGCATCTGTGATGTTCACGCCGACTGAGAATGTGGTGATTGTTGGTCCGGGGCGGTCTACTATCTCAGGGGGGTCTACGTACACCTTGGTTGTCGATGCGGATGTCCCGGTTTCTGCCAGGGTGGTCATAATGAGCGCTGCAATAAGACACAGCAACAACGTGTCTTTTCTTCTCATTTCCTGTTCACTCCAGTGATATTACATCGTCTTCGGTACCCAGTATTCCGTCTGGGCCGGGCCACGCGTAGTGCAATGGGTAGCCTTGTACGTAGCCTGTCTGGCCCATGCGGACTGCGATTTCCGTGATATCCTCTGAGTCACAATAACCGTCTTTGTTCACGTCGGCTAGGGGTCCGTATACGGGATCATACCAATTCGGGTCGCCGTAGCCGGCTTGCCATACGGCGGTGTTGAAGTCATTTGTGTCAATTTCTCCGTCTCCATCTGGCTCAGGCCAGAACTCGGGTCTCACAAACTTCCTGAAGTAGGTGGGGTTTCTCTGTAGGTATACGTACTGGCCGACAACACGGTCAACTCTTCCCGGAACATTGTCTTTGAAGAACATGAAGGGTCCGGTGCCGATCACAGCGTCCTCGGTGGCTGGGTCCCATGCGGGGTCTTTGCCCTCCCATATGTGCTTCGGAATTATCACGGTACCCAGATAGCTTTCTATCAGCCAGCTTTGGATGCTGAAGCGAAGCTCAACGACTTCTTGCCATTCATTGTGCTTATCACTCCAAACTGAGGGATGAATTACGTAGCTATCGAAGTCTTTCACGTTGGTGTAATAGCCTGGAGCCATGGTATCTCTATAGTACTCGTAGGTGAAGCCAACATCCTCGGCTGTTAGAGTCCATGGGTTCTCCGTGGTAGCGTCTTGCCAGAGAATCCCTGGGATGAGGGTCACGTTGACCGCGGTGCAGGTTCCTGCTGTTGGGTGTTCCCATGTTCCAATCGTGTAGTCATCGCACAACCACGGTACATATCTGCTTCCATTCAACGGGTCACTCAATAATAGGCCTTCGTAGATCTGTTCGAGGACCTGCAGGTCATAATACCACCAAGTGGTAGCTATGTTAAAGGTCGAAACGTCGTTCACCATCCCTTGCCTTAGCGTGCACTTTCCATCTAGGCCCCTTACATAGCCTTCGGGATGCGCGTTGTAGTAAGTCCACATGTCAGGGCCTACAAAGCCCAGGCCTAGCTGGTTATCTATGCCATCCCACACCATGCCTTGATATGCGTCTTCTCCAGGCCACGTTCCGTATTTTGTTCTGTGCGCCATGTAACCACCATAGTCGTATGTTGGGAGAACGACGGCATCTCTAACTAAGATCCACTGCATCTGCTTGCAAGCATCCACGGCGGCCGGATCGGTAGTTGCAGTCAAGAAAGCGTCAGCCACTGCGTCGAATTCCTTGCTGTGGTAGCGGTCAGCGTTATCCGTAAACGTACGAGGATATTCGTCTTTCCTTGAATGGAAGGCTTCGTAATATAGGTCGGGCAAAGTCGTTCCCCAGTCCCAATATTCCGTGTATAAGTCGTAGTCGTACGTCTGCCATGCGTGCTCGGAGCATTCAAGGTTAGTTGTTATCAGAGGAGTGTTTGGCACCCCCTTCAACGCCATATCTTGGTAGAACAGTGTAGCTGCGTATATCCTGTCGGGGTCGTCTTGCCTTATGTAAAACTGCAAACTTGGCAACTCTTCCGTGCCAGCCGGTTTGGGGTCCCCAGGCGACCATGCATCTCTAACGGCAACATCAGGATGGTACTCCAGCCACCCATCGCCGTCGTAGTCTTTGAAGCCCCCTAGTTCAAGCTCCTGCCCAGCCAAGTCTAGATCATACGGATACATTCCTAGTACGGAATCATTCCTCCACTTAGCCCAAATCGCTGGCATAATCAACGTTTCAAGCGGTATGATGCCCTTTATGCCGGCAACCATGGCGGCCCTGTTCATTAGGTGAGACAACCCTCTTCTGAACTGTCTTGCATCCAAGCATCTTTGACAAGGAGTGTCATAGTCAACAAAGTAAGTCTCCGCCGTTCCTCCTGCTGGCTCGTTGCCTTGTAGAACTGTCGGCCAATAGTCAAGTCTATGATTGCCCCGATAGGCAGCTGCGCCACCAAAATCACTCCACGACTTCCCGTGCGGTAACATGTCACCATGTCCTAAGGGCCACCGCGCGTGGTTAGGAGCAAAGTAAAGAATCGAAAGTTCCGAGTAATCTCCCATTGTAATCTCAGGATCTGCAAGCCACGCGTCCCACCGATCTCCTGGCGCTGCCCAGTCCATTAAGTCGATGTCTCCATTGTCCAGCATATAAGCCTCAGTCGAAACAGAGCCAGCAACCTTGAAGACAAGCCTGTCAATTCTCGGTCCAAATTTTTCGAAGGGTCCTGAGGGAAGCGGCACTATTGGCGGTACAGGTTCCTGTGAAGCCACTTGAGTCCAAATGAAGTTCGTAGATATCAACGTTAACATTAACACTAGAATCACAGCTGTCTTTTCTAGTTTCATAATCTCCCTTTCTCCTCTTCTTTCAGCTTGTATAATTGGGTGCGCCAATGATTTAAGTTTTCCCCACATTTGCCAAAGCCGCAAAGGCTCCTTGAACTGCTAGAAAAGGCTAAAGCTTAAAATACTCATCTTCTTTATCTGAAAATCTTTAATTGAGAGTGGCTCCTGTGGGTCTGCGAACATACATCCTGAAAAGAATAATCTACTCACTTGTCCTCCTGTACTTCGTAATCACGGTCAACTTCATCATATTCATGATGATGCCAGGAGACCCTGTTAGTATAATGGCCAGCCAACTGAAGCTAAAGGACCAAGAGATTATCAGGTCAGTAACAGAAAGATTTGGACTTGACCGTCCTCTACCCGAAAGATACATGAAGTATGTGGTCAACATGCTAACTGGGCAGTTCGGATACTCCTATAATTCAAGGAAACCCATTGGCGACGAAATAGGTTTGCGCCTCCAAAACACTCTTGTGTTAGTCATTCCCCCGGAAGCCCTTGCCGTAATAGTCGGCATTGTGTTAGGGGCTGTAGCTGCTAAAAAAAGAGGCAAAATATATGACAGTGCAGCCGTAATAACCGCCCTAACAACATACTCTCTGCCAGTGTTTTGGATAGCAATGATGCTTCTACTAATCTTTGCCTACAATTTGCAGTGGCTTCCGTCCGGCTATACCATACCCGAATATTTCGTTCCTAAGACCATCTGGGAAAGCTTGGGAACTCGACTGTTGCATCTTATTCTACCATGGACTACCCTGTTCTTCCTCTCTTATGGCAGCTACCTTCTCTTAACAAGAGCCACGATGTTGGAGTGTATTACCGAAGATTATGTGGTCACCGCTAGAGCGAAGGGCCTTAAAGAAAGAACCGTGCTGTTTAAACACACGTTGAAAAACGCTGCACTACCTATAATAACAGAAGTGGCCATAGTGTTCGGCTTCACGCTTGGGGGGGCAATAATAACAGAACAAGTTTTTAGGTACCCAGGACTCGGAATGTGGATCTGGCAGTCAATAGAAAATGTTGACTATCCAGCCCTGCAAGCAATCTTCTACATAATAGCCATATGCGTGATTATAGCCAACCTCATTGCAGACCTTCTCTATGGAGTCATAGATCCTCGAGTGAAGTACGGGTGAGACTGTTGAGTACCCGCAAGGCCAAGATTGCATTTGCAATCAAAAGATCGAAGGATTTTATGAGCATCTTTACACGTAACAGAAGAGGAATGCTCGGGATATCTATCCTTGTCTTCTTCATTGTATTAGCCACCTTTGGCCCTCTATTAACGCCCTACGACCCCGTACGCCTCCCTGCCCACCCGACGAATCCCCCACTGGCAGACCGCTTCGCTAAACCTTTGTGGTATAAATATCTTGTCCCAGAGGAGGAACTGAGCGAGAATGTTGAACCAATGCGGGATCCACACTTCAAGACCGCTACCTGCATTGAAGAATTCGAATTCACTACGAACCTAGCTGGTCAGGGCATATCCACGCCGCAATTTATCTCAGACATGGGAAAAGGAGAAGAGCAGGGAAGCGTTGCCATAGTGTTTAATCGAGAGGAGGATCAAAACCCTTTTGGAGAAGTCACAGCCAACCTAACCAAGGTGTTCAACTACCCCCACACGGCTCCACCCAAACGATTCATAGGTGACGCAGCAATTTTGGTAAAAGCATCCGAAGACATACCCGTTAAAACAGTCGTCGTCATCGAGAAAGAGGGGGGTGAAAGAAGGCTCGAATGGTGGAATCAAACGTTTGAAACCAACGGAACGAAATGGGTAACCTCCTATCCTTATTATATAGATTCTAATTCTGATCCCTTTTGGTTAGAGCAAAAGTTTGGCAGTGAATGGAAAATAAATCCAGCAAAAACGATGTTCTCAGAACCGGGCAACTACAGATACGTCCTTGAAATAATGTTTAACGATACTCAACGCCCCAGAGGAGAAAAAGTTGAAGCCACAGTCTACATTGACGATTTTCACATCCGAGTTCTCGGCGATTCCTTCGGACTCTTTGGAACCGATCAGTATGGACGAGACATATTTACGCAACTTGTGTATGGAGCAAGAATATCACTCATCGTCGGCTTGCTCTCGGCTCTCTTCTCCACAGCTATCGGACTAATTGTCGGGTTGACCGCAGGCTATATGGGCAAGTTTGTAGACAATGTTTTAATGAGATTCACAGACATGCTCCTTGTCTTACCTGATACACCGTTGTACATCGTGTTGATGGCGGTTTTGAGACCATCAGTATGGAACCTTATACTGTTAATCACCTTAATTGGATGGACAGGATTTGCGAGGGTTGTAAGATCAAGTGTACTCAGCATCCGAGAGAGACCTTTTATTGAAGCGGCTAAAGCCGTTGGAGCCGGCAAGTTCCGCATCATAGTGAGGCACATCATGCCGAACGTGATGAATCTAGTGTACGTCACATTAGCGATGGCAGTTCCATACGCCATCACATCAGAAGCATGGCTAAGCTGGCTTGGCCTCTACGACCCCTACGTAATGACATGGGGAAGAATGCTTCACGATGCCCAGAGTGTGCCCACGGGGATCGAAATGTGGTGGTGGATAGTTCCACCAGGCCTATGCATAGCCTTAATCTCTCTCTCTTTCATCCTCCTTGGATACGCCCTCGACGAAATACTCAATCCAAAGCTCAGGAAACGATATTAACCTGACTTGTCAGAAATATGCTACCATACGGGCGCGCAAGAATTTTTTGAGTAATATTTTAATTGAACATGTTAGGTATGCTAGATGTCATTTGGTGAATAGAGATGGATAAGGTTGAAGAAGCTTTGAAGGAGATTAACAAGACGAGACCTGCATTCCCGGTACCGCTAGGCTATTATGATGAGTTAAAGCATATTTGGGGTAAGGAGTGGGGTGCGCAGAGTGAGATTGGGAAACTTAGGGAGGTGATGGTGCAGAAACCCGGTCCTGAGATGGCGCCGCCAAAAGAAGATCTAAAATGGTATGGCATGAAGTGCGTGGCAGATGTAAGTGTGGGTATGGAGCAACATGATAGATTCGTTGAGATTTTGAAGGATGAAAAAGTAGAAGTTCATTGTATGAATCCTCCTCCTATGGCAAAGGGTCCATACAGCCTGCTCCAAGGCCTCTGGGGAACTAGGGATTTCGGCTTAGTGGTTAATGGAGGCGCAATAGTTCATCGTATGTCACTAGCTTGGGATAGAGGTGCCGAGTTTTGGTGGGCAAAAAGGGTCATGGAGTTAGGTTGCCCTATCTTGTATACGGTTCGAGGATTTGGCACGTTTGAGGGCGGAAACGTGGTCTGGCTCGATCCAGCTCATGTATGCGTGGGAAGAAGTATAAGAACGAATCAAGAGGGAATAGATCAGGTTTCAACGGTACTAGAATCGGTGGGGGTTGAAGAGGTTAAAGTTGTTCCAATACCTGGATGGCTTGAAAACGTCGACTGGCCTGCAGGGGGATTCGCCCACTTAGACTGTGTTTTCGCATATGTTGATTCCGGACTTGCCCTGATCTACCCGCCTGGGGTGCCATTTGACTTCCTGGAATATCTGAAGGAAAAGGAAATTAACATGATTGAAGTTCCCCCTGCAGAGGGAAGAGACTACGCTTGTAACGTTTTAGCGCTCGATCCAGGTAAAATTATAATGCTTGAAGGCTTTGAAGTCACCAAGAAGAAGCTGGAGAAAGAGGGTGTAGATGTTATGACTGTAGAAATGAGAGAGTTCATAAAGATCGGCGGGGGTCCACATTGTGCTAGTTCACCGTTAATACGCGATCCAGGACCAAAACTATAGGAGCTATCATACCCAAAGAGAGCGAAAGAACTAGGATTAAACTCTGTTATCCTAGCCAACACTCTATGGGGAAAGTAAGAACGTTACCATTGTCTTGATTGCTTGAGTGCACGCGCGCGCATATTTTAGGCTGTTGAATATAAGAGGTCTGATTTTGAAAATTCACTTATATGCGACAGTGGTAAAGCCCAATTAGATGATGTAAATGTCCTTCGTTACGAAAATGAAGTGTGCTCGTTGTGGAAATGAATATTCCCCTGAGGAAAAAGTCTGTATGTGTCCAAGGAGGGATGATGGACGCCTCGATATTTTTTACGATTATTCTGCTCTAGCCGTAAGAGTGAACAAGAAAATGCTTATTAAGCGAGCTCCAAGCGTATGGAAATATCGCGAGTTTCTTCCTGTTAAGAGCAAGAGGTACATCGTTACCCTGGGTGAGGGCGGAACCCCGCTACTGAAAGCAAGTAATCTTGCTAGAGAAATAGGTTTAAGAAATCTCTATTTGAAGGACGAAACGAGAAATCCAACGGGCTCATTTAAGGATCGTTCAATGACGGTTGGTGTGTCCAAGGCTCTCGAATTCGCCGCTAAAACGGTGGCGACAGCCTCTAGCGGAAACGCTGCGGCATCGTTGGCTGCTTATTCAGCAAAGGCTGGATTGAAATGTTTCGCCTTTGTTTTGGAGTTTGCATCTTTTGCCAAAATCGCTCAGATTCGCCTCTACGGATCTGACGTTATAAAGGTAAGAGCAATTGAAGAAGGTAAAGATCCGACTGTTCAAATTTTACGTATGGTCGTTGAAAAATATGGATGGTATCCCTGCCCCAGTTTTGGCCCCTTCAACCCGTACCAAGTTGAGGGGCCTAAGACGATGTCCTACGAAATCATCGAGCAGTCAAATTGGAATTCACCAGGCTGGATTATCATTCCAGCGGGCTCAGCCAGTCTTTTGACTGGAGTTTGGAAAGGATTCGCAGACTTTTATAGGATTGGCTTTATTGATTCTATGCCAAAATTGGCTGCAATACAATCGACTGGCTGCGCTCCCCTCGTAAGGGCTTTTAAAGAGGGAAAAAGACAATTTGAAATTGAGCCGTGGAAGCGCCCTCATACTATTGCTGGGGGGCTAGCCGATGTTCTTCCATGGGACGGGGATGCTGCTTTGGTTGCTTTAAGGAGCGGAGGAACCGCTGAAGCGATTTCTGATGAAGAAATACTTGAGGCTCAGAAGCTTCTCGCTTCTACCGAAGGCATATTTGCCGAGCCTTCTGGAGTAGCTTCACTCGCCGGACTAATTAGCCTTCTTAACGAAGGCGTTGTAGGGAAAGATGAAAAGGTAGTAGTATTGATCACTGGAAGTGGATTGAAGGATCCTGAAGCGGTAATGAAAACATCTAAAGAAGTATCTACGATCAAACCCAGCACCGAAGAACTCGAAAAACTATGGATGTAATCCTTCGTTAAACGCGCTATCCTATAAGAAGATTGTTGGAAGATGCGTGCGTTTGGCGGAGGTCCAAGAGCCTCAATTCCCTAGCAATAGCCAGAGAAAGGACGGCCATGTTGGCATGGAAGTTCCCTTTATCCGGGACCTTTTACTCTATGATCTCCCAGCTGGCTTGAAATTTGTCCAATTCACGGATGGTGTGTTCATCCAGAGGGTGTTTACGTTCTGGAATATCCACCGCTTTTATCTCTTCACAGAGTTCGGTGGAGAGATATCTCTGTCCAGTATCGTTAATCATCGTCACTATTGTCTTAAACTCTGGATGATGCTTAGCAACTTTCACTACCGCAGCCAGGTTGCAACCTGAAGAAATTCCGCAAAAGATCCCCTCTTCCAAAACCAATCTCTTTGCCATGTTAATTGCTTCCTCTGAGGTGGTGGTTACAATCCCCCTAAGGAGACTTAAATCTAGGTTGAAGGGCACAAAACCGTCTCCAATGCCCTCAACCTTATGAGAGCCCCACTCTCGCTTCGACAACATCGGCGCTTCCGATGGCTCAACCGCGTAGAGGGCTATATTAGGATTCTTTTCTCTCAAGAATCTGCCAACGCCAGTCAACGTCCCGCCGGTACCCTGTGACGCCACAAAACAATCCACTTTCCCTTTAGCTTGCTTCCAAATCTCAGGACCAGTTGATTTGTAGTGGGCCATCGGGTTGTTAGGATTGCTATATTGATCCGGCCACCAATATTTCCCCGGGTTCTTCTTCTTCAACTCATTTATCTTTTTCAGACACAGATCAACATCACTCTCGGCACCCGGCGTGAAAATTATGTCTCCTCCATAGGCACGAATGATTTTCATTCTCTCCCGGCTCATTCCAGCGGGTATCACTATCGTAACCTTATAACCTAAAATCTCGCCGACAAATGTGCAGGCAATCCCCGCGTTTCCTGTCGAAGCTTCAATGATCTCCATTCCTGGTTTTAAATCGCCAGCTTCAATCGCCTTTGTTATCATCTCAAAATATATTCTATCTTTCAAGCTCCCCGTGGGATTAACGTATTCCAACTTCACCAGAATGTCGGTATCTATGCCTTCGGCTTCCAGAATTTTCCTCAGCTTAACAAGAGGAGTCCCACCAATGCTTTGGAACAAGCTGTCTAAAGCCTCTTTGTTTTTATCCCACTTGATGGCCATTCTATTGTCCCCCCATTGTGAGGGCCATAATTGCCTTCTGGGCGTGGAGTCTGTTCTCCGCCTCGTCGAACACCAGGGAGTGCGGTCCGTCGATGACCTCGTCCGTCACCTCCATGCCTCTGTCTGCCGGCAGGCAATGCATATAGATCACGTCTTTCGCGCAGAGATCAAGCTTTTCGGTTGTGGTGATCCAGTCCTTGTGCTTATTCATCAATTCCAGCATTCCCTTTTCGTCAACTTTAGGAACATTTGGGGACATGAACTTGAGGGCTCCCCAAGACTTCGGATAGACTACGTCTGCCGCTTCGAAGGCTTCGTTCATGCTGTAGCTCATCCTAAAGCTTCCTCCACTCTCGTCAGCGTTCTTCTTCGTCCATTTCATGATCTCAGAATCAAGCTCCAGACCCTTAGGATGAGCCAGAATCACGTCGGCTCCGAACCTCGTGAAATTCAGAACACAGCTCTGTGGAACCGCGACGGGCTTTACACCACCAGAATAGGTCCAGCTTACGACCACTTTCTTTCCCTCGAGAGTACCTAACTTCTCTTTCATTGTGAGTACGTCTGCCATGGCTTGGCATGGGTGGAACATGTCGCATTCCATGTTTATTACCGGAATGTCAGCCCATTTTGCGAACTCTCTTACAATCTGGTTCCCCTTTCCATAGATCCAGTTTACCGATTCTCCATAGATTCTGATCGATATGGCATGGCCATATCTACTCAGCACTCTGGTCACATCGGATATTCTCTCCGTCACGTAGGGAATCTCATTTCCTGCAAGAGCTGGTCTATACATGGCCGTTGGGGCAAGGTATATCCCCTGCCCACCCAGTTGAAAGATTCCGATCTGGAAGCTGTTCCTTGTCCTCAGAGATGGATTATAGAAAACCATGTAGAGGGTTTTCCCCTCAAGCAATTTATGGGGAATTCCCCTCTTCTGCTTCTCCTTCAGCTCCGCAGCCAGCTTTATGATTCTATCTAACTCCTCCCTGCTCCACTCCTGCGTCGTGATGAGGTCCCTGCCCTTAAGATCCCCCGACATCCGCAAACCACTTTTAGAATAAAAACTTGTATATCGTATTTCAATCTTGCTTACTCAACGATCAAGATTCACGCTGTTCACGTCTCAAACAACGCGATAACCTCATATTCTACGCATGCATGCACGATTCAAGAGATTAAACTTTCAACTATCGCAACGTATGCTTGTACGGCCTTTTCCACGTCCCTCACGTATACATGCTCATTTGGCTGGTGAGCCAAAGCCTCGTCTCCGGGTCCAATTCCAACCGTTGGGATTCCTCTCAAACCATAAGTATAAACGCCGTCTGTGCTAAACTTCCAAACGTGGGTGTTGGCGTGGAACCCTCTTTTCCAGAGGCTTTTAAGTGCCTTTTGAACGATCCCCGTTTCCTTAATAAGCCATGCGGGAAAGAAATCCTTCGTCCTCAGTTTTCTTCCAGTCCAGCATTTCATGTCCTCTTCAAAAATACGCGTGGTTCCATCTAAGACTGTTCCTTCCCCTACTAATTTGTCAACTTTCTCCTTAATTGGTCTAAGGATTTCATTTTCAGTTTCCTCAAGGATCATTCGTCGATCAAAAAGAATCTTTGACCTATCAGGTATTTGGGGGCCAACTTTCGGTGAGGCGCCCAAACTAATCGTAGCTATCGTGGCTTTTCCTAGTTTTTGGTGAAAGGGAAGGCTGGGGTTCAATTCTTCTTCAACATGGCTGATCATTTTGGAAGCCGCATGAAGAGCGTTTAAACCGAGTTCGGGCATGCTCGCGTGCGCTGTTCTTCCGCTCAATTCAACGTTTATTACCGCCCTCCCCCTATGTCCTATACCCAAATCCAGGTTTGTGGCCTCTCCAAGCACGACCAAATCTGGTGCTTCTCTGATTTCCCTCTCGATAATGTGCCGTATGGCGGTTCCCTCTGCAGTTTCCTCGTGGACAACGAAACAAAGTACCAGCGTTCCTTCGTGCTCTTTGCTTGAGGCTTCTTTTGCCGCAAACGTCATAGCTGCAAGGGAAGCTTTCATGTCAACAGCTCCTCTTCCAAAGATGTTTCCATTGATCACTTCAGCCGAGTAAGGTTGACATTTCCACAGCTCGAGGTTCCCGGGCGAAACGTGGTCCATATGGCCCTCCAAAACTACTAGTGGACGCAACGACCTTCCCTTAACGAATCCGATAACGTCGCCGAGTTCGTCTATGTAGACCTTGTCTGAGCCAGACTCGTTTAAGACTTCCCTAATAGAGAAAGCTAGTTCCTTCTCCTCTCCAGATAAACTAGGGATTTGAACAAACTTTCTAGCGTAGTGGATTACATCTTTCACAACGGTTACCCCCGGAAAGCATTCTCACCTCTCAGCAATTTGCCTTCCCGTTTCTGTATTTTAGCCTTGGTAGTATAAACATTCTCCAATTGAACGAAAAGCTTTGCGCGCGTGCAAAGGCTTATTGAGTTATTTTCATCTTTTGTGCAATCACGTCTCGGTTCTTGGCATGCACGGTCAGTTCGCTTACAGCGCCGTCGTCCTCAACATTAAAAGTGATCCGTAGAATCTTCGATGAGATCAGATCGAAGGAAACGATGTCTGTTTCTGATTGCGGCATTAAAGAGGTGATGGCTGGCAATTGAGTGCCTCCTAATACCAATTCAACTTTGTCATCGGTCCACATCAATCGGTAAACGTCAGTCGCTCGTTTGAAGTCAATCCTAACATACGTCGTCGCAAAGCCTTCCCCTCTCTTCAACCGCTGTACAGTACCAAGAATCTTGAGCGCTTTAAACGCGCCACGTCGGCCTTCAAAAGAGCGCAAATCCTCGTAGAACTCTTCTCTAGGGTCAAAGCCAGGTTCAGGTGTCATTGCTTTTTTGAGCGGGTTGAAGTCGCCTTTCCTGACTCCTTGGATGATAGGCGTCGCGAGTGTGCGGGTATTGAGGTCGCTACGCAAGTCAGGGGTGCCTTGACTTAGAGGTACGAGAAGGTTGACCGCCTCTTGTCCCTCAGCTCCGATCATCAGCTGATCGTTCTCCACCCAAACGATGAACTTAGCACCGGACGGAATCTCGTACGTTCCTGCGTACTTCCGCATAACCATCGGGTCAAACTGGACGAACGTTGGAGGCATTGTATGCTTGACATCGAAGACGAGTTTGGAGATATTCTCTGTTATTGGATAGGCAAGCCCAATCATGTCGATCATCTTGTTGGTAGTAAGGATCACCACAACATCCTCGTCCACGTACAGTCGAAATTCAGCAGTGAAGGCAGTTGGGAAACAGCTCCCACCATGCCTGATCAGCGTGGTTCCGCGGTCTGTCTTCTTGACCCCCCAGCCGTAGGCGTAACACCCGAGGCGCTCGAGAGGAGGTGCCCGTACATAAGGCGTAAAAAGCTTCTTCTTGGCATCCGCGGAAAGAATTGTGTCACCCCGGAGCGCTAGTTCCCACTTGTACAGTTCGCCAACTGATGAAACTACACCCCCGTCCCCGAGGAGATACCAAGAGGGACCTGGAAAGAAAATAGGCGACCCATAATCGACCGAATCGTTGTACCCATGAGCCACCTCCGCCTCATCCCACCTAGAATCCCCGTACCAACCAGTTTTGGACATCTCAGCCAAAGCGAACAGATGTTCTTTCAGATACGACTGAAAAGATTGTTCGGAAACCTTCTCGACTATTGCGGCACAGAGGGCATACCCTGGATTGGAGTAGAAAAACTGTTCCCCCGGCGCTGACCGGAGTGGCAAGTGGAGAAAATCTTTGACGGCTTCGTCTCGAGTCACTATCTTGAAGTCAGCGACGAAATCGGGATACCCGGAGGTGTGCGTAAGCAGGTGGTGAATGGTGATGCTGCCTTTGTCCTCTGGGACATCGTCAAGATACTTACACATTAGGTCGCCTGTACTAAGCTTACCTTGCATCTCAAGGTGTAGAATAGCCGTCGCGGTGAACTGCTTGGATATCGACCCGATGTCGAACAAAGTCTTCGTGGTAACGGGGACGCCTTGCTCCTTATCTGCTGGACCATAACCTTTATGCATCACGACCCCACCATCCTTAGCCACAAGCAATGCGCCAGAGAATCCATAGGCACTTAGTCGGGTCATATACTCGTTGAGCTTTGCAGCTAACTCTCCCTCAACAATCTCACATTCATCCTTCTTGACCTGCAAAGAAATTTCTTCCCAAAAAAATAATTAGGAATTTTATATAAAAACTGCGAGTCCAGTGGCATCGAAAAACCACTCTCCTCATCCTCATCAAATAGAAACTTTGCTTCGGAGAGGCTTGGGTGTCACCAGGTGCGGTTTTGCGGAATATCTATTGATATAGAAGAGCGTGCACGGACGCGCAGAGTAATCACCGCATCTTCCCTTCAGAAATCCGTAGCACTTTCCCAGGCAAGGCACCAGTATGTTCCCTTTCGTCAATTACTATCTCACCATTGACGAGCACATACTCTATTCCCTCAGGGTACCGATGAGGATCTTCATAGGTGGCTTTATCCATCACCGTCTTTGGGTTAAACACAACCACATCAGCCCACATCTCCTCTCTAATCATTCCCCTATCCCTCAAACCAAGCTTCTGAGCCGATAATGAAGCCAATTTTCTAATCGCATCTTCAATAGTCAAGGCTTTCTCTTCCCTAACATATTTCCACAGTATCCTCGGATACGTTCCATACGATCTTGGATGAGTTTTGCTTTTACCCAAAACTCCGTATGGGACAATCGCCTCACCGTCAGACCCTACCATTGATAATGGATGCTTTGTTACAGCGCAGACATCTTTATCACTCATTGCTAAGTCTACCAGTTCAGGGTTTTCCTTCTTCACTATGAGGTCAAACGTTAAGCCGAATGGGTCAACACCTTTCAGCTCAGCGACTTCAGCAATAGTTTTTCCTTCAAACTCTTCATGCTCCCTCCAACCAATCACCTTTATCCTTCCCCACCCTGACTGTTTTACACAGCTCTCCCAGCCTGGAAGACCCTCCAACATCTCTTTCTTAATCCTCTCACGAGTCTTTGGATCCCTCAATCTCTCACGCAGTTTGTCGACACCACCTTCATGCGCCCAGTTGGGGATCAACGAAACCAGGTCAGTACCACAAGCGTTGTATGGATAGACATCACAGGTAACATCTACGCCTCTATATCTAGCCTGCTCCATCATCCTTAACGTCTTTTCGACCTTCCCCCAGTTTTCGATGCCACATGCCTTATGATGCGATATCTGCACAGGTATGTTTGCTTTTTCACCGATCTCTATGG
>CAYFXU010000026.1:0-20246 GCA_964347145.1 uncultured Candidatus Bathyarchaeia archaeon
TACAAGGCGGAACAAAAGCCGGGTGAAGTTGCTTTCGTCTCTGCTCCAGTGGGAGACATTGAAACTTTAGAAGTCAAACCAAACCAAGGCTACATAATACAAAAAGCTGCCTACATCGCGTCAACAGAAAATGTGGATCTAGATGTCAAATGGGAAGGCTTCACCAAAGGCCTGTTCGGTCAAGGGTTGTTCATGCTAAAAGTCACAGGCAACGGCACACTCTTCATAAACACCTTCGGGGCAATAGACAAACACACGCTGAAGCCTGGACAAACAATGATAGTTGACAACTTCCATCTAGTAGCCTTCAGCGACACATGCAACTACAAAGTCACGAAGTTCGGAGGATTAAAAGAAACCCTACTAGGCGGAGAAGGCTTAGTAACTCAAATCACTGGTCCAGGGGCTGTCTACATACAAACAAAGAATCTAAGAGAGTTCGTGGAATGGCTCTGGACTTTGATTGAACCAAGAGTTAGAGGAAGAGCTCGCTAAAACCCGCATGCACGCATGAAAAATGCGCGCGCGCCAGTTTACCCTTTCTGACAGACTTTTTTCCTTAAGTCTTTAGTACAACTTGAGATCATATACTGTTTGATAACAATTTTAGTCGTCAAGAATCCGGCTTAAGAGATGCAAAGCAAATGGTTAGAAAAGAACGATGCCCTCAATGTGGGAGTAAAAAGATTACGATGACTGAAAATCTGAAAAAATGTGACGTCTGTAAATATGAATGGACAGGAAAACGTAGGGGAAAAACTTCCAGGAAAGAGAAAGTCCGATTCTAGACGAGAAGTCTGATATTACATTCGCCATGCCCGTTCGCCCCTATGGCTCCTCCATCAAGAGCATAATTTGGGTTGACTGATGATGCGCTCGCATCCTGCTTTTAGGTCGAATATGAAATTACAAGCTCTCTGAGCTTTCGCGCCGCCCGCGCTACGCAAGGGAAAAGTGTTACAGCAATCTTTCTAGCGACATTAATATTCGAGCTTGTCATTTCAAGTCTGCCTTTCAGGTTACTCTCAACCGTGGTTGCGACTTGATGAGTGAAAGAACCTAAAGTGATAGGGGGAAACAGGGCCGCAACCACGGATACGAATGTTGAGGACATTCAAAGAACAAACTTGGGGGCTGCATGTGGGCTTTAACTTAAGTATAGGTTTTTCTTCAAATCTGAGTCAAAGGAAGATGCTTTGATGGTTGAAAGGGTGCTCTTTGTCTGCTCCGGTAACATCCACAGAAGCCGAACAGCGGAAAACATGTTTAAGAACCGTAAAGGTTTTGAGGTTAGATCGGCGGGGACCTCGTTTGGTGTGCCGAATCCAGTGAGTGCGGAACTAGTTCAGTGGGCTGACAGAATCTTCGTTATGGAAGAAGAACATAGGGAAATCATTGTTCAGCATCATCCAAGTGCAGCGTCTAAGATAACAGTCTTGGGCATCGAAGACAATTACTATAGGGATGATCCCCAGCTTAAGGCAATTCTGAAGGAAAAGCTAGAGCCCTATTTCAATTTCTCGTAGCGGTACAGCCGCTCCCTCTAGGACGATCGCCTATTCTATTTCAAACATTGGCTTCATTTGAGGTGCTGGAAACAGTTTCTCCCTAACCCACGGAGGATACCAGCTGTAGAATTTCTGAGTTTTCGCCTTTTTCAAGCCTGTGTACAAGGCTTTTGCAAGTCTAACAGTTCCATGCAGTCTGAAAAGCTTGACGAGCCCCTTTTGCTCAAGTGATACCAACACCTTATCTAGTTCTTCTCCCTTTAGGTCTGTGTCCTCTTCCAAGTCTTCGCGAGTCATGTATAACCCCGGATTAACCTTATAATCCAAAGCAAGGGCTTCAAGCACTTTTCCCTCTGAGTCCTTTGCTGTCAACTTCGGTTTCAATTCCCCGATCCAGTCTGATATGGGTACTCCCAGTTCCGGGTGTAAACGGCGGCGAGGCAGTTTCAGGTCTTCCAACATTTGACCCAACTGATATCTCGTCGCTTGCCTCACTAGGAGTCGTCTCATGACGTCGCTGGACCCGGCGCCTATTACATTCATGAGCATGTTTCTCATGATTGATTCAACCGGGTACATTTTTGTCAGTCCATCTCCTCCCATACACTTCATGGCGTCGAGGGCAGCTTTGCTGTTTGCCTCTGCTGCAAAGATTTTGAGCAAGGTTGCCTCAATTATCGGTTCTTGTCCTATGTCAGCGAGGTGTGCCGAGTAGTAGGTCATGAGCCGAGCCAGCTTTAGGTTGGTTATCATGTCAGCGATTCTATACTGATTGCTTTCGAAGTCGATGGTGCGTTTACCGAATTGTATGCGTCTCTTCGTGGCGTACACAGCGTACTTCAGTGATATACGCATGAAGCCAAGTGTGAGGGCACATATAATAAGCCGCTCAAAGTTGAGCCCGTCTACCATAACTCCAAGGAAGGCGTCGTTTTCTTCCCCGATTCTGTTGGCCACGGGAACCCGCACGTCATCGAAATTTAGATATCCGTTGAGCTGAGGCGGATCTAGCGTGCATAGCATGTTAACCTTCTCCACCGTTAAGCCGGGTGTGCCTTTTTCGACGAGAAGGGCTGTCATGTGTCTATACTCGACCTTGTTCTCGGTCTTGTCGCTGGTCTTTACATAGGCTATGTAAAGGTCGGCGTAGCCTAGATTAGTTATGAACCTCTTCTTACCATTAATGATGTACTCGTCTCCCTCTCGCACCGCGAAGGTTTCCACTCCTGCGGCGTCGGACCCGACGAAGGGTTCGGTTAGACTTATGGCTCCGCTGATTTCTCCTCTTGCTATCTTGGGTAACCATCTTTCTTTCTGCTCTGTCGTGCCGTGGCGGATGATCTGGTGTGTTCCTCCAATGGATGTTGAGACGAAGCCTCCGTAAGCTGGGCCTAGTGCTTCCGCAATTATGCAACTGCCTGTGGGGCCCAAGCCCATTCCCCCATAGTCCTTCGGGATCATGGCGCCGAAATATCCCTTCTCAACCATCCTTTTCTTGAGTTCTTGCGGTATTGGGTCCCAATGTAAGGAGCCTTCGAGTATGCCCAGTTTTGCCCTCCAGTCTGCCTCTTCAACCAAGGGTGCAACTTCTCGACTGAACTCTTCAACTTCTCTTGCAAGTTGTTTTTGTTCTTTTGTCCACCATGGAAACTCTTCCACGTTAATCACCTACCCTCATATTCATTAGATCTAGTTTGGTTCAAAATGGTCAAAAGATTATCTGTTCAACAGAACTTAGGATTGTTTCCGTCATGTCAAATCCACATAACTTCTTTCAGCATCTGTAGGGATTCAAAGTTTATATGAGTGAGGGCAACTAGTTGAGAACAACTTCCCTAAAATCGCAATCGGTGTACTTCCTTGTCTAAACACCTAAACGAAAGCTCTAACCTTAGTTTCCTTTTTGAACCGAAAAGCGTTGCGATTATCGGAGCCTCAAGAACGCCGGGTAAACTTGGTTACAACATTTTGAGGAACCTGATTGATCTCAAGTTTAAAGGTAAACTCTACCCTGTGAACCCTAAGGCAACTGAAATTCTGGGGCTAAAGACCTACTCTCGAGTTGATTTGATTCAAGAATTCTTGGAGGTCGCCGTTATAGCTGCTCCTGCTCCAACCGTCCCTGAAATCATGGAAAGTTGCGCGATAAAAGGGGTGAAGGGAGTTGTGATAATCTCTTCGGGTTTCTCCGAGGAGGGAAATGCGGTGCTGGAGAAGAAAATAGTGAAGATTGCGAAGGAGGCTGGGATACGGATAATCGGGCCAAACACGACAGGTATCTTGAATACCGCTTGCGGCTTCACATCTTCCTTCGTTCCCGGAATCGGTCGAGCTAAAAGGGGGCATGTTGCCATCGTCGCCCAAACGGGAGTGTTTCTTGGATATCTACTTGCTTACATAATAAGTTCTCAGCAATTCGGCTTAAGTAAGGTTGTGGGCCTCGGCAACAAATGTGACGTAGACGACGTGGAGGTTCTGAAATATTTGGGGGGTGACCCGGAGACTAAGGTCATATGCATGTATATTGAAGGAGTTAAGGATGGTAGAAGCTTCTTGACAACTGCTCGAAAGGTTTCAAAGGAAAAACCAATCCTAGTTTTGAAATCAGGGGTCACTGAGAAGGGAGCAAGGGTCGCCGCGTCTCACACTGGATCGCTAGCTGGAAGAAGCGAAATATTTGGTGCAGCGTGTAAACAAGCGGGAATGATTAAAGTAGACAGCTTTGAAGAACTCATCGATTTCGCCAAGACCTTTGCCCTGCAACCTCTTCCCAAAGGCAGAAATATTGGGGTGATGAGTGTCACAGGCGCTGGATGTGTCGTCGCAGCAGATTCGGCTATAAACAATGGGTTTCAAGTCCCCGACTTGTCAAGTGAAACCGTTGAAGCTATCCGTAGGATTTCGCCTCCGTGGCATAAAGGAATAGGGAACCCCGTAGATATGGGACCGGCTATAGAGGTGGGGATGTATTCGCCGTCTGAGGCGCAAAATGTTTTTAACACAGCCTTCAACGCGCTGTTGGAAGACAAAAACTTGGACAGTCTTATAGTAGTCTTCTTTGGGCTCCATCGAAGCTTCCCCATGTTTGATGCCGCTCTCTCTGACATAACTTCTGTCAAAGAAAGGACGCTGAAACCTCTTATTTTCTCAATTAGTGGAGATAAGGAAGCAACAGATGAAATAACAAAATTGTTGGAGAGTAGGGGTTTTCCCGTCTACTCTGACGTGACGAGAGCGATTAGAGCAATGGCAGCTATGTATGAATATTACCTGCTAAATCGTACCTAAACACCTTCAGCCTACTAGAATTTGACCTTGTCTATTCCTTTAAGATCGAGCATTTGGCGAGCTTCATCTGATGTCGCTATTTCTCGGCCGAGATCTTCAGCGATTCTTCGGATCTTCCCGACAAGTTCCGCGTTGCCCTTGGCCAGCATCCTCCGCCTTAAGAATATGTTGTCTTCTAACCCAACACGCACGTGACCGCCCATGGTGATCGCCACAGCCCCCAGCCTAAACTCCGCCGGATAGCCGATACCTATTACGGACCATGTGTAGTTGTCTGGTCCGAGCATTCGAAGGGTTTCTGTCTGAAGATTCATAAGTTCGTAGGGAGTTGAATAAGCACCTCCCAGGACACCGAGAACGTATTGTACATGGATTGGTAGATCTAGTTGGCCTGTTCGAATGAGGAAGCCCATGTTGTACAGGCCGCTTGAACAATAGACTTCGCACTCAGGCTTAACATTATGCTTCTTCATGGTCTTTGCAAAAACTTCGAGGTCCGCAAACGTGTTTTTGAAAACGAAATCCTTGCTCATTTCAACCATCGCCTTCTCCCATGGAAACTTGAACTCCTTAATTCTTTCAGCAAGAGGAAACATACCGAAATTCATGCTTCCCATGTTAAAGGAGCACATCTCAGGTTCGAACTTTGGAACAGTAGCTATCCTCTCTTCTGCAGTCATGCCTGCGCCTCCGCCAGTCGAAACGCATATCACAACGTCACATTTTTCCTTGATTCTTGTGAGGGTTTCTCTCCAAATGCCTAGATCCGCCGTAGGCATAGCTGTCTCAGGATCCCTCACGTGAACGTGAACTATTGCCGCTCCCGCCTCATACGCCTTGCAAGCCTCGTCTGCTATTTGATCGGGGGTTATTGGTAGGTAAGGCGTTAGAGATGGAGACGTCGCTGACCCAGTTAAAGCGCAAGTAATTATCAACTTAGGCATCCTAAACACTTTTGCCACCCCCACCTCATATTCCCCAACCAATATTTATGTCATTGGCGCGCGCGCGGAACTTTTTGCTCAACGTCAAATCCACGGAAACCCGGAAGTTATGCAAGGCTTAGGACGATCGACCAAAATGAGATGGCGTTTTTTGAAAACTTGGGACAACAAGTCTACTTTTGTTGGCCGATATTTCTCCTAGGCCCAACCCATTACTTATATCCAAAACATACAGTTGAAAGGTTGGACGGATGATTGGATGATCAAGACTGAAATGTGTGAGTCGCTTGGAATTAAATATCCTATAGTTCAAGCTGCAATGGGACCTTACGTGACGACTGAACTGGCAGTGGCCGTTTCAAACGCTGGAGGACTGGGAGTCATCAGCCATTCGGGCACTGCAAAGCTTCTAAGAGAGCGCGCTCCAGAAGTTTTTCAGCAAGTCTCAGGAATGCGAGGGATGGTTCCTGAAGAGTTGGTGGCTGAGACAGGACCCCTGTCGACCACTCCAATAGAGTGTTTGCGGGAAGCTAATAGGCTGACAGATGAGCCCCTTGGAATAAATGTTCGAGTGGCTCGGGAACAGCCAGACGCTCCCTATTTGATTGACGCGATAATTGAAGAGAGAGAGAAGAATCCGGCGCTCAAGAAAAAGTTGAAAGTCGTGATCACATCAGCGGGTAACCCTGATCTCTATACTAAGAAATTGAAGGATGCGGGGCTTCAGGTCTGGCATGTCACGCCCTCGGTTTATCACGCCCTAAAATCCCAAAAGGCGGGGGTCGACGGGGTGGTCGCTTCAGGTCATGAAGCAGGTGGACATGTGGCCCACGATCCAGTCCATACAAGCGTCTTGGTCCCAGCCATCGCGGATGTCGTGGACATACCAGTCTTGTCTGCAGGCGGATGGTGCGACGGTAGGAGCCTTGTTGCTGCTTTGGCTCTCGGTGCCCAAGGAATATATATGGGAACTCGGTTCATCGCCACTCAGGAAAGCGATTTCGCTCAGGGTTACAAAGAAGTCGTGATCAAAGCAGGAGAAAGGGAAACGGCTGTAACTCTAGGAACCTTCGGTCCTCTCAGAGTTCTAAAGAATGAGTACTCGCGGACAATTGAGAGGATGCTGAAGGATGAAAAGCTCTCGGAGAATGACCCAAAGATAATAGAATTTAAAGCAAGTAGAAGCTGGGCTGCATCATACGTATACGGAAATGTTGACAATGGTCCAGTGCCAAGTGGAGAAGTACAGGGGAGAATACATGATCTTCCCACAGTAGGAGAACTCATCGAAAGAATAATGGAAGAAGCTGAGGGAACTATCCGAAAGATGCCGGAGAAATACCTAACCTGAATTTACCGTGGCTTGTGGAAGCGCGCGCACTAGGCTTCGTCTGCGCCTTCAAACATACACCTCGCTTGGACGCCTTTTTAGATATATGTGTGCATAAAAGTTTTTGAGAACGGTACTTAATCAACTACAATCGGTAGGGCAATGTATGTTCTAGAACGACCTGAAAGGAAACGATCATGAAGAAGTTTGACAGGGACCTGAGCATTTTATTGGCAAGGTTGAACGAGAACGTAGACGAAGATACGAAGAAGAAGATGGATAGGCTCAGGGACAGGTTGATTCGTCTTAATGAGGAAAACGTTGTTAAGATTAATCATTCAGTTATGGAGCTTGTGTGCGCTAAACATCTGATCCTAAAGGGCTATGAGGTGGATATCGAACGTCAGTTAGAGGGAGGACTGACTTGCGATTTATATGGAGTGAAGGGCTACGGAAACCTAATTGTTGAGGTGGAGACAGGCTTCGTTCCGCCCGACCACGCCCTCGACCCCTCTACTTACTGCAAGGCGAGGATAGCTAGCAAAATAACTCGATACAGCAACCACTCAGACAAGTTTGCCCTAGGTGTGCCTCCCTATTACATACTACAGATTCCGCCTCCCCTCACCACCCCTCCAAGGTACAGAGGGGCTAGCGAATTGAAGGAGATTAAGAGTCGCTGCGACCTATACTACAAGAATCCACCTGTCAGCCTTAATGAAATCAGGAACGCTCGACTTCACACAATCTATGTAATAAACGTAGATGGGATAACTGTTCAGGAAGTCGATCCTGGCACCTATGTAGCGAATAAAGCTCGTTTCGGATACAAGTGATATGAGCCGAGACAGCTTTGTGCGCGCGCGCGTAAGGGTTTAGGTGCAACTTAAGTTTCTTATGTCTCGGCTCTTTAGTGTAAGGGGGTGGATGAAGATGGTTGAGGTTTCTTCGAATCTTGTGTATTCCCATTTGAAAGAACCGAAGATTGAAAAGATGTTTCGTTTACTAGAAAACGACCTAGAGGTTCAAAGTTATCTTCGGATGGCAAATGTAATGGCAGTCGAGCGTTTGAAGTACAACGACCACGGTCCGGTTCACTCAAAAATCGCTTCGGGAAGCGCTTTGGAAATCTTTGATCTCCTCACTGAGAGAGCTACCCCCACGGCCGTTGAAAGTGATGTCTGGTCCCTCGAGAGGGCGAAGATGATTGTCCTCTGCGGAGCCTACCTTCACGATATAGGAAACATCGTGCATCGCGTTGACCACCATATCCACGGTTGTATAATTGCGAATCCTATCCTTGACAAGCTTCTCAAGAAAGTTTACCCCAAGGATCAAGCCCTTTTGATAAGGTTGAAGTCGGAAATACTTCACTCCATCTTTTCACACGACGAGGAAGTGCGATGCTTAAGTGTGGAGGCAGGAGTGGCAAAGGTGGCGGATGGGACCGACATGGCTGAAGGACGAGCTAGAATTCCCTACAGAACTGGAAAGGTGGACATTCACTCTCTTTCCGCTCTCTCCATCACTAAGGTTGAAATTGAGAGCGGAGATCAGAAGCCTGTTCGAATCTTAGTGAGCATGGATAATCCGGCGGGTGTTTTTCAAATTGAGCAGGTGCTAGAGAGAAAGATAAAGACCTCTGGCATACAGGATTTGGTTGAAGTGTTAGCCTTAGAGAAAGGAATACAATTGGAGAGAACCGAAAAGTCTTAGGTTACGTGTGAATCCTTGAAAATGCTTTGGAGGTTTTGGAGAGTCAAGTTTCCTCCCGTCAAGACAATGGCAACTTTCCTACCCTGAAGCTTCTTTCTAAGTTTAAAGGCAGCTGCTGTTGAAGCGGCTCCAGCTCCCTCCGCAAGCTGATGGGTTGTCTCAAGAAGAGTTAGGATCGCCTTTTTCATCTCCTCATCGCTCACAAGAATGATGTCGTCAATCTTCTTGTTGATAATTCCAAGTGTAAGTCTGAAGGGAACCCTCGTTGCCAGTCCGTCAGCAAAGGTTTCAGCTGATGCGGTTTCAATGAACTCCTTATTTTTCCATGAGAGGTAGACTGCAGAAGCTCTTTCAGCTTGTACTCCGATGACTTTCACGTGGGGATCTATGGATTTCGCCACAATACACGCTGCTGAGGCGCCGCTACCGCCACCTATAGGGACTAGTATGACTTCGACATCTGGAAGGTCCTCCATGATCTCGAGGTAGAGGGTTCCAACTCCAGCGATCAGTTGAGGTTCATTGGCTGAATGAATATACCTGTAGCCTTTCCTCCTAGCTTCTTCTTCTACCCAAAGTCTTGCTTCGTCGAAGTCTGACCCGCGAAATGCAACATGGGCTCCGAAATGCTTTATGGCTTCAACTTTATTGGGGTTTGAGTTTCCAGGAACTGCGACGATGGCTCTAACACCGAAGAGCGATGCCGCGTAGGCTATAGACTGACCATGGTTTCCGGTTGAGGCGGTTATGACGCCTCTACGTTTTTCCTCCTCTGAAAGCCCTGAAACAAGGTATACGCCGCCCCTAATCTTGAAGGCGCCTGTAGGTTGAAGGTTTTCGCATTTGATGTGTGCTTCAAAACCTAACCGCTTAGAAAGAATTGGAGACTCTACAAGGGGTGTTCGAGGAAGATATTTGCTCACGATTCTTCGAGCCTTGTAGACATCATCTAATGTAACCGATTCAAACAAGTTCGATGTCACGTAGAATTGCTAATGCTTTCAGCCAGTTTTAAGGATTTGTGCGGCCATGTTCGCTGAAATTGAAGAAAATCAAGGGCTACGCTGATTTCTTTCGCACTTTCTTTTCCAAGGCGCCTACTCTTTTCTCTAGGTTTTCAACTTCATCTTCTAGGGTGTTGATTCTTGCTGCACTCATTTTGCCGAGCATCTTTGGCATAACCTTGATGTCCATTTTGGTTTTGAACTCGGATTCTGAGATTCTTCCCTCGTAGAAGTCTAGCCATAGCTTGAAGGCTTTTCTTTCGTCTTCGGTCAGTGACTGGCCAAACTTCTTGGTCCATCTTTTTTTGACGCTCATCCTTGCGGGGCCTCCAGAACGTACGAGAGAAGTCTTCTCAACTGTGGCCAGACTACAGCTTTTTCTGCGGATTCAATGAATCTTCTCAGGCTCTGGCTTGTTGATCTGTCCTTTTCGTATTCCTTGGCCTGCAGAGCCATTTCAAGCTTTTCAAGTTGTCTCACGGCTTTCGCCTCTCCTGTCTTTCCATCTTGATATTCGTTCCAAACCAAAATGTATTTTTCCCTCAGCCTTTTTGGCAGTAAGCTCAGTATTTGGTCTATGGCTTCGTTTTCCTTCTCTTTGCTTTTTATATGTTTTTTTGATGGCGTTAGGTCTCCTATGATTGCTTCGGGAAGGTCGTGAATCAGGGTCATTCTCAGCAACTTTGGCAGGTTCAAGCCTTCGATATCAGCGTATAACATGCACAGAATGGATGTTCTGAAAGTGTGATCTGCAACAGACTCTGGTTGACGTATGCCTACCTCAACCCACCCCGCTCTAGAAGTTCTTTTTAATCTCCCTGTCATCTTCAAGAATTCGACGAGCCTGTGGAAACTGGAGCTTGTCATTTTCTCCAACATGGGGTTACTCCTATGCTCAACCAGAAGCTGCAATGAATATTATTTCTTGCGAAAGTATCTTGTGTGACGGTCGTTGCGGTTACTTGCCATGAGGAAAGAAAATGTTTGTCTTATCTTGTCTTGTAGACTGTGTCGTTTTCTCTTACTCGGTCATTTACTTTAAGTCCAATGCTTTGTCCAGCTTCTGCTTGCTGTACCTTTTCGTGTTCTATCTCCATTGACTCCACCGTTTGTTCAAGGTCTGTGGTGGGTCCTTTGATGAGGATCCGGTCACCAACAGAGATCGAACCCTTCAATTCTATAACTGCCACACTTATCTTTGCAAAAAAATGTGACACCATTCCAACCTCTTGGAGCTCTTCGCCCAAAATCTTCACCTCTCCTCCGAACGGTTAATACTAAGACGAGTTGCTCCTAGATATAATTTATCGAAGTGTGCCTGGTGAGTTAGAGTGAATTTGGGCGCGCGCGAATTTTGCTTCGTCTCTTGTCTGAACAAATTTTTTATTAAGTCAACTCCCATTAGGTTCGGGTATCTATATGAAATTAAAGAGTATAGATTTTGAAGATAACAGCGACATTCCTTCTGAATTTACGTGTGACGGAAGAGACGTTTCCCCTCAACTCTCATGGGAAGATGTTCCTGACCAGACTAGAAGCATTGCTCTCAGTGTAACTGACCCTGACGCACCAGGAGGAACGTGGATTCACTGGCTTGTCCACGACATTCCAGGGGACGTAAGAAGCATTGAGCAGGGCGGTCTGCCCAAAGGAGCTAGACAGGTTAAAAATGACTTCGGAATGGAAAAATATGGAGGACCATGTCCTCCTTCAGGGACACACAGATACATCTTCACTGTATACGCCCTTGACAGTGAACATCTAGAAGGCGTCACGAAAGCCAACTTTTTCGACAAGGTCAAGGAGCATACCCTCGACAAAGCAGTGCTGAGAGGGTTATACAAAAGAAAATGAAGTGGAACCAAAAATCCGAATTTAATTTCAGTCTCTAACCACTCTTTGCGTAACCGTAATTCAAGTTTATGGACTTTATCTAGAGACAATTTTGGCAACCTAGAAATAGATGAAGAACTAGTCTTTGAATCGTAGGGAGCTTAAATGGAAAGTATTGAGAGCACTGGCTTGAGTAAACTAGTTTTGAGAACCGTAGAAGTCTATAACAGATATAGAAGTCCAGAAGCAACGGCGAAGCTTCTTAAACTGAAGAAAAACGGCTTCATCGTCCAGTTTGAGGGATCTTTCTGTCAAAGTTGCGGTGTGCAAGATTTTTTTGAAGACTTTATATACGAATTGGAAGGTCTGAACAGCGTTGTTGAAGTGAGAATAGGCAGAGTTGAACAGACGGGTCCACAAAGTTTTCAAGTAGAATTTGTGGTTAGGGATGACTTTTCTGGTGGGAAACTCGATAAGGAAAAGTTGTTTCGAAAGTTTCTTCGAGAAAGAGGATTGTCGGTGGCGGACTATACGTCGGCTAATCCGTGCACAAAAGATGTGATTAGGTTTCATTTTCGAACTTGGTTGTTTGAAACTAAATCGAAAAGAAGTAGGCTTGGGGTATGACTTCAGCTCTCAGCGAGTCCTACGAAGTCTGTTAAATGTTTCTGTCTTTCTGTTTCACTGGAAAAGTTGGAGACTTTGACACCGACTCTTCTTACATCAAGTCCAGACGCCTTGAGGAATTTTTCAAAAAGCTCTCTCACAGTTTTCTTGAAGACTTCCAGCCCATTCGTGGGGCTTTCAAAGGTTTTGGATCTGCTGCGGACGCTCATATCTGCCAAGACGACAACTATTCCAACGGATCTGAAGCTAAGTCCTCGTTGCACAAGCTTTGAATGGACTGCGTCGCATAGTTGACTAGTCTTTTCAAGTATGACCTTCAAATCCCGTGTATCCTCCTTCAAGGTAGAAATCCTGCTTATGGATTCAACTCTGTCCCTTTCTTGAACAGGCTCATCATCTAATCCAATTGAAGCGTTGTGGAAGTATGTTCCCAATTTTTTCCCAAAAACTTCAGTCAATCTGTGTACATCATACTTTGCTAGATCACCGATTGTTATAATTCCCAAAGTTTGCATTTTCTTCTTAGTTTTTTTTCCAATGCCGACGAGACGGCTGACTGGCAAGGGAGCCAGAAAGCTTTCAACTTGCTCAGACTTGACGATCGTTAAACCATTGGGTTTTTGGATGTCCGCGGCAATTTTGGCGACAAGCTTGTTTGGCCCGATGCCAACGGAGCAGGTGAGTTTCTGTTGTGCTTTCACCTCTTCCTTTATTTTTTGGGCGATCTTCTTGGCCTCTTCAAAGCTTCTGTTAGCTTTTTGGCTCACGTCCAAGTATGCTTCGTCTATTCCAACCTGTTCGAAGCGGTCAGCATGGCTCCTCAGAATTCTCATTATGCCTTCTGAAACTTCCTCGTAAAATTCGTGGTCAACTGGTAGAAAGACGGCGTCCTTCTTCCTCAGTTTCTTTTTCGCCAATGAGATGGGAATTCCAGACTTCACGCCATGTTTTCTGGCTATGTAGTTTGCTGTGCTCACTGCTCCGCTGTCTTCGCCGCGGCCGGAATATACGCATACAACTACTGGCTTGTCCTTGAGGGTAGAGTTTCGCCTTTCTTCGCACTGGGCAAAGAAGTAGTCCAGGTCCACCAAGATTATTACTCTGGCCTGCAAGGGCTACCACCTGTAAAACGAAAAATGGCGTAAACAACCTTCACGCCTCTCATCTCCAAGATTCGATTAACGTTGCGCCATTAAAGAACCTAATCCTCAGTTTTTCCTTATTTTGTCGTCAAGTTTTGTTGAGAATCGAAAAACGGGAATAGAAATGCGTCTAGACATAGTGGGGGAAAAAGAGAGTCTATACTACCATTTTATGATGATTTGGCGTTTTTTGTTTGAAGTCTTCAATCTCTATGATGTTCATGAAAGAGACCTGTTGCAGAGCTTGGCTTAGAATGAAGTAGATGTCGGCAACGTTTATTTTCTTGCCATCAACTTTTTGGGTTGCCAAAGAATCTATTACTTCACCTGCCATTTTTCCCAGTTTCGCCAACCTTTTCTCAACGTTGTTTTTGCACTGTGACGTCTTTGTGTCCAATGCTTGCTTCCCCAAGCATACTAGATAAAGACAGATGATATACTTTCACTCTTGGGGCGTATTATATCGAAAATAGATATAAGTCTCAGCTTGTCTTGAGAAGACTAATTGTGGAGGCCTGTTATCCCTCTTTACGGAAGAGCAGAGTGTTGTCCGTCTGCATGATGTTATATAATCCATAGATGATCTTGTTGATGTTGTTTATGAGGGTGAAACCGAGTTTTTCGCATTGTTCTATTGTGAATTCAATGGTCTTAACCTTATGACGCTGGTAGGTGGCGTTTCCTATGACTATGGCGCAAAGTCGTCCCTCCTCCAAGACTCTGTGCATTTCGTGAAGACTCTTCGTCATATCTTCGTTGTAAAGTTTTATTCGAGTTTCTCCTCTCCCTCTTACTCCAATAAATCCGTTCCTCATTTTGTCGAGGTCATAGCCCATAGCCTTGAAAGCATGGGCGTCGTTTGCGATGTAGTCGAGGGCTATTGAATAGGGGGGAGAAGTGATTATGCCTTGCATGCTTTCATTTTCAAGAGGCAGGTGACGAGCGTCTCCTCGATGTATGTCAACGCTTCCAAGTTGAAGGTCCAACGCTTTCACTGCTCTTTCATAGTCCTCAACTGATGAAATCATTAGTTCCAAATTCTTGATAAAAGACTGAAGTATGTCGCGTCTTCTTCTAGCTCTGTCACTTATCGCAACCAGTTTAGCCATTAGGTAGAAGTTTCTGACGCGCCCATCCTTTATCGAAACCAAGAATTCGTCGTAACCTTTGACGACAGGTTGCTCGACGAGAAGGGCGTGAACACCGTTTGTTGACTTAAAGGATGCTATCGCTTCTTCGCTCAATCTTTTGATTTCATCGATGACAAAAATTGACTCGGTTTTGACTTTGGACTGTAAGACGCAAAGGGAAGAGACGTCTAACCCTACACAATTTATACCGAGCAACTGAGCCTCAACGGCCGTTGTTCCGCTTCCAATGAAGGGATCCAGAACTGTTTCATTCGGCTCCAGTTTCAGTATGTTAAGGAGCGCCCTAATCATTTGGGGATGAAACTTGCCCTTAAACGGGTATATCCAATGAGTCAAATATTGATTTACAGACCTAGTTCGATTATACTTCAATAATTGGTAATAATCTGTTACTCGATGCTCAATGCTCCTGAAATATGCAAGTCTCCTAACTAGAGTGTCGACATCAGATGGATTTCTCAAGACAAGTTCCCGCAGGCTATTTGCAACCTCAAAATTGACGTCAAAAGCTTCTAGTTCGAGTTTAGCAAGCGCTAATTCATAGATGAACTGGACGTTTTCCATAAGCTCAGCGCTCCACTTTGCCACTTTTCCAGTTTCTTCATCTATAAGTTCGCGAGCGCACGGTGCTTTCGGAGCGAAGCCATCCCGCCTCTTCATTTGTTGCACGGCCACATTTATGAGATTGGCCTTTATGAGCAATAAAATTTTACCGAAGAAAAAGTGATGCTCAATAACTATGAATGGCCCCATGTCCGTGCATGCATGCGTGTGGCACGCGCACGGTTTCTTGTATGTGCTATGTTCATGGGCATGAAATCTTAAAGTATTCCTTGGACAAAAGGAATGTATTGGTGACACTTATGAGTGGTAAAGAAGTTTCAGAAAAAATGAAGCAAGATAGACTAGTTTTGTCTATGAGCTTGAGGGTTGGTATGGGGAACCCATCAATCGAGGTTGCGAGCAAACTTGGTTTTGACTTTGTGTATCTTGATTTTGAACATGGCGTTCTTAGTGTTGAGACTTTTGTGCGGCTGGTAAGAGAGGCTCGATTTGCCGGTCTGATAGCTTTATGCCGAGTGCCTGGACTTGATGCAGCTTTCGTCAATAGGGTTCTTGATGCTGGTGCAAGTGGAATTGTTTTTCCACATATAAAGAGTAAACAAGATGCAATGAGAGCTGTGGAATTGGTAAAGTACAACACTCCAGAAACTCCCGTCGGTAAACGTGGGTTTGAGCCGGATTATGGCCTGCCCAAGCGTGAAAATGAAGGTTGGAACGAGTATTTCAAGCGGGTAAATGAGGAGACGTTAATTGGACTCATGATAGAGGACAAGGAAGGCGTTGAAAACATTGAGGAGATTCTGTCAGTAAAAGGAATAGATTTTATCTACATAGGTAAGATGGATATGGCATTCTCCTATGGCGTTCCTTTCACGCCAAGGACTGGGAGGGATGACCCTGTCATAGAAAAGGCCATTACAAAGATATGTGCCGAATGCAAGAAGAGGGGAATACCTGTTAGGTTCACTGTTGGGGTGGATGCGGAAGACGTCGCCAAGAATGTCAAAAGATGGCTGCCAAGAGGAAGATCCCACCTATTCATGGTAAACGATGTAACTCTTCTCATGCAGGGTGCTAGGCATTACGTGAATACTTTAAGGAAAGCCTTAGGGAAGTAGATATTCGCCGTTTTTCGACCGAATGCGCAGCTTGTAACTGTGACTGTGGCATAACAGCAACATAAACTTAAATATCTGGTACTTACAAAACAAAATTGCAGGTGATGGGGCGCACGGGGAAATCAGGGGCAACCAGAAGCAACTGAACGTTTTTCGGGTTTAGTTGCACGTGCGCTCTGTTACCTAAAGTGACCATGAAATCTTAAGGGTTTTTCGGAACTGGTTCTGTATATAAGTTCTTGTTGAAAATAAGAACTAAGGGAAAGCGGCGGTGGATCTTATTCAGAATCATCTGTTTTCATCGCGCAATCCAATACTTTCTTACAAGCTAGACATTCTCGCGGAATAGGAAAATCCTCACCTCGAAGATGCACCTGCATCGCTAAATATCCGAAATGATGAGAACACCCCGAAGGACCTTTCTCTTCCATCTTTTTTTCATCTTTTTGCTCTTGTGGTTGAGTGGAGATCCAGTCCAGATTGGCGTAGCAGTGGGGGCAAGCGTAGTACTGTTCCTTCGGTGTTTTTGAGGCATCAGTCACGACGACGAGCTCGTCAATCTTCTGCTGACATTTCGGATTTGGACAAGTAATTGGCTCGAGTGTCTTTGGCAATTTTATCTCACCGTTGTTTTTCCTATGTTAAAATCTTGACTTGTTCAAGGATATAGATTTAATGAAGTCAGAATATGTATCTTGATTTCATACGCGCGTGTGCGTTTCACAAAAGAACAGGTACACGAGTATGAAGTAAAATCAGTCCGAACAGGAGAATTGCAGGAATCAAGATGGAAATGAGAATAGGCAGATCCTCCCTGTCGGTCTTGAAGCAAGGTATGAAGAAAGGCACCTGCCTCTTATAGTTCTCATAGTTTTCTCCGTAAATTCTGGACAAATACAGTTCTTCTATGTGTGCCAGCGAAATATAAGCAAACAGTTCAATGAACCACACACCTATGGTCTGTGAAGGACTAAGAAATCCAATGCCAAAAGTGTTTTTTAGAATCCAAACGCTCCAACTCGTGAGACCAAGGGTTAGGATTATCATTCCCAAATACTGAGGATGTCTAACCAATCGATAGGGTCCTGAAGCAACCAACCCATCCTTTCCCTTTGTTATCAGATAAGCTGCAGAATAAACAAGGATCACGAGACCAATGATTACGAATGTTTTCTCTAGAATAAGGAAGGGCAAAAAGAACTCGGATAACGCCTTCGGAAGGTTGACTGGGAGATTTGTGAAAAGCATGATTAGATAACCAACAAATGGAAGCGTCATCAAACCCGTCCACGCAGGTAGCGATTGAACAAGAGGAACCAGGTAGCCTGCAACCTTCAAGAATCTTGACCCTATTCTTTCCGTTGCCATTTTCTATTTTACCTTCACACAATTCCTGTATTCAGACATTGGACGCAAGCTAATAGCCCTATGCATTAGAACACTTTGTTCTAATCTCTGGACAACAAACCGCATCCATGCAAGCAACCCCATAGAAAGAAAGTTGAGTTGGGCGGCTGGAGGGGTCACCGAAGAGTGCGGGGGGTGGGATTCGAACCCACGAACGCCTACGCGACAAGGTCCTAAGCCTTGCTCCTTTGACCAGACTCGGAAACCCCCGCCCACACCATGTAAAAGACAAATCCAAATTAAGCATTTCTAGGAGTACGCTCAAACAAAATCCTTTAAACTCATTTGTGAGTCTACAATAATCAAAGCCTCGGTGGCCTAGCTGGTTAGGGCATCGCCTTGGTAAGGCGGAAGTCGCGGGTTCGAATCCCGCCCGAGGCTCCATGATTTTTCTGGAGATGGCTGGGCAGTCCTTGGCATTGCTCTTGCCATAAATTGGGCTCAATTAATTTGTTGCCACTTTTAAGGAATTTTGCGCGCGGGGTGCGCATTGACTCACCAAAGACTGGCACCCATGCCCCATTCATTTTGGGTTTCTGGAATGAATTTCTGATTCTTTACTTTCTTCCTTTAAAAAAACTGATGTGCGTATTGGCACCTAATCGCCATACAGGTTCACAACGCATGACTTTGGCAAGATTTCTGGCTCCTAAAGCTTGTAAAATCGTTCCAAAGGCTCTATCTGACTTGATAAACTTGTCACCGAACCTTCTGTAGAGGTGTCCTCTCTGCAAAACCCGCCCTATTTCTTCCTTGACTTCGTTTGCATACGCAGATAGTTTGCAAATTCCATTCAGGCTGTCTGCTGCAATCTTTCCGGCCAAATGGCCAGATATAAGGGCATTGGGAATGCCGCAGCCATTAATCGCTATCACCGCTCCTGCTGCGTCTCCAGCAAGCAATGTTCCGTTCTTACAGATGTTAGCAGTAAGGCCACCAACCGGAATTATTTTGCAGATGAGTGATGATGGTTGGGCTCTCAAAAAATAATCTGATGCAACAGGGTGTTTATCTAGAAAGGCATTCAAAAAATGTGAAATCGGCACCGTTTTCGACAAGTTGGAAAATCTTACGCCGAGACCCACATTCACTTCGCCCACACCTTTAGGAATAATCCAGGCAAATCCACCTGGTGCATACTTTTGGCTGAAAAACATTTCCATTGTATCTTCTTCAATTAGTTCAGCTTTCGTCATTCTCTGCTGGATACAGAGGGCCGCATCTTGAGGTTTGAACTCTTGTCTCATGTTAGCAAGTTCTGCAATCTTGGATGGAAAGCCGTCAGCACCGATCAAGATTTTAGACTCTACAAATGATTCTCCTCTCGGACCAGACAACAAAACCTTTTTTGTGTAGAGCTTCTTGGTTATACTCTCAGCACGTGTGGACAACTGCACTATTGCGCCTTGGCTTTCAGCTTCCTGGGATACTCTTTTTTCAAACAAGTCGCGCCTTAGGGCGTAGCCCTCGAAATCAAATTCAAAGATTTTATTCTGGGGTGAAAACAACCTTATCTTTCTTATTTTGTTTGATATGACTTCCCTTGAAAGCATGGTATGAAAACCCCGTAGCGAATGAGCGTTCGGCCATATTCTTAAAGACTCACCAAACGTGGGAAAAAATTCCCCACATCGGACAGGCACACCAATTTCCTTTTTTCTCTCTACCAATAGTGTGCGAGCGCCTCTTTGGGCCGCAGATCTTGCCGCACTCAAGCCGGCAGGGCCAGCCCCAATGACTGTAACATCAAAACACTTGTTCAATCAAAACCCACTTAGGCTCTTCTTCGCGAAGTTAAAGTCTTTTCGCAAATAACCTTTAGAAGTAACAACAAATGATACATCGGCATGCACAATGTTTTGGACATCACTTCATCAAAGTTAAAGCCACGGGCGCTGATTGGTATACAGGCACTCGGCATAGTGATTGGGCGTCATAAAGCAGACTCTTGAAGGGGTTGCATGCATGTGTTGTCAAATGAGAAAAAGAAGAAAGTAATTCGAACAAACACTCGGAGAAACAACTGACAAGAGCTTCATGGAATAGACCATAAAGAGCTATATTCTCCCTTCTTCTGCCATTTTGACACATTTCTCAAACACGAATTTGAGAAAAACATCGCACGTCTGTTTGTATTTCTTGTTGATAGCCCAATCAGCCGTTTCATCTGGATTACTGAAATCTGTTCCTTCATTCAGTGTTTTGCATTCTGTGCTACCGAATTCTTTCAAAAAGTCGTTGTAAAGGTCATTGATAAGCAAGATGGCTTTTCCTCTTTCACTTTCATGCTCCTCTGGAATTTCTTTCTTCCCTTGACCACAACGAAGACCTATCGCAATGCTACTACCTATCAGAAGACCACATGTGGTTTGACCTGAGAGAATGGCTCCCCCGTATCCTGCTGTAGCCCAAGGATACCCCTCTTTGGACAAGTTCCATAGAGCTAGCAAGGCTTGCAAGGAGGCTTCAGCACAAGTATATCGATGCATTCGTTTATATGCTTGGGTTAGAATCTCATCAGAAACATTTTGTTCTTTCATCATGAACACCAACCGGAACGTAGAAGTCTCTTTCTTAAATCTTTAATGCAACTTGAAAGGAAAGAATATTACCT
>CAYFXU010000027.1:0-20238 GCA_964347145.1 uncultured Candidatus Bathyarchaeia archaeon
AGGTTATCTTCGAGACTGAGAAGCTAGCACCAATAAGCAAATGGCTCAAATTAGATAGCCAAGAGATCGACTTTCTCAGAGAATTAGATCAACTCTAATTGAAGGCCACACGATGAAGTATCTAAACAAAAAGTCATTTGAACTCCCCTTTATGGGGAAAGACAAGTTTGTTCGACTTACACGTATTGGTCTAGGTTACACTGGCCGCTCTTTTTACATAAAAAACTACAACAACGTTGAGAAAATAGTTGATACCTTATCTGATATTCTAGGCGAAAAGATATCGTTCCTTCAATCGTGCATCCTATGTGAAAAAGAGTTTCTTTGTTCAGACTGTAGAAACTACAGCCTATGTACAACAAAAGATTTGCCACTTCAATGCATTTGTAGGGACTGCACACAAAGTGCAAACTCATACGATCGTTATGTTGAAAAAGTCTCGCCATAAAACAACCTAACGAACACATTGAATTAAGAGGAACGATGAGATTTCTTTCAAAGACAACATAGATGGAATTGTATCATGTACACCTTTCCAAGTCATATTATCTGAAATGTTCTGTATTTTTCCTTGGGCAACCACTAACTCCTAGTCTGTCGAGATAAACCTTCTTCAACTCGATAAGCTAAGGGCATGCAAAACATTTTATCGTATCAAAATTGTTGGTCGCGTTTTGCATTATCAGATCAAAGGTAACATCGGTCCTACCTCTTAGAAACTGCGTAGGTTTAGCGTCACCTTAACGTGGTAAAATTAAACTCCAGTTTCGACCTTAATACCACAAAATGTGCTTCGCTTTTATTCTTTTAGGAAGCCCATAAAATGCGCGCGCGCGATTGTTTTCTTGTTTGAGCCGTTTCACGTTTTTGATTCAGTGTAAAATCTGAATTTTCAATTTTTATGCCCTATTTCCGCCAAACCTGGGATCATCTTTTCTTATCATAACACTGACAAAAGCCCCTGGAACTGCAATCGCAATTTTATTCCTACGTTTCGCTTAACTATAAATACGCACCAAATGACTTCTATCATGTCAAAATAGAATTTCGCCGTTAGAAGGAGAGACAGGATTTACGGAGGGTTAGGATTGTCAGGGGAACAATTAACGTCTATCAAAGACGCGGACTTCATGTTCAAGAACGCTCCCGTCAAAATCGTGATAAACAGAAATAGTCCTGAAATCGAACTTGCTGGCTTGAAGGTTGGACCCTTCCAAGAAGGAAGAGAGTACGAAGTCAGATTTTGGGTAGCCCAAGAACTGAAAAGAGCTGGAATAGCCCGTTTCCGAGAAGAAGAACTATTAGATTTGATGAAGCTTAACAAAATTCACTGGAAAGAAAGAGTCCAAACTTCTCAAAAAGTCGCCTCCTTACCTGCAGGTTTCTACCCTAGACTACGGTGTTACTTTGATGACCTGAGAAGCGAAGCCATAAGGAAAGCTGAAAAAAGGATGGACTACGAAAAGGCTAGAAGGCTCTCCCGCGACATCATCAACTTGAGACTCAAAAAGATAGTTTCCCTCGCCTCATCACCAGCACAGACAAACCAAATTCTCGGAAACCTCACAAAAGAAGAACGCGACCTCTATGATCGTTTGTACGAGATTGTTAGTGAATGGAGAACCAAAATTCTGAAAAAAGAGGGGGACAGTAAGTCTTGACAGAAGAAATAGTCGCAGCTGATCCGCAGGAACGATTGCAGGACTTCCTTAAATCAGATAAATACCGTGAACGTCTTTCCCGAATGGCCATCTCCGGCAGCACCTCTCTGATGGTAGATTTTGAAGAACTTCTGGCAACAGAAACCGCATTAGCAGAAAACATTCTGGAGACGCCAGACGAATATTTGGAACACGCAAACCACGCCGCGTTGGCTCAACTGCAGATAGAGGAGCCTGAATACGCCGAAAGAATTGAAACAGTTACCGTCAGATTTCGAGGCTTACCAGAAACTACACAGCTACGAGCGTTGGGCTCTGAACACATCGGAAAATTTGCGATGGTGGAGGGCATAGTCGTTCGCGCCAGCCCAGCCAGACCACTAGTAATGCAAGCCGCTTTCAGATGCAAACGATGCGGAACAGCCACCTACGTCCCCCAAACCGGACCTTTCTTGACAGCTCCCCCAGCATGTAGCGACCCAGCATGTAGAAGAAGGGGTCCTTTCGACTTCGTTCAAGAAGAATCCACGTTCATCGATTCCCAAAACCTACGCATTCAAGAAAGACCGGAAGACCTTCCGCCGGGACAACTTCCTAGATGGTTAGACATAAAGCTTCTTGGGAGAGACCTCGTTGACGCAGCGAGACCCGGAGACCACGTTTCTGTAGTCGGGATCGTTCGCGCGGTTGCCCCGACCCTTCCCAGAGTCGGAAGACTTCGAACCTTTACCTTGCATCTGGACAGCAATTTCATTGATGTTGTGAGCAAAGAACCTGAAACAGTGCTTATTTCACCGGAAGAAGAGAAAGAGATACTTGAATTGGCAGAGGACCCTTGGATTCACCGCAAAATACTCCGTTCAATAGCTCCCTCCATCTACGGTTATGAACATATCAAAGAAGCCATAATGTACCTTCTCTTCGGGGGCGTTGCAAAACATTTCCCAGACATCACTATACGGGGAGACATGAACGTTCTTCTGGTGGGAGACCCAGGAACAGCAAAGTCCCAACTCCTACAATACGTAGCGAAGTTGGCTCCACGAGGTTTATACACCTCAGGTCGCGGAACCACAGCAGCTGGCCTTACCGCAGCTGTGCTTCGTGAGAAGGCTGGCGGAATGACACTCGAGGCTGGAGCCTTGGTGTTGGCAGATAAGGGCATTGCAGCAATAGATGAGATGGATAAGATGCGTGCTGAGGATAGAGTGGCAATACATGAAGCCATGGAACAGCACACAGTTTCAATTGCCAAGGGCGGCATCGTGGCAACCCTCAACGCTCGAACAGCAATCTTGGCTGCAGCCAATCCATCCTTAGGCAGATACGATCCATACCGAACCGTTGCGGAGAACATAGCCCTTCCAGTCACAATTCTCTCAAGATTCGATCTCATCTTCGTTTTGCGGGACGTGCCTGAAAAAGAGTTGGATGCAAAAATGACTGAACACATCCTCGACCTTCACAGAACTGGTGTGGCTCCAGTTAAGCCTCCCATAACACCTGATCTGTTTCGAAAGTACATCAGTTATGCCAAAAACATGAAGCCTGTTTTGACCAAGGAAGCCTTGGAACGGTTGAAAGATTTTTATTTGGCTATGCGTTCGGCTAGCGATACTGAGGGGACGCCTATTGCTATAACTGCGCGGCAACTGGAATCTCTGGTTAGGGCGGCTGAGGCTAAGGCTCGTGTTGCCCTTCGGAAAGAGGTTCTCGCCGAGGATGCTGAGACGGCGATTGCCATAATGAAGAGGTCTCTGGAAGAAGTTGGAATCGACGTTTCGTCTCGCAAATTCGACATTGACATCATTATGACTGGTAAACCGAAAAGTGTGCGCGATAAGCTGTCGGTTATTCTGGGTCTCCTTTCGAGTATGGAGAAAGAAACGGGAATAGTGGAGAAGACCAGGCTTCTGGAGAGGCTTCAAACGGAATATGACATAGGAAGTTCCGAAGCGGAGAGACTTATAGGACAAATGTTGAAGGAAGGAACCCTCTTCTCACCCAGAAACGGATACCTCAAGAAGACCTAGCCCTAGGGACCTGGATGCGCGCGCGTCTATGATAACGTTCTCCAATTCGTCAACTAATCCAGCGTCCCGAAAAGCCCGTGCCCCTTCGTCTATTCTGGGACTTCTCCAGCCAACATTGTACGGAACACCAATCACGCCAACCTCTAGTGTCCTTGACCCCAATGTTTTTTCAACCTCCATGGAAACATATCAAGCAGGCAATTCTCTTTAAATCGTTCTAGTAATATATCCTCTGATTTAGCGTTGAGAATAGAAGAACTGTCGATTCCGGAATCCGTAAAGGAAGTCGTAATCAAGTCGGGAATCACTGAACTTTATCCTCCGCAAGAGGAAGCCATACGCGCCGGAGCTCTGGAAGGAAAAAACCTCGTTCTGGCAAGTCCAACAGCCTCAGGCAAAACCCTCATCGCCGAACTCTGCGCCCTAAAACACATACTGGAAAGAGACGGAAAAGTTCTTTACCTGACCCCCCTTCGAGCATTGGCCAGCGAAAAATACGACGAATTCAGGAAATACACGGCGATCAGAAAAGATAGCGGAAGACGAGTCAGGACAGGCATCAGCACCGGCGACTACGACAGCAGCGATCCGTGGCTAGAGAAATTCGACATAATAGTGACCACCAACGAAAAAGCAGACTCGTTGCTGAGGCACAGATCCCGCTGGGTGAACGAAATCTCTCTAGTGGTCGCCGACGAAGTGCATCTTCTCAACGACACCGAAAGAGGACCGACACTAGAAGTCGTCCTCGCCCGCCTCATCCAAGTAAACCCAGACGCCCAACTCCTAGTCTTAAGTGCAACAATAAAAAACGCGGAGGAAGCTGCTGAATGGCTGAAGGCCATCTCCATCACAACAGAATGGAGACCAGTCACCCTTAGAGAAGGCGTACTCCTGCACAACGAAGGGCACTTCAAAGATGGAGGCGCCCTAAAAATAGAAAAAACCACCAAAGACCCCGCCATGAACCTGGCCCTATACATGGTGAAATCGGGAGGACAGACCCTAATTTTTGCAGGAACACGCAGAAACTCCGTCAGTCTGGCCAAGAAAGCAGCGGCAAACCTGAAAACTCTCGTGTCTAAGCCCATGAAACGCTCCCTCACACGAATCTCCGAACAAATCCTATCAACCGGTGAAAGAACAAGAATCAGCGAGTTGTTAGCTGACCTTGTTAGTCACGGAACAGCTTTTCACCACGCTGGATTGGGAGGCAGCCACAGAAGAATAATCGAAGAAGCTTTCAGAGGAGGAAAAATCAAAATCCTGACAGCCACCCCCACCCTAGCCTTTGGAGTAAACCTGCCAGCAAGAATGGTTATCATCCACGAGTATCGCCGGTACGAGCCTGGCTACGGCTACTACCCTATCACAGTACTCGAGTACAAACAAATGGCGGGACGAGCTGGAAGACCCAAATACGACAAAGTCGGAGAAGCTTTGCTCATAGCTAGAACCGAAGACGAACGCGACTATCTCATGGAAAACTACATTCTCTCCAAACCGGAAAGAATATGGTCAAAACTCGCGGTGGAACGAATCCTCCGATCCCACGTTCTAGCCACGATAGCCGCAGACTTCGCGCACACTGAACGGGGAATCCACGACTTCTTCGGCAAAACCTTCTACGCCTATCAATTTGACCCGAGGGCAATAAAAGGAGTCATCACAAAAATTCTGAAGTTTCTGTACAAGGAAGAAATGATCGAAGTGAGCGGCGAAAACGTCGACGCTACCAGGTTTGGACGAAGAGTCTCCGAGCTGTACATCGACCCTGTTTCGGCGGTGATGATTCGAGACGCGCTTTTAAGCCGCGCACCAAAGCTGACAGATATAAGCTTCCTCCACATGGTCGCCCGCACACCCGACATGTTCCCGAAGCTTCGCCCATACTCAAGGGAAATAGACAACCTCGCCTTGTTCGTCGATGAGCATCAAAAAGAATTCATGTTTGATGTGCCAGACGAATGGATGGACAGAATCGCCTTCGAAGAATTTCTGGGAGAAGCGAAGCTGGCTTGGGTACTTAACGCTTGGATAGAGGAAACAACCGAAGACGAAGCTATCGAGAAGTTTCGAGTCCAACCCGGCGACCTCTACCGCCTCATCGCAACCTCAAAGTGGCTCCTTTACGCCTCCCGTGAACTAGCCTCTCTCTTCGGCCACAAGGACCTTCTTAAACGCGTCTCAGAACTCATGGAAAGAACCGAAAAAGGAGTCAAAGCTGAACTGCTTCCGCTGGTCAAGCTAGAGAGAGTCGGAAGGGTGCGAGCGCGCATCCTCTACAACTCAGGACTAAAAACCATCACAGACCTCAAAAGGGCTCGCGTCGAGACATTGACTAGCTTGCCCCTGATTGGGGCCAAACTCGCCAAGAGAATAAAGGAACAAGTAGGCGGATTCGTCAAAGCAGAAGAATGGGAGAGACTGAAGAAGGGCGAAACCGCTGACCAACGAGCCATAACAGAATACTAGTCTGTCAACCCTCTAGTCTTTCTTTCCTGTTTTGTCCTATTGACTGCCAGCTCAACCTGTTCAACGGCGGTGCCTAGATAGTTTCGTGGATCCAACGCTTGATCAATCTCCCTTTCGCTCAACATTTTCTGCACGGCACCGTTTTCAACAAGGATTTCTCTGAAAGGGCTTTTTTCAACGTCACTTTTCATCGCCAAGCCACGAACGAGTTCATGAGCCTCTTGACGACTCATGCCCTTTTTCGCCAACGCCAGCATAACCGCCTCCGACATCATTCGGCCCTGCGTTAGCCCCATGTTTTTCACCAATCTTTGTTCGTCAACCTGCAATCTTGCCAAGACGTTCGTCATCAAAACTAGCATGTAATCGGTGAGGATGCATGCTTCCGGGATTATGAATCGTTCGGCGGAGGATTGGGTTAGGTCTCTTTCGTGCCACGTCGGTATATTTTCCAGAGCTGGCGTAACAAGGCTTCTCATGATTTTCGCGAGTCCGCAAACCTTTTCGCAGAGTTCTGGATCGCGTTTATGAGGCATCGTTGAACTGCCAACCATCTTTTCGACCTCGAAAGACTCGAAAAGCTCTCCGATTTCAGGTCTTTGAAGTTCCCGAATTTCAGTGGCAAAATTATCAAGTGTAGAAGCAATCATGGCCAGCAAACACACAAGCTCGGCGTGACGGTCCCTCTGCACAATTTGAGTGGAAATTCCAGCATCCCTAATTCCCAGCCGTTGCATAACCAGCTTCTGGATTTTCATGGCGTGGGGCCCCAATCCGGCTTGAACTCCCACCGCTCCGCTCATCTTTCCAACCAACACGCGTACTCTGCATTGCCTAAGCCTTTGAACATGCCTGGAGATTTCACGCATCCAAACCGCAAACTTGAAGCCCAACGTTATCGGTAAGGCATGTTGACCATGAGTTCTACCCATCATCAACGTGTTTTTGTATTGTAAGGCTTTTTCCACCAGAATTTCCTCAAGATTGTCTAGTCGTTTCTCAATTAATTCTAGGGCCTCTTTCAGTTGAAGAGCTGTTGCTGTGTCTACAACATCATAGCTTGTGGCTCCGAGGTGAACATAGGCCCCGCTTGGTCCACAGGCTTCAGCCAAAGCTCGGACCAGTGCCATTACGTCATGTCTTATTTCTCGTTCAATTTCTTTCACGCGACTCAGTTTAACACGCTTTGTCGAGGTCGTCTCCACAATCTTTTCAGCATCCTTTTCCGGAATGTCTCCAACTTCAGCGTGCGCCCAAGCTAGGGCTCCCTCCACCTCCAACAACCTTTGGAGCTTGTGCTCCTCGTCAAAAATTCTCCTCATTTCAGGCGTTCCATAACGACCTGTGTCGATTGGAAGAATAGGCAACATTACTCTCCTCCGGAAACGATACATAATGGTATTGAACTAAGCTTTACAAGTTTCGCTAGCTAAGAAATCCTTGGACGGAGATTTCTGAGTTTGGGCGCTTTAGTAGCTGCCGTGGACAGGAAGGGAGAAAACGCTGTTCCTACCGTAGTTGCCATGCTCGAGGAGTTGACGCATAGAGGAGTTGACGCTCACGGAATTGCCACATCGAGCTCAGCAATAACAACAGAATCAATCGAAGATATAGCCACAAAAAACATAAATTCTAGCGTTGCTTTGGGTCATAACCTTTCCCGCATCTTCTCGAAGGATCAACCGCAGCCAATTCAAGGTGACGGATTCACACTTGTCTTCGAAGGTCGGTTATTCCCATCCACTAACTTGTCAGATGTTGAACAGATCGCTGAGAAACTTGGACCTAACCCCAAGCGAAACGTTAGTCACATTATTGAGAATCTTGAGGGTTCTTTCGCCTTTGCCGTTGCGGTTTCCAACATGATAGTTGCTGGCCGTGATATGTTTGGAACTAATCCGCTCTATTATGGGCAGAACGATTCAACATGTGCCGTGGCGTCTGAACGAAAAGCTTTGTGGAAGCTTGGGATAAGGAATGTGAAGTCGTTTCTTCCTGGACATGTGGCCGTGGTTAGTGCTCAAGGCCTCTCCTTCAAACCAATCAAAACCGTAGTGCAACCTCCAATCGAAGACATGGACATAGAGACTGCGGCTCAGCGCCTCACAGATCTTCTCATGAAATCCACGAGGAAGAGGGTTTCAGATCTCCAGAAGGTGGCGGTGGCCTTTTCAGGTGGGTTGGACAGCAGCGTCATAGCCGTTCTAGCCAAAAATTGTGAAAAACGCGTTGAGCTTGTTTCAGTTAGTTTAGAAAATCAGCCTGAAGTTGAGTTTGCAGAGACCTCCGCAGAAGCTTTGAAACTCCCGCTTCATCTTGAGACTTATACATTGAAAGATGTCAAACAGATTCTTCCAAAGGTTTTGTGGCTAATCGAGGAGCCGAGCACAGTTCAAGCCAGCATCGCTATCCCATTCTATTGGACGGCCGAAAACGCATCGAAGCTGGGATGTAATGTTCTCTTGGCTGGGCAAGGAGGTGACGAACTTTTCGGAGGCTATCATAGGTATCTTGGAGATTATGCGCGATCGGGTGGGGGGGCGGTACAGAAGGCTTTATACCGTGACGTTGCGAAGTCCTACGAGACAAACTTTCAAAGAGACAACCAGGTTTGCTCCTTCCATAAAGTTGAGTTGCGGCTTCCATTCATGGACCGTGAGGTTGTGCATTTGTCCTTAGGCTTGCCCCTTAACTTGAAGGTCGAGTCTGCTGAAGATGGACTTCGAAAAAAAGTTCTGCGGTGTGTGGCTAGAGATCTCGGCATACCTCCATTAATTGCCAACAAAACCAAGAAGGCGGTTCAATACACAACGGGGGTGAATAAAGCCATTCAAAGATTAGCCAAAAAGAGAGGGCTAGGGTCGCAAGAATATGTTAGAAAGATTTTCGGGAAAGTACACACTGTGTAGGCAGGGTAGCACTGATGTCGCTTATGTTTGTGAGCGCGCGCACTATTTGTAGAATGTGACGAGTTGTGAGCATCTGTCTCCCCGATCTCCATTTTCCAGACAATGAGAACCTGCTTTCAGGTGCCCACAGAATCGCTGCAATCTACTACTTGTTGGGAGCTTACACCGATATAGTCGCTTTTTCCCTCTTTTCTCGGATTTCCATTTGCCCATTATCGTTCCTTTCTTGCCTCTCTTGGTGGAACGTTGTCTCACCTGCATGTATAGACCTTTGATTCTAATTCTTTTTCTAGACTTTTCCTTTGACATCTAAACCGTCATGTACCTCAATTTTGTTTCTTAAAATCATTAGGAAGCACAAATTAATACGATCAATCAATATTATGAACGGGAGAAAACCAGATCATAAGAAAGTCTAATTGAGACCATGGTTGTCGGAAAAAGAAATGGGTTGTAAACCATTTTTTTATGATAGAGGAACGTTCTAATTGCGCGCGCGATTCCAGAAGGAAACACTCCACGCAACATTGGATCATCTCTTGCATAGGCAATAATACAACCGTCGAAAGCATTCCGGGAGTCCTCAAAAAAACGCGCGCGCAAATGCATGTTGAGCTAGTTCTCTCTCCCTAAATTTCATGTCTTCAAGAATGTTGAAATCCTGAACAAATTCGTGTGTTTTGAGCGAATTACTCTGGTTCAACAAAAATCACAGTTATAAAGAAAAGCACGTTAGGTCTCTTTGACAGAGTGGGAGAATCTCAATCCTCGTTGGAGGTGCCAAAATGACAAAAACAGCCGTGGTGTTCACACCTAAGTATTTGGATCATAGAACCGGGCTTGGCCATCCAGAATCTCCTGCCCGCCTCAGGGTAATAATGAGAGAGCTAAGAAATAGTGGTCTCCTTGAAATTGGAAAATGTTCCCTAGTTGAGCCTGAACCCGCTGGCATCGAGGACTTGGAACTAGTCCATGAACCCGACTACATCCAGCTTGTTCAGCAGGTTTGTGCGTCAGGCGAGAGGCTTCTGGATCTCGGCGACACGGTTGTTTCTTCCGAAAGTTTCGAGGTAGCTCTTTTTGCTGTCGGAGGAGCGATGAAAGCAGTTGATCTTGTTATGGCAGAAAAGTTTCGAAACGCCTTCGCACTTGTTAGACCTCCAGGACATCACGCCGGTTCATCCTACGCCCTGGGCTTCTGCATCTTCAACAACGCTGCCATCGCCGCAGCCCACCTCCTTCGGCATTTCGAACTCGAGCGCATCTTAGTCTTGGATGTGGACGCACATCACGGGAATGGGACGCAAGAGGCCTTTTACGGCGATGACAAGGTTCTTTACATCAGCCTGCATCAGGATCCCAGTGAATTTCCTGGAACAGGCTTCGCGGATGAGATTGGTGAGGGAAAGGGCCTAGGGTATACAGTTAACATTCCCTTTCCGTTTCGAATCAACGACCGAATTTACCTGAAAGCATTCAATCAGGTCGTGGTTCCTATAATCCAGCAGTACAAACCACAATTCATTATTGTCTCCACAGGCTTTGACAACCATTACACAGATCCTGTTGCAAGCCTTTCTTTGTCTGCCTCAAGCTATTCTCAAATATTTGGGAAGGTCCTGGAATTAGCGTCCAAGTTTTGCGCGGGAAAATTTGTGGCGATCCTTGAAGGGGGATATAGCCTAAGATTTCTTGGACAGATGGCGGCCGTGGCGATCGCGAGAATGGCTAAAGTTCCATATCGTATCAGAAACAAGCCCTCTGTGGCTGGGCCCAAAATACGGAAACTATCTGAAAGAATCATAGAAGAAGTAAAGAACATTCAATCGTCGTTTTGGACCTTCTAGTGCCATTTCTTCATACGACAGAATAAGAGAAGAAGAAGTAACGGCCACTTTCGCTAGCTGTGCGTTGAATTGAAAAATGCTGGGCTCATTCGATAATCTCGATAGCGCCGTTGGGACACTGGACTTCGCAGGCTCTACAAACAAGGCATTCATCGTTGTTCACAACGACTGCTTTCCCTTCTCTGACCTCGAAGACATCCACAGGGCACGTGTCAACGCAAGTCCCATCTCCATCGCATTTTTCAACATCAACTTTGACTTCTACCATGGAACACTCAACTCCACTCTTAGGATTCTAATGAAGTGAACGTCTTAACATAAAAACGTTTTGCGCCTAACGGATTTCTTCCCTGAGCCTCAAGAGAACGCCATCGATCGTGGTTATCGCCCTTTCCCTTCTCCGTTGATATTCGTCGAGAAGTCTGCCGTATGCTTCCTTGGATATTTCTCCACGTCTGTACCGAGCTTCGACTCGTCGAATATCTGTCTCCACCCCTTGAAGCATTGTTTCAGCTACCTCGACTTGCCTCATTATGCTTGCGTACTTGGGACCAGCCGCCCTTATCTTTCCCCGAAGATTGGATAAATCCCGATAAAGCGTGGAAAGACGCCCTTCCAGCATCTTCTTCCGCACCTTGTATCGGCGTCTAGGAATCCTTCCCTTCCGCAGCTGCTCCTCCATAGATTCAAGATCTGACAGAATCCTGGTTTTCCTTTCATAAGCTTCAACGAAACTTCTAAGATCTTCTTGTGGAACGGGAACCATTGAGATTGTGGGGGGCTTGGGAACTCGCCAAGAAAAGGCTATTGCTGACCCAATGATTATCAAAACCCCCATCCACAGCGTAGGATAGAAAGAAGCCCAAAAAACCAGGTATCCGTATGTGAGGTCAAAATTGAGATTTTGGAACGGGGTTACGTTATAGAAGGTGAAGGTTGCGGTTTCTTGAAAGGCGCTTCTTTCGATGCCGTGGGGGCTTTGAGGATTGGAGGATTGGAACTCGGCGCCTCGAGGCAGGGATATGGCGACAACTAGCTTTCTTATCGTCCAATCGAATTGTTCAAAGAAGGTGAAAACCATTTCATAATCGCGCCAATTATGCTGGTTGATGTGTTCTTTCCATGGAAGACTGTAGGTCACAGTAAACTTGACCTCTTGATCTTTTGCCAAGATGTCCCTGAGCTGTAATGTGACATTCGTGGGAGTGGTTATGTTACCTTCTTGAACCGCAGGAGTCCCGGGGAAACTACCGAACTCGTCCCGGGCTCCGGTTTCAGGATCAAAAGAGGCGCCTATGGGCAAACTTATCGTAACGCTTGCTAGATTGGGGGCTTTGTTGGTAATATCATACGAGTCGGATACGTCAACCTTTCCCCACTGGTCTAGCTTTATCTCTCTCTTTACCTCGCTGAATTCGATTATGGGAAAGGCTGAGGTGCTCAACTCGAAACTTAGCCAAGCAGGCTCGTACTCAAAGCTTTCCAACGGGCCTTTTGTGTGCTCCAGAATCTTGAAATCGCCGCTGGTTGTTATGTTGAAATCGAGTTCATCCTCATGAAAGATGCTGTCCGTGATATTGGCTTGGGAGGGTAAAAATACCTCTACATCACATGCAGAAGCATTTTGGGTAAGACTGGGATACAACGGAAAGTCAAGGTCAAACGAGTCTACAAGCCCGGAAGATACCAGGTTGGAGAAGACGAAAATTACGGTGAGGTTGTAGGATTCTCCGTTGCTTATGTTCACGCCTGGTTCCGGAAAGACAACGTCTACTCCGTAGAAACCCAAGCGACCCAATCCCACGTTAAGTTTGACCTCTAATAGCGTATCAGGGTTCGACACTTCATAGGCAAAGGAATGATCGAGGTTAGAACCGTACTGAAAGGGGAAGCCTAACGAAAAACTAGCTAATGAAACCGTATCTTCGCCTGTCTTCGGGGACAGTTTCAGGGTATCGTTGATGATGACCAATGCGCCTTCTTGAATCTTTATTGTATGGCTTATTTGGTCAACTTGAACATCGGTAGAAGAGGAAGCGGTTATAGCGTTGATAACCGAGGAGTTAGCTTGGGTAGAAACGAAACTGAAAACGATAAGACAGAATGCAAGTAGAAGTAAAGCCATGGACAGCTTCTTCAAGTTGGACACCCTCCGAGACGAAATTTCCTGTGTTTGCTTGCCTAATTATCATCGAATACCTTTATTTACTTTTAGAAAATCTGGCGTTACCTTTATGCGCGTGCAAAAGAATTGGCATGAAAATCTCAATGTCTTGTGTATGCATATATAAGGGCTAATGGTTTCACAGAGCTGCTTTTCAATAAGTAAAGGAAAACTAATGCTACTTTATAGAATTGCGCGCGCGCTCTAACCTCCACGCACTGCTTCGAAAATGTTTACTAGATCTCCCTCATTTAAAATCGTGTTCTCATTGGCTATTTTTCCGTTGACAGATACCATCCATATTTTGTCTTGAGGTTTTTTAAGTTTTTGAAAAAGGATAGAGACAGTGGATCCACTTTCCATGTTCAAGTCAGTGTTTTCCTTCCCTAAATATCTGCGAATACTTCCATAAGCTACAATGTGAACCTTCATAACAAGACCAGGTTGGAACTTTCTTAGTTGAGGATTATTCCAACTTTAATTTGTCGGCGACCCACGCTATGTCTAGTTCCTCAAGTTTTGCTCTTACGGGTGCACCTTTCTCTTGGTCCCAGTTCATCATTCTATAGTAAATGCTTTTCGCGTTCTCTAATTCTTCAGGGTCTATTGCTGTCTCTGACAAGGGGCCAGAGGTTTGTGGGTGAAAGAAGCGGTCAGGTAGCCGATCATCCTTTCTTGTGAACCCTTCCCTTATGTTGAAGGCTCTGGCCATGTCTATGGAACGTTCACCAAGCTTCATTAGTTCATAGAGGTTGCTGTCCCATCCTGTTACGGCCCTCACTATTTCTACTTTCTGATCGTCGTCCCAAGGAAGAAAATTGCAGAGTAGCAGATTGTTGTTTATCACAAACTGGGTAACCTTGTATACATAGAGTCTAATCTTTCTAGGACCCAAGTCCTCTAGAGGAACCGACTTAAAGATGCCAAAAGACGGCATTTTTCTTACCCAGGTGTCGTGGAGACTGTTGCAGTGGTCTGCTCCTGTGGGCTTGACCGCATATCCTAATCCCAGTCCTTTTTTTAGTCGAGGATCATGCATCGGTACGTCTTCACCTTTCACATGAACAGCAAATTTTTCCGCTCCTTTTCCGATTTTTTCAGCGGCTCTCATAGTTCCTTCTGCTAGTAGGTTTCCTATCCCCTCCCGTCTCGCAATCATTTCGACCATCTGTACCATGGCCTCTGCGTTTCCGAAGGTTAGATCGATGCCACCCGTATCCTTCTGGGTTAGGAGTTTATTCTCGAAACACTCCATGGCGAAGGCTATTGTGCACCCTGTCGAGATTGTGTCTAGGGTGTAACGCTGGCATAGTTCATTGGCTTTGCATACTGCTTTTAGGTCGTCTATGTCGCAGTTAGAACCAAATGCAGCGAGAGTTTCATATTCTGGACCACCATAGATGGGATCAACTTTCCAGGGATCTTTAGTCTGAACAACCTTTTTGCAGCGGACTGGACAGAAATAGCAACCTTCCATTCGTATTCGAACCGTTTTCTTGATGGTTTGAGCAGAAAGCGCTCCAGGATTGGCAAACTCTCCGTCTTGGAAGTTGCGTGTAGGCAAGTTTCCCGATAAGGCACCTTCGGTCATAAATGACCCCGTGCCATATTTGTGCATCCTTCCCGCTTTTTCCTCAAGATTATCAAGGAGCCACCTAGTGAGTTCTTTGAGTTTCTTTGGATCGGCCATTTCTGGCCCATCGTGGCCTCTACAGGCAATGGCCTTAAGTTTCTTCGATCCCATCACGGCGCCCATGCCTACGCGCCCAGCGGCGTGTTTGAGATCGTTTATGATACAGGCAAAACGAACCATTCTTTCTCCAGCCTTTCCTATTTGAGTGGTTCTTGCAAGCTTTTCTCCTACCTCTTTTCGAATGACTCTTTGGGAGTCTCCAATGTCTAGACCCCAGAGGTGTTCGGCATCTCGAATTTCGGCTTCACCATCATGCACCCAAAGATAAACTGGGGACTTTGCTTTGCCCTTTATGACGATGCCGTCGAATCCTGCATGTTTCAATTCTGCCCCCCAAAAACCACCAGCTTCTGCTTCACCGTAAGTCGTTGTAAGCGGCGATTTTGCTCCTACGCTGTTACGAGCACTTCCTGGAATCGGGGCTCCCGTGACAACGCCCAGTGCAAAGATAAGAATATTTCTTGGCCCTAGTGGGTCAGTCCCAGGCGGAAGTTCCTTCAACAAGTAATAGGCTATAACAGCCCTGCCACCGAAATACCGACGGTAGAAGATTTTAGAGGGCTTTTCAATTCGGATGCTTTTCCGGGATAGGTTAACTCTTAGGATTCTTCTATTATAGCCGAAAGACAGCTGCAATCACCAACATTGGAGGTTTGTTGTTTGACCCTTGTCTCTCAGATACTATTGAATGAAAGCCCTTGCAGACTAAGATAAAAGTATCCCTGCGTTTCGCCGCGCGCGCGCAACCAACAAAAAACGAACCTCAATTTACATAGACGAAGCCTTATGGAAAGAATGGATGCATTTTGTTCTTGATAAATACGGGTCCTCGCGAAAGACCAGTGAAGCACTTGAAGATGCCATGAGAGACTTTATGCACGCGCGCCAAAAAACATGGCAACAAAACCAACCGCAATAAAAACGGCGGCCACAGATCCACCTATGAGATAATTCGGGACCCCTTCAAAAACTTCGGTTGTTGCGAGCTCTGGTACCATGATTGTGGCAACTGACCAAAGTGGTGGACCAACGCCAATAAAGAAAATTACCAAACCCATTATGACTAGCGCCGAGTTGCTGCTTCCCAATTTCCAGCCATTTGATTCTAAGTAGTCTCGTTGGTTCCGCTATAACTTTTTCTGCGCGCCCAATCTAATGTTATGGAAAAGAGAAAAGGAAGATGCGCGCGCGCCGGGAGCTTTGACTTGAACATGCGTAAACTCTTATAATAGAATCAATATTGAGAAGAGGGGGTTATGATTCAAACCGCAATTGTAGGCGGCGGAATAGCAGGAGCATACTGCGCATGCTGCCTTACTGAAAATGACATTTATCCAGTAATTTTTGATCACACACATCCCCGAGAGAAACCTTGCGGGGGCTTTGTATCACCTTTAGCACATGAACTGTTCCCATTTCTGAAACAACTTCCGATAGAGCACAGTGTAAGAAGCAGAATTTATTTTATCTCGCCCAGCGGGAAACGAGTATGTGTTCGTTTAAGAAAAAGTGAGATATTGGGTTTTTCAAGGTTAAAACTTGACCAATATCTAGTGAATAAGGCTGTGGATAAAGGTGCGGAATTGATTAATGAAAAAGTTGTATCCCTTGAAAGAAAAAGACATTTGTGGAAAGTGAAAACCTCTAAACAAACATACTTGGCCAAGGTGTTAGTTGGCGCTGACGGTGTAAACAGTCTAGTTCGAAGGAAAGTTGTTGGCCCTTTAACTATGATGGACAAAGGCATGTGTTTTGGTTATTTTGTCAGAGGCTTAGAAAGAGAAGAGATCACTATAAGGTTCTCGCCTTATCGGAAAGGCTTCACATGGGTAATTCCAAGATCGCGACACACAAGCCTAGGAATAGGGTGTGCGGAGATATCGCATTCGTATGGACTCAAAAAGGAGCTAGACATGTTCATAGAGCAATATTTTCCTCACATAGAGAAGATTTCTAAGTGGGTAGCTTTAATTCCTAACGTCAAAGATGTTAAAACATTTCGTGTCCCACTCGCAGGAACCAATTGGATATTAATTGGTGATGCAGCCGGGCATGTAAACCCAATATCCGGAGAAGGCATATTGTATGCTCTTTTGGATGGTGAATTGGCGGCGCAAGCAGTTTTGGAGAGTAACCCTCTACTTTTTGATAGGTTGTGGAGAGAAGTGTACGGATGGAGTTTCTTAACAGGTATTAAGCTGAGAAAATGGGTATACAAACCCTCCATTCTTGAATTCTGGTGCAAGTTTTTTAGATTTCAAAGTGTTCTTCGACCTTGATCTGCTAGCATGCATTATCTTGCAGATAATATGTGCGCGCCTGGAGACCCGGCCTGGAGCCACAGCAGAAGATGCGTTACCGCCCATTACTGCCTCAAATGTTACCCGAAACTGCGGATTAAACCACGTTTCCGCTGCATGCATATTCTTTGAGTGTTTGCTTTGATGCATTCTCTTTCACTATCACCACATCCACTTGAACAGGTTGTGTTTGATTTTAAGGTGTGAATTAGTTATTTGTGGATTAATAATTCAAAATATCCTCATCTTGATTCATATAGAGCGCGCGCGAGGACATAAGATATAGAAAAAGCTGAGAGAACGATATAGAAGATAGTTTCTCAACTGTTAAATCCGCTTGACTTCCATGCATCTATGTTCTGAGCCTAGAGGAAGGAGGTGAAATAATGAAAAGAATAATCAACATAGGAATTATTACAGCGCTGTTTCTGGTTATTGTAGCACCCACCGTGATGCCTGTTCAAGCCGAAGATGATGATGATAATGGATTCAGGACGCCCGGCTACTGGAAGACACACCCAGATATTTGGCCGACGAGTTACAGCACGTTGATGACGCTAGAAACTGTGTTCGCTTCCACTCCATCCGAGCTTGCTGGAACAACTCTCCTACAAGCCCTCAGTCTGAATGGAGGTGAAGGAGCGCAGGGCGCACAACGGATACTGGCACGTGCTGCAGTAGCGGGCTTGCTTAACGCAGAAAACTTCGGTTCTGGTGACGGAGCTTACCCTCTGAGTGTGGAGCAAGTGATCAGCTTGGTTAATGGGGCTTTCAATCCTGGCTCTCGAGATAAGATGATCTCTCTAGCGGAGGAGCTGGATAGCTACAACAACCTCGACTGACCACTAGGACGAACACAACACATGCATGCTTAACCCTCCTTCTTTTTCTGTTGTGTGCGTATAACTGTCAAAATAGAACTAACTTCCATTAGGCTTAGGATAAGTTACAATCATGTGCGCGCGCGAGTCTTAGGATGTGTTGTAGCATGGTACCTGGCGAGGTTGCGCGCGCAAATCCAAATTCAAAATGATGAATGCAATCAGCTATAAAAGACACTTCGACTTTACCTTATTTACTTTTAGAAAAATCAAGGTTTTCGCGAGTAAATAAAGGTCGCGTTTGGACATATCATTTCCGTTTCCTGAACAGTTTGTCTTCACGTCCAAAGTCACAGACGCGCGCGCAGCTTATGCGCGTGCGCTCGATTACAATCATGTACTGCATTCATACTAACTTGGTGTTATTATCCCGTCTTTCATCATTATTTTTCTTTCTGCACAGTCAGCAATATCTTGTTCATGGGTGATAACAATGATTGTAGTTTTTGTTTCTTCATGGAATTTCTTGAGTAAATCCATGACTTGCTTTCCAGTTACAGAGTCTAAATCACCGGTTGGTTCATCTGCAAATATCACAGCAGGACGGTTGGTTAATGCTCTGGCGATGGCCACACGTTGCATTTGCCCACCGCTCAATGTGGCGGGATACTGTTTAGCTTGCTGATCAATCCCAACTCCCTCTAGAAGGTTTTCTATACGATCTTTCAAATTCTTGCTTAATCCAGCCAGATCTGCTGGTAGAGCTACATTCTCTCGTGTGTTGAAATGAGGCAACAAGGTGTAGCTTTGGAATATGAAACCCATCTCCAACAGTCTAGACTTGGATTTTTCAGAATCACGTAATTCATGAAGGTTTTTTCCGCGAAACAGCACAATTCCACGATCGGGGGTATCGAGACCTGCAATGCAATTCAGGAGAGTTGTTTTTCCTGCCCCAGAATTTCCTAAAATCGCAACAAATTCGCCCTCTTTAATATCGAGATTCACTCCACGGAGAGCGTATACAGTTGTTTTTCCAAGATTGTAATTCTTTGTCAGACCTCTCACAGCTAGAATAACGTCATCAGTGACATCAAATGCGTAGGAGTCGTTATGGTCGAAAAGCTGTCTATCAAAGTTGAAATAGGGAATATCGGATCCAAAGAGGTCTGTCCACGTTTTCAGAAGTTCAGCTTCAACAAACAAATCAATGCCTAATTCTGCTACGGACAGTAGCCTGGTCTGGAGGTCACTGGCGGAATCGATTGTTTTCACTCCATTTTTCTGTTCATCCAAATAATCACGAAGGTGAATTTGGCACTCTTGAAGTTTGTCTTGTACTTCGATGAGTAACGCTTTTCCATAATCGATTTCTGACGCCATTTCCGCAAGTGCTGCATTAAGGTTCACTGCATCATTCCCTAAGTGATATGGCGGAAGTGTGGTGCGGGGGACTTGGAATAGGTCAAAAATCCGAGAAATTACAATACCTATGTCATTTAAGGCACTGAGTTTTGCTGTTAAAATCCGAAGGAACAGTTCCAGTTTGGTCTGTAGTTTCTGGTTTTTACTCCGATAGTGAGTTCCTTCCACTCCCAATTTCAGTCTTTCAAGCACACGATCCATTTCTTGCAGGCGAGTAACCGTTGGTTTCAGAAAAGTCCTAAAGAAATTTGTAAAGAGCAACTTGTCAACCAATATGTCCATGTTCATTTCTGTTTCACTGTATAAACTCTTGAAGATTGGAGAGTCAAATCCGGAGAGGAAAAACCGATGTTCTTGGTTCTCAAAGATGTCCCATAAGGTCACAATGCTTCTCGATTGAATCTCGCAGTGCATGTTTGGTAGATCTTTGCTGATCTTCTCCAATCGACTGTCAAAGACCTTTGCGAGATTGGGTTCGATCTCCTTGACAAAATCTTTGACAATTCTGGATGTTTCTCGTAATTCTCGGTTGTTTTTCAGTTCTCGTTGGAATCTGGACTTGTTGTTGATGTAATACTTTGTGAACTTGTCATGTGTTCTTTTTTCGATTTTCTCCATAGTTTCGCCGTCGATTTTTCTGTCATCTTTTTGTCCTGACAAGACGACGAACGTGTTAATTTCCTGACTGGTGATGGCTGAACCACGAATTCCCAGACTCTTTCGATAATTTGCCAAAAGCCGCTCTTGCAAGGTCACATTGTTGGATTGTGATGATTTATCTATCAATCCTGCCGTGTAGATTCTCATTTGAAGGGCTCCTCTTTCTTGAATGGTCCTTGTTCGATGCTGGAGACCCTTCCGTCAGTCATATGGACTATGTAGTCGCAGTGTTCGGCGATCCATCTGTTGT
>CAYFXU010000028.1:0-20187 GCA_964347145.1 uncultured Candidatus Bathyarchaeia archaeon
GCAAGCCAAAGCCTTTCTTGCTCCTTTGCCTATTCACAAATTGCGCGCGGGCATTGGCTGAACCACCACGCTCGCTTTGAAAGCGCGTGCATTTATTGCGATTTACAAATCTCATTTAAAGTTTCTAGAAAAATGGCAATTTCCTGCAAAGTATTGTAGTGAACCAAACTAATTCGAATCATGGTTTGCTGGTTGTAGGATTCCATAACTCTCGAATAGAAGTCTTCAGCACGCGCGGCAATTCCTCCATCGGTCCAGAGGCGGTCAACTACTTCTTTGTCAGGCTTGTCTTCTACCTTGAAGGCAAAAGTTGGATCTCTCTCTGCCAATCGATCTAGGCTAGTTAGTCCGTAGATTCTTATTTTTGGCAGGTCAACCAAGCCTTTGAAGTTATTGAATCCGTTAAGTACTGCTCTGGACAATTCCATCTCGTAGTTTTCAACATTGTCCATTGCTACCTTCAAAGCTCGTTTGCGATTCGAGTAATTAGTGAAATAGCCTTCATTATGATTATGAACTTGCTCTGCTAGCCAAACAAAATGTCCTACGACCCCTTGTACAGCTGCGAACTTAGACTGGTCTCGGGTTCCCCATTCCCAATTGTGGGGAGCATAGTCAGGGGCTGATGCGACCTTGTATGGCTTGAGTGTGTTGAGATTGTCTTCCTTGCCATAAAGGAAGCTTCCATGAGAGCTGAAGAACTTGTATCCTGAGAATACAAGAAAGTCGCAGTCCAATTCTTTGACATCGATTGGACCATGGGCAACATGGTGAACTGCGTCAATCACAAAGTAGGCGTTAACTTCCTTGGCCATTTTCCCAATTTCCTTGAGAGGACTCTTAGTGCCAAGAACGTTTGAAGCGGCAGTCACCGTGACAACCTTTGTCTTCGTGTCTATCAGTGCTTGCAGATGGTCCATATCGATGGTTCCTTCATCTTTGTTCAAGCGGGCAAACCTGACTTCTTTGATTCTTCGTCTCTCTTGCAGTTCTTGCCATGGACTAATGTTAGCGTAATGTTCATAGTTGGTTGTCACGACGTTCTCTTTGCCAGTTAACTCTCTTCCAATAGCGTAGCTTAAGTTGAAAAGCAAAGCAGTTGCTGATTCTCCAGATGCAATTGTGTCTGCGGACGGAGCGTTTAGTAGGTCTACTATAGCCTTTCTTCCATCGAGTATGACAGCCTCCGCCTTTTTGGACTCGTCAAAATCTGCTCCTACATTGGAGCTACAGTCGACGCGGGCTTTCGCTTCAGCTCTGCCCGCCTCTGCCACGACAAGTGTTCCAGTACCGTTATCGAAAAACGCTCTTTTTCGTCCATTTAGGTCAGTCACTGCTCGTGGAAACTTGACCCTGATTTTATCCAACAAATCTCGATTAAACATCGGATACATCAACTCATGCTAGAACTTTCTCTCGCCCGCATAAATGAAAGTTGCCATGCTTTGAGATGCGCGCGCGCCACAAGTCAAATAGATAGGGGAAATTAAAGCTCGATCTCTGCATTCATAGAATTTCCAGTTAGTTTTGTAGGGGCAGGTCTTACTTTCAATCATCTGCGATCGTTCTGAGGGCCTCTGGAATGCGACATCATCCAAAGTTCTACGTCTGGTTCCAAAAAGCCAATGCTGAGGAATTTATCCACACCTCAATAAAGAGGGAATGTGCGGGATGTGGGTCGTTCTTAGCGGAATATGTGAAGATTCCGAGAAATTGATTATAGATTCAAAAGAAATAATATAGAGCAGTGCCCCTATTATGCGATAATTAAGGTGAAGAACTGGTGGACCACTTTGGGTCGAGTTGCCAAGGGAGTAAAATGCAGTGTCGTCGGATGTGACAAAGAGGCAGTTCGCTCCCTCTCTAGAACGAAGGTGAGCGCCGCGGGACTGAAGGTTGGCGAGGTAAGACGATCTTACCTTTGCAAGGATCACTATAAAGAGTTCAAGAAGGAGACTAAGAAGGATAAAATGCTGGAGAAATGGAGGTACAGAAGCTGAAATTGCAGCATAAGAGTAGTGGACAATCTTCTCCTTTCTATCAGCAGAGTCGGACAGAAAACAATAAGCAAGAGGGACGGTGAAATTGAGAATACTCCAATTGCACTCAGACTTCATAGAATACGAGGTAATAGAAAAGGAAGTTGCCATCGCGGAGGAGTACGAGAAAAAGAAACAAAGACTCGAAGAACTTGCTGTTTTGTTCGTCAGCATCGAAGAGGAAGACGACGAGGATGTTGCTAGGAGGGCAATAGAAGGGACCAAAGCTTCTCTCGATAAGTTGAAGGTCAACAGAATTCTAATTTACCCTTACGCTCACTTAAGCAACGCTTTGGCGAAACCAGCCAGCGCCTTGAGAATCATTAAGGCTATGGAACGAAGTTCTAAAGAAAGTGGAATCGAAACATACAGAACTCCCTTTGGCTGGTGCAAGAAATTTTCCCTTTCCATAAAGGGGCATCCATTGGCCGAGCAGTTTAGAGTGGTCTTGCCGGGCGAAGTTGAGGGAGAAGAAGTTGTTCCGGAAGCTTTGAAGGCAGAGGAGAAACTGAAGTCTTTCTGGTACATCTTACAGACCGACGGAAGAATGGTTCCTGTGGAGGAATTTGACTTTGCCAAGCACGAGAATCTGGAAAAATTCGCAAAATATGAGATAGAAAAGGTGAGGGCGGCCCAGCAAATTCCGCCTCATGTAAAACTGATGAAAAGATTGGAGATTGCGGGCTACGAGCCCGGCAGCGACCCTGGCAATTTTAGATGGTACCCTAAGGGAAGCCTGATTAAATCATTACTGGAACAATTTGTTACGCAAAAGGTGATAGAGTACGGAAGTATGGAAGTAGAAACTCCAGTTATGTATGACCTCCAACATCCGAGCATGGCAAACTATCTTGAAAGATTCCCGGCCAGACAATACATCTTGAAGTCGGACAAAAGAGATTTCTTTTTGAGGTTCAGCGCTTGCTTCGGTCAATTCCTCATGGCTCACGACGCCCAATTTTCATATCGGCAGCTTCCCTTAAGAATTTACGAGCTAACCAGATACAGCTTTAGAAGAGAAAAAAGCGGCGAATTATCTGGATTAAGGAGACTTAGAGCCTTCACCATGCCAGACTGCCACGCCCTGTGCACAGACTTGGACCAGGCAAAGCAGGAGTTCCTCGTGAGGTTTAAGCTGTCCATGCAAGTTTTGGATGAAGGCTTGGAGCTGGACAAAAAAGAAGACTACGAACTGGGGATCCGGTTTACCAAAGATTTCTATGAGGAAAACAGAGATTTCATCCTTTCGTTGATCAAGCTAATCGACAAACCCGCGTTGATCGAAATGTGGGAAGACAGATTCTTCTATTTCATATTGAAGTGGGAATTCAACTTCCTGGATAACCTGGACAAGGCCTCCGCCCTTTCCACAGACCAACTCGACATTGAGAACGCTGAAAGATATGGTACAACCTACGTCGATGAAAAGGGTGAGAAACGCTACCCCTTAATCTTACATTGCAGCCCAAGTGGTGCCATCGAAAGATGCGTATACGCGATGCTAGAAAAGGCCTACAGAGAACAGCAAAAGGGAAACGTTCCCACACTGCCCGTCTGGCTTTCACCCACTCAGGCAAGAGTGATCCCAGTATCTGAAAGGTTTCTTAAGGATGCTGAAAAGCTAATGAACGAAATAGGACGTCATAACATAAGATCTGATCTGGACGACAGACCCATAACGATGCAGAAAAAGGTCAGAGAAGCAGAGAGAGAGTGGATTAACTACGTACTTGTAGTTGGGGAGAAAGAAATAAGCTCACGCATTCTTCCAGTCAGAGATAGAAAAGCTGGAAAGATCAGGAAAATGCGACTCCAAGAATTAGTAGAAGAGATCAAAGAAAAGACTAAGGACAAACCATTCAAACCTCTAACGCTTCCAAAGTCGCTATCAAAGAGGCCTCAGTTCTCCTTCTGAAACACTGACAATCACGGACAATGATTCGAAAATACAGATAACTATGTCGTAAGATTTAATAAACTGTTCATTCCACTTACGCGTAGGGGACAGACCGGATGGAGAGAGTCTTTCCTTGAAGATGTCCGGAATGGGCGGAATCGAAGTAATCTTTCGCAAGCTAGTTCTCGCAGCCGCAACTCTTCTAGGGGTTGGCTACATCGTTGTTGACATACCGATCGTAATTTTGTTGAGTTACCAGTTCATGCAGATTCCTATCGATTCGGCGCAACACATTGGTAAACTTGCTGGAATAACCCTCTTTCTCATGGCGTCGATTCTGCTGATAATACTAGGTTGCTTCTTCATCGTTGGAGGACTTCAGTTCTATAGAGGGGGAACTCATCGGGGAGTGATATTTCTAGGTAGCCTTTTGGCGTCATTTTATCTCCTGTGCCTTGGTTTGGGTTCTCTGTTGATGGTTTCTCAGATCAATCTTGGCGCAATGTTCTTGATAATAAGTCCCGTGCTCGTTATGGTAGCCGCCCCCATCTATATGGGACGTTCAATTCCCTTCAAGCTAATCGGGTCTTTCCTCGGAATTGTTGGGGGAATACTTTTGTCCGTCGCCATATTCAATCATCGAGTCCTCGAGTCCGTTTTCGAGTGGGGTGTTCCGTTTCCAGGTCCATTCATGTCCATGGCCACTATGGAAGCAATAGTGGCAATATTGGGTCCTGTGACAGCATTTATCTATTCAATCCTTGCGAAACGTAATGAAGAGCCAGTAGCTCACGCCTTTCTCTCTATAGTTGGGCTTGTTTACGGGATCGGCATGTTTATCGGTTCACAGGTTCTTGCATTCAGTTTTCTGGATCTCTTATGGAAAGCTCCCTACAAGGGAGAGATCCTCTACGGTCTACCCCAATGGTTCTTTGGCACCGTAGCCTTCTGGAGTGCGAGTCTTTTTCTCCTATTGACAGCGAGCATCATGTTAATTGTGTCTTCTTGCATTGGATTCGTATTTACAGCGCAAGAGTTTGCTCAACTCTAGTTAATGTCCAAAAATCAAGGTCACATGCGCGCGCGCGTCACAAAGGTCACAAAAGATTTATCGAGGTTCTTGAGTATCTTAGGCTTCTCGGAGGGAACGCTTAATGAGGACTCAAGAAGGGGTCTTCCAATTTTCAGATGAAATAGGACCCGAGAAGGTTTTATACGTTCATGACCCAAAGACGAAAATGAAAGGAATTCTTGTGGTTGACAATACTGCTCGCGGACCAGGCATAGGCGGCTGTAGAATGCTCCCAGACATATCTACTAAAGAAGTTTTCAGGTTAGCCAGAGCGATGACCTTCAAGAGTGCAGCGGCCGATATCCCTCACGGAGGAGGAAAAAGCGGCATTATTGCTGATCCGAAAAGCAAGAATAGGAACGAGCTGATTCGGGCATTTGCGAAAGGGATAGGACCGACAGCAGAGTACATTCCAGGTCCAGATATGGGCACTGACGAGTGTTGTATGGCCATTGTCTACGACGAGATTGGCAGAGCCGTAGGGTTGCCACGTGTACTTGGAGGAATCCCTTTAGATGAAATAGGAAGCACAGGATATGGGGTGGTCGCCAGCACCGAAGTAGCGTGCGAATATGTCCTGCTAGACTTGTCTAGAGCCACTGTCGCAGTAGAAGGGTTCGGGGCTGTTGGAAAAGCCGCTGTCAAATTTCTAATTGAGAAAGGAGCGAACGTTGTAGGAGTTTCTGACTCTAAAGGCGCCATATACCAACCAGATGGATTGGATTACGAAAAGCTGCTGAAGGTCAAGGAAACCACTGGCACTGTGAAAAATTATCAGGGTGGACGAACTATTGAAAACGAGAAATTGTTTCGATTGCCAGTAGATATTCTGATTCCAGGAGCACGACCGGATGTGATCTCGAACGAAAATGCCCGAGACATTAAAGCAGTTCTTGTTGTCGAAGCTGCCAACATTCCAGCCACCAGGGAAGCTGAGAGGATTCTTCATGACCGAGGAATCCTTGTAGTTCCTGACTTTATCGCAAACGCTGGTGGGCTCATAACTGCCGCTGTAGAATATGGAGGCGGAACTGAAAGTGAGGTTTTCAAGGTTATTGAAGACAAGATAGTGAAGAACACAAAACTCATTCTTGATATGGCGAAGAACCAAAAGATCCCACCCAGAGATGCTGCCGAAAATATGGCAAGAGAACGTGTGCTTAAGGCAATGGAGTTCAGAGGTAAACTATGAGATTGCTATGACTCCCAGTGTTTTTCTGGGGGAGCACATGCGCGCGCATGCATGCAATTGTCCACAGCCCATGAGTTTTTTAACAGGGAACAGTGCCGAAGACACACCAGTAAGAGAAATAGACAAAAGGATGACAGGAAATCGGGAGCCCGGTCCTGTCACAAGATTAATAATGTAGAAAATCGACAAGATCACAAGGAATTCGAAAGAGGGAACGCCTATCAGTTAGGTGATATTTATGAAGACGCTTCTATTGACCGAAAAAGACGTCAAAGAACTCTTAACTATGGACGAGGTTATGCAGGCTGTTGAATCCGCGTTCAAGGCGAAAGGGTTAGGCCAAGCTCAGATGCCAGCGAAAGTGTATCTATTCTACAACAAATACAAAGGCGACTTGAGGGCTATGCCCTCATACCTTGAGGAACTTGACATTTCGGCCGTCAAGATTGTTAATGTTCACCCAGAAAATCGTAGCAGATACAGTCTTCCCACAGTTATGGCAATAATTGTCTTGGTGGATCCCAAGAATGGTGCGCCTGTAACAATAATGGGAGGAACATGGGCCACTGACATGAGAACCGGCGCCGCGGGAGGCATAGCAGCGAAGTACCTTGCCAAAAAAGACGCCAAGGTTGTTGGTCTTATCGGAGCCGGTGCACAAGCTAGAACACAACTCATGGGTCTTATTGCCCTCTACAAAAATCTTGACGAAGTTAGAGTTTGGAGTCGAACGGATAAGACGAGGGATGCGTGTGTAGCGGAAATGCAAACAATATTTGGCAATGTAACAAGAATAGCTCCCTCGAAAAGTGCCAAAGACACCGTGGAAGGAGCCGACATCATCGTAACAACAACACCGTCAAGGAAGCCGATAGTTTCAAACGACTGGGTCACGCCTGGCGTGCACTTCAACTGCATAGGCGCAGATGCACCAGGCAAACAGGAGCTGGATCCAACCATTTTGACCCGAGCAAAAATTGTCATTGACGATTGGGAACAAGCATCTCACAGCGGCGAAATTAACGTGCCATTAACAAAAGGAGTGATAACGAAGCAAAGTGTTTGGGGTGAGATCTGCGAGGTAGTAGCTGGCTTGAAGCCTGGCAGATCCTCCTCAGACGAAATAACTGTTTTCACCTCAACAGGCCTTGCTGTACAAGACGCCGTAACAGCGAACCTCGCCTACAAGAAGGCTCTATCGAAGAAAATCGGAAAGTTCGTTGAGATAGTGTGAAGAAAAGGAAAATTAGAGACCGTTTCTAGACGCTGGGAATTCTATATGTACGGGATGCTGTGAAGCCCTCTGAAGTTTCTACGGAAACGGTCACATCTTCTCCTTGATAAACTTTCCAGTCACTGGACAACATGAAACTAATGAATGTAGGGCTGGTTCCTGAGGGAAGGATGAATGGAGTTCCAGGTTTCACATCAGTTATATTCAGGGTGTCTCCACCTACTATTTTTGCTTCTATCCCCGTGATACTAAAACTAAGCTCCGTGGGATTCTGAACGGTGATGATGAAGTGGGCTGTATCGAGGGAATTGAAAAGAATATCGGTTATCGCTAGGGCTTTGAGAAGAATCGGGGAAGACTCTATTGAATATTTCGGAGTATTCACAACAATTGTGACGTTCTTTCCTGAGTATGCAGCCCAATTCCAAGTACAATTGAATGTAGCGGCCTCTCCTGGATTGAGTATAGTTGGAAGGAGAGGGGGATCAGTCATGTTTATGTTTATGGAAATTCCGTTTTCCAAAATCACAGTGATTTCCGTAATATTAGCATCTTTGATGGAAGATTCCGAATTTTTGACGGTGACGTTAAAGCTACCGGTTTCAAGTGGATTGAAAATGGTGTTAGTGACCTCCAGGATTACTGGCGCTGGAGTGACTTGAACGTAGCGTGCCATGAAACCTTGTGATGTATAAATGGTTACTGTAACATTCTTTTCTCGCTGGTCGGTCCAGTTCCATGGACATGAAAACGTCTGCAATGAACTCGAATTGAGAAAATGCGGGAGGGTAGGTTCCACTTCAGTTCCATTTTCCAAAGTCCATTCTCGAACCGTTTGGTTTTCGACGCCAACGGCTATTCTCGTAATGTTGACGTATGTGGGAGAGTCCTCAGAGTTCAGAACGGTGGCATTGAAGCGCGTTGTGTTGGTGACGCTGAAGATAACATCGGTGACGGCCAAGTCTACGGGTTCAGGAGTTGGGATTGTACGAGACGCTGAGTAGCGTTGCGCTGTGTGCACAGCGACTGTAACGTTCTTGCCTTGAAGGTTAGTCCAATTCCACTTGCAATTAAACGATACTGACTCGTCTGGGTCGAGACCATATGGAAGGGGAATGGAAAGATTTTGGGCCAGAACTAATTCCTCATCTAAAGTCACTTCAGTGATGTTAACGAATGTGACAGATGACATTGAGTTTTGAACGGTAATGTTGAAATGGGTAACGCTTATCGTCGAGTTAAAGCGAATATCAGTGATTTCCAGTCTGACAAGGGGTGTTTCGACTTCGAACGTTGGGCCGGATCCGTCTGCAACGAAGGCAATAATTTTCACGGTTTCGCCGGTGAAGTTTGCCCAGTTCCAAAGACATTTGAAAGTTTCCACTTCCCCTTTATGTTGAAACTTGTAGGGAAGTGAAGGATCGGTATTGACATTGTCGTGGAGAACGCCGTCTCCGGTTGACACTACAATTTGCGTTATGTTGGCTGTTTCTTTCGATTTGTAGGAAGTGGGATTTTGGATGGTGACGTTGAAGAAAGACGTGTTTTGATAGTCGAAAGCGTAGCCTGTAATGTTTACAGTGATGTCTTCAGGATATACTCTCTCAAGGGAAACATAGTAGCCTATAACCCAAAGATAGGATAGGATTGCGCCAACTATTGTAGCCAACAGTAACAGGAGGATGAGAAAAAACCCTGAGATAGCCTTCACGTTTCGGATGAACTTCATGTCTTACCCCTCTTAAGAGCGACATTAATTATTGTTTTGATATTTGGAGGTTTGTAATAAACGTTTAAGTCTATTTTCTCTCTTCTCTGAGACAGGGGATGGGGCAGTATATGGAGTCTTAACTAATTTGATACCAAAACAGAGCAAGGCACACAAGACAAGGAACATAAGACTCTTTCTGTTGCTCTGATATACGATCCCCCTGCTTTTCTTTGAATACGCTTTATTCTGCAACGCATTTCCGGTCGCGCGCGGGGCTTGGCGCGCGCTTGGCTCCCTTTCTATATCTCTTGGTCTTGCGTAGTGAGATGAGTGTTGATTGTGGAAAGGTTGTTGTTTGTCAAAAAGAATATTAATCCATTGTTCAATAGTTTGGTTTCGGCGGGTGAGTGGGGCCTCCCACCCGTTCCGCCATAATAAATCCCGGGTGTAGGGAGGTGAGAAGTTGAGATTTGGTAGCAGAGACGTGAGTTTGACAGCTGTTTTCGCGGCGTTGTACGTGGTCATCAATGTCGTTCAAATGTTTTCGATTGGTAATCCATTTGTCTCCGGACCTGTACAATTGCGTGTTGCGGATTGCTTGATTGCCTTAGCTGCGTTGTTAGGATGGCCGGTGGTGTTTGGGGTAACGCTTGGGTGCGCTGTGACTAACTTTTTGAGTAACATGATGTTTTTTTTGGGCCCCGTTGACATCATAATGGGACCCTTCGCGAATTTTATTGCTGCGGGTTTGGTGCTTTTGCTTTGGAGACGCCGTTTTTTGGCTTGTTTGATCGGTGCGTTGCCTATCGGGCTAATTGTTGGCGGTGGATATTTGTGGTGGTTCTTTGATGTGCCGGAAGCTTTAGGGTTTATGCCCGCGTGGCTAGGGATGACTGTTAGCATTACCCTAAGTAGCATCATTGCTGTCGCGGTGATTGGCTATACCTTGCTCGTCATCCTGAGTAGGCCAAGTGTCATCGAACCTCTGAAGTCTAGTGGGTTGAAAGTTCTCGCGAAAGTTTAGCTAGAAAGATAGCATAGAAAACATTACCATGTCTGTTTATATCGGCGATTGGAATTTAATTAAGGATGATACTGAGGAGAGACGAGGGAGAAGGGTTGAGGAAAATTAGGATAAAGAGGTATCCCCCTCGAAACTTTTTAGATTCAAAGTCTCTGTGGGAAATAGTTGCAGTTCCTCCCGTATCTGATAGAGATGCTGAGTTCGTTATGCTCTGCAGAGCTAATCCTAGACATCCGGCTGTAATAGATGAAATGTCAGAGATTGTGGAAATCGAAGTGAACGATAAAGCCTTCAGAGAATTGGCGTGGTTGTTCAAGAAATATCGTATACCGTACAAGCCAATTGATGAAGGAATAGAAGTCAGACATGTAGAAAATAAATCCAAGTTTCTTGACGGAAAGAGCCGTTGAGATCACAGCAGATTTGATGAGAAACAGGCGAAATCACCGATATCCCGTGAACTGTTCAGATGTTTATTATCTCTAAAGTAAACATTGCGGCAGCCCGGACAATGAACATGCATGGGAGAAGAAGGAGAATCATGACTGGAAATCGTGGCATCTTGTTCCCGCAGAATCTGCCTGCAGTAAGGGGCTCTGTGATAACCCGTCCAAGAAAACGCTGAAACCCAGACTTTCACATGAAACGCTCGAGTTTGGTTAGCCCAATTATCTCGTCAAAGTCGAGACCCAGAGCGTCAAGAACCTGATCAAAGGTTGAGTGTAAGTATCCCACATACTTATCTACATCTATTTCACTGTTGGAGGCCAGTTGAACAGGTTTTACATGTGGGTCCCTCAACACTTTGACAAAACTTATCAAATCTCCGGCTTTCAAATCGTGTCCCATGTCCTTGAGGACCAAGGCGGCTTTGACGTGCTGAGGCATTGTCTTCGTGTATGCTTCCGGAATTTTTCCAAGCACAACATGGAAAGCAAGGTCTTCTGGGCTATCTCCCCAGCGACGTTGCTTCAGCCGTAGGTAGCGATCTCGAATAATTTTCCGAATCTCCTTTTTGGCTTCCTCAAATTCTGGTGGAGATTTCACTTCCCCCAATCGCTCTTCCAGGTTGTCGAAGGCCTTCTTGATGAAGACAGGAATGTGTCTCTTCTTTCCAGTCATTCCTTTGACGTCAACGCTTCCATCCGAATAAATCCCCAGATAGTTCTTCTTCCTGGAGCTGAAGACTGAATAGCGATAGAACTTGTCCACGTCCAGTTCCATTCCCAGCTCCTTTTCCGACCAGTCCTCTAGACCCTTTATCTGATTCTGAGAAGCTCCCATCAAAAAGATGCTGTCCGTGTCCCCGTAGATGACATTGATCCCCAACTCTCTGGCTCTGCTTATCGCCTGTGTTATGACGTGCCTCCCGATAGCTGCTGTGGCCTCGGCTACCGGCGGACAGTATAGATCGAAGGATTCGGCGCCAAACACTCCATAACTTGCGTTAAGAATAACCTTGAGCGCACTTTGAATAACGTTGTACCAACTCCGCAAGTCGTTTGGTAGAGCTTCTTCTTTGGACTTTGGCTTATACCATTTGACCCTCAGGTCTCTAAGCGCCCCTATCAACAGACTTTCAATCGCCCTTTCTTTCGTGCAAATCCAGTGTGGAGTTTCAGGAACCTTATTTTCCCGGCATTCATCGTGTGGGCAAAGAATGGATTTGTACCCCAAATTGTAGACCTTGATTATTGATGGATACAAGCTGGCGAAATCCATCACTGCCACGTTAAAGTGTACGCCAGGCACAGGCTCGACTACTATTGCCCCCTTGTATTTTTTCCCTTTTATAGTGGCCTTTGTGGTGGTTAGTCCTTTGAGGGCTAGTATGTCATCGGGGTTTGGGATTAACATGTTCCTCCGTCGATGTTCATGATGTAGAAAGTTTCGTATCCATCGAGAAACTCCTTGGCGACTCACGTCTTCCATGGGCATGCGGGCTATTCTCGTGATAGCCAGAATCAGTTTCATAACCAGATCATCGTCGAAGGTGGTGAGAGCTAATGTGATTTCAGCGTCTCTAAAGTTATATTGAGCTAGTTCTGAGTAGGTCAATTCCGAAAGAGGCCTATCGAGTTCAACCTTTCCAAGTTCCACCAAGGCCTTGCCAACTTCGTCTAGTGTCATGTCTCGATATTTCTTTCCAAAGGCGTAAATCTGGATTGATCGGTTAAAGAAGAATTTGTAGAGGTCGATGTGAATTCCATATTTGAGCAGACATACTCTTCTCCCAAGCTCTATTGGAATCTGGTTCTTCTTCATCCCAAAATGATTCAACGCCCTGTGGTAAAGATACCGCAGATCGAAATCGTCCCCATTAAAGGTGAGGACGAATGGATAGTCCCAAAGTTCCTCAAAAATTTCTAGAATCAACTTTTCCTCGGAATCATAGAATTCGACATCTACGTCGGGAGGCAACTTTTCAACGCCTTCCTTGACGCCTTCACGCTTTAAAATCAGAATCTTCTTTTTTCCATCTGATCCAAGCAACGTCGTGCAGATAACCTGGTACGCAGCTTCGCGAGGATCTGGGACACGGGTTGGAACGGGTGTGGCAACCTCGATGTCGAGGGCAATCCTTCGAAATCTAGGAGCCGGATATTCCAGGAGGCGTGCCCACATTTCCACTCGCTGCAAGAATTCTTCTGGCTCGTCTCGGAACAGTTCAAGAATCTCCTTAACAGTGGCTTCGGATGACTCATGCGTTACCGGAATAAGCTTGCCTTTCTCTACGTCGTAGATCATGCCTGGAGCCAAGTCATTGTCGTAAATGTAAGATTGGTAATACTTGATCACGGCTTCCCAAACTTTCACCGGTTGATCTGACCCGGCAAGTTTAGGGTATTCTTCAGGTATTATGTCTCTCATGCAACCGCTTGGACGACCACCTATTGCTAACGGGTCTTTGGCCACAACTTTTGTTATGGTAACCTCCCGATCTAGAAGAGAATCATACTTCTCGACAGATTCGAAATGGTCAAAACCTGGATGAGACATTAGCGGGTTGATTTTTTCGAGTTCACTGGCCCGAAGGTTTGTCAGACAGTAAGGCTTGTGACCGGTAGTGTCGTGCCAGAAATAGATTCTTTCGGATTCTGGCTCATACAACTTTATGGAAACGCATCCTTTTTTTCCATTGTATGTAGCGGACACGAAATATGATGGAGGTAGTTCCTGTGGAGTTTCTGACTGAAAAACAAGGCTTTTTCTTTTCGGGGGAGTTTTCTCGGTCGAGGAGGATTCTGCTGGTTTCTTTTCCACCTTCTCAGTAGCTTTGAAGAAGTCGTCTAAACTTCTCTTCATCTTTGTTCGGATCCGTTAGAATTCTATGCTCCTGTCCCTTTAAAAATTCTCTTCGGAAGAATCGTGAGAACATCTCCAGTAACTTCTCTCTTTTTTGGACATAACGTGAGTGCATTGTTAAGTTGTTTTACGGTCTAACACACTCAGCTTTTGGCCTGTAAGGCTTCTTTGGTTTAGGTTCACTATGCTTCGGACATCGCTTGACACAGACTAATATGTCTTGTCGGATCTCAAAAACACAACCGCAGATATCGGTCAACGTTTCAGTCAAACCCGACACCACATTCTCCGCTCAAGAGACCTTCGGCTCCAATATGAACGGTTCGAACTGCGCTTTGGCTGGTTGAACGTGTTTTCCAATCGGTCAAACCCTATAAATAAATAAACCTCTTTCTTAAAAAACAATAAGTAAAGATAGGAAAAGAAAATGAAAGATATCTCTTCTATTTCTCTGATAGCAGGGCTATTTGTCTTCATTCATAGTCTGGCTTTGTTGGCAATAAGACCTTTCGAAGCCGCTGACATGGTGGCATTTGAAAACCCAAGTGACCCGATGAACATAGTATATTTCTTTTTGACGTTGCTACTATTCACAGCCGCAATATTGTTGATTGCAAAATTTTGGAAGAAACAATTAATACAGGGCATTATTCTAGGGGCAACAGGGTATATGGTTTTCTATGTGTTTTATCCTTTGCTGGCAACTGTGATTCCGGAAGTGTGGTCGCTGTCTCTCTCCATAATTTCCGTTGTTGTCGTAATCACAACGCTTGTCAAGTACCCTGAATGGTACGTTATCGATATATGCTGCATCATTCTAGGAGTAGGCGCTATTGCAATGTTGGGCATTTCGTTGAGTATCTCTTTAGTGATATTCTTGCTCGTTGGATTAGCGATATACGATGCAATATCAGTATACAAAACTAAACATATGATTGATCTTGCAGACACTGTTTTGCATCTCAAATTACCGGTTATACTTGTGATCCCAAAAATCAGAAAGTATTCTCTAATAAAAGAAACAAAAAGGTTGAAAGAAAAACTTGAAGATAGCGAGAAGCGAGACGCTTTTTTTGTGGGACTGGGAGACATTATAGTGCCCGGGATCTTGGTTGCATCCGCTTTTCATAGTATTTCCAATAATGGTCTCCTCATAGCAATATCAGTAATGCTTGGCACACTTCTTGGTTTTGCAGCGCTTATGACAACTGTCATCAAAGGAAAACCACAAGCAGGACTTCCATACCTTTGCAGTGGCGCCATATTAGGCTACGTGATATCAAGTTACATGTTGTTCGGAGAATTGGTTGGCCTCACCTTCTCTATTTAGGATATTTCTCGCATAATGCGTGCGCAGCTGTTAGATATATATAGAAAGGAAGAAAAATCGCGCGCCAATCGAGGGTAAGATGCTTTTTGGGTCAGGACTCGCTTTTCTAGATTCCTCTTCAGAAAGCAGATAGCCATCAATCTTTTATTGAGCGCCGGGTCAGACTCATAACACGAGGTCTAAATTGCTACGGGATGCATGGACGCTTGCCATTGAAACAATGAGTTGGATTGAATTGCAGCGGACGGGCCAGCGTCTAGCGTTGGCCAAGACAGCAAAGCAACTGGGAATAAAGGATTCACGGGTCATCGGGTTGGCTCATAAACTGGTAGCTGAAACGCTTCGGAGGAAAAACTTCATTGATTTTCTCCTGAACTCAGTACTGGCGCCTCGATCCCTCAGCGATTTTAGGCTTGGTCCACGGGCTTTTCTTCGTTTATACTTGTATGAAACCAAGATGGCACATAGTGATTTAGAGAAGGGTATAAGGATAGCAGGAATAGGGCGCTCCATTTTGGGCTGGCGAGAACTGAAAGAAGTTGAAGAAGTTCTCGGTGAGATTTTGAGTATTCAGCTTGACTCAGCCCTGAAGAGAGCTAATGACATAGAGAAAGTGGGACTCCTAACTTACCATCCCACATGGTTCGTAAAATACTGTTTCCGACTGTTTGGAAGAAGAGAAGCACTTAGATTCTTGGAGAAGGCCATGGAGACTCCACCTGTCTATTTAAGGATAAACACTTTGAAAGGGTCGGAAGAAAAGTTGCTCAAGAGAATTGAGAACGATGGAGTTGTCCTAGAAGGTTTGCAACAACTCAAGCATGCGTACAGGGTTGTCGAAAGTCAAAAACCTCTCGCCAGAACACAAAGCTTCCGCCAAGGACTCTTCTACGTTCAAGACAAAGCCAGTTGCCTAGCCGCAGAAATCGCAGATCCAGAAGCTGGAGCGACAGTACTCGACGTTTGCGCCGCTCCGGGAGCAAAGACAACAAATTTGGCTCAGTTAATGGAAAACGAGGGCACGATCTGCTCTGTAGATTATTCAAGGCGAAGAATGATGATTTGGAAACAGGAAACAAAACGTATGGGCGTTGAGTCAGCCTTTCCAATCGTTGCCAACGCACGAAAACCTCTGCCAGTTAACATTTCCGCCGACTTGGTGATTCTAGACCCTCCCTGCACGAGCACCGGCACTTTCAGCAAGATGCCTTCAGCCAAATGGAGGCTAAACAAGAGGTCAATATCGGGCATGGCGAGGATTCAATGGCAGATGTTAGATCAATGCGCAGAATACGTGAAGAAACGAGGCTTTCTAGTCTATTCCACGTGTAGCGTAACTGTGGAAGAAAACGAAATGTTGATTGAGAGGTTTTTGAAATGGCATACAGAATTCAAACTTGTAGAGACTTTGCCAAAGATAGGCTTACCAGGACTGAGAGGACAAACTGAATGTCAGAGGCTTTATCCACACCTCCATGACTGTAACGGATTCTTCGTTGCAAAACTCCTAAGGGAAACCATTTGAGTCAGGCAAACGAGTTTCTATGTGCGCGTACAGCTGGAGATATTCCAGAAAACCCTGATTTCTTTTGGTTATCCGAGAGATCCAAATCAAAACAATGTTTCGGGAGTTGGATAAGGACTATTCGGACGTGCATAGGCATGGGGATGTCAACGTGGTGCTCGCATGCATCTTTAGGGATTGCACCTAAAGAACCGATCATCGCGTAATGCGATTCCTGCGGCTCTGAGTGCACTTTTCTCTTTGTCCTTTATCTCCAGCATCACATCAAAATCAAACTCTTTTGTCTCCTCCAAGAAATCACTAAAGTGTTCTAAATCGATGGATTCTCGGTGTTTTCCTTTTGGGCCACCCTCTTTTGGAGAACCATAATCTACCATTGGCAAACCATCTTTTTTCTTCCATGTGTTTGTGAACAGTTCGAAAGCCTCCATGATTGTTTCTCCGGATTTGTTTGTTTCGTGATGAAGAACATCAAATAAGACAGGAATTCTTGTTTCTTTGTTTATTCTAAGGCAGTCTTCGAGTGTGTAACGCCGGTCATCATTTTCGATGGCTAGCCGTCTTCTTATTTTTTGGTCGAGGCTTTCAAACCTTTTTATGAACCTTTTCATACTTTTGTCTTTGTCTTTGTAAACGCCGCCAACATGTATCTGTATTTTAGCTGAAGTGTCAAGTTCCATCAAATCCAATATTTCTGCGTGATAAACAAGTTCTCTTACGCTGTTTTCAAAAACACTTTCGTCCATCGAGTTAATGAGAGTGAATTGATCAGGGTGCATTGATATTCTCATGTTATTGCTTTTGATTAAATCTCCAATTGCTTTGAACTCTTTCTGGAAATGCCTCTGCCATTTGAACCTGCAAATGGGATGTGAGGCGAAGGGAACAAGATCTGAGGTTATTCGAAAAAATAGTAAGTTGTGTTTTAGATTGAAATTCAAAATCCCCCTGAGGCAGACTAGGTTGTTTTCAACGGTTTCGATCAGCCGATTTTCAGAATATGATTTCAGACGAAAGGTTCGACCGCTCTTGCATCCTATTGCCGTATTTATGCACGGGTAGCCAATTTTCATTCGAGTTATTCCTGTCCGAAAGAACCATTATTACGGAGATTTGAGGCCGCTTTCTTCAGCTACCTCTTCTAGTTTCAATATCACCAGAAGTTTTTCTGGAGAAAACGAAGACCAGCCTTCCTCCTTTTTGAAGCCGTGAGCAGCAAGGAAGTTTGGAGAGACTTTTTGTTTCCCCTCTTCTGCCATCCTTTTGATAACCTCAGCTCTCTCCCGAAGGTCTGTCACAGTCTTTACCTTTCCTCTCAGGACGACGAAGTTATATTCACTCATATCTGGCCTGAACTTCTCTATCTCAACACAAACCCGGTTATCCCGTTCGATCATCTTCATTTTTCTACCGTAATCTGTGAAGTGAAAATACAGCGAACCATTCATGAAGACATATTGAAAGGGAGCCATATAGGGGTAATCGTCTCCTTTGAAAGCGATTCGACAAAGCATTTGTTCTCGAATGAGTTGGTCTATCTCATGTTTCTCCATCTTTGGCAATCTAACTATCGTCAAGTAAGTCACCACTCTAACTTGTGTCTTAAATGAATATTTATTGTTTCATCAAAAACGCTTGGAGGGCACTAAACTTGCGATTAAGGCCAAGACAGGGCCTATCAGTAGACCAGCCCAGGCGAAGAGACCTACAACTCCTAGAATTGCCATGAAGGCCCTTGCTCTAACAGTTATTTGTTTACGGTTTACCACAGTTCGGAAAATCGCTAGAGCCAGTAGAATCGGTATTACGATGAAGATCGCAGTTAAAACCACGCCTACGTCTGGACTAGCTGTTGTTAAGGCTAGAATCGTTTGGGTCAATGTCATGAACCCGCTGCCTAGATATAGGAGACCCGCCAAGACTCCTATCCCGCTAAATAATCCTCTCAATGTGCTGGGTCTTTTCAGAATCAAAAGAGCAAGGCCAATGACCAATGTGACAAATAGCGGGGCCAAGATAAAGAGTAAGGACTGGTATTCCCATTGGTGAATACCTATAACGTCGATAGGTATACTGATGAACTCATCTAATCCGAACTGTTCCTTGTAGCCGATGGCTAGGCCATAGTGCCCTCCTTGAGAAGGCTCATAAACTGCTACGTGATAGGTTCCACCATCAGAGACTTCTTGATCTAGGCTAGCTAGTTCGTAGAAGCTGCTTGGAGTGAATGGTTCATAGGTAGGATTGGAGGGACGCTGCCCCTCCAATAACATTATTCCCACTCCCCCAACAGTCTCGACATATTCAGGTACAGGGTCTCCGGAGGTTATGCCAGGACCCATTATCACCAAGTTGGGGCTGAAACTGCTTTTTTCAGAAGTTGGGACAAACATTTGAACGAAAAGTCTTTCATTCTGCGACAAGTCAAACTTGTAATATTGCGCTTCTTCTCCTTCATGGAGTTCTGCATAGATGGCCCAAGACTTCGTGGGATCGGATATCGTGTATGCTGTTGCAAGGCTTTCATTGTCGGTTGGCTTGTCAGGTGCATGAGCGGAGACGGCATGCACAGACAACATCAGGAAAGTGAGCAAGAAGACGAGATGGATATCGCTCTGTTTCATATTTGATGGTTGATTCGTGTGTTATTTAAGTTTATGTTACTGTTGAGTGACAGCCACATATATTTTTAAGGTTAGACCCCCAAATTTCTGAGGTAAGGTGTGATATGAATTGGTTCGTGAGGGAGAAGAGGCCCCAGACTTTACCCTACCGGCAGATGATGGAAGAGAAGTGTCGTTGAGCGATTACCGAGGTAAGAAGGTGGTGCTCTATTTCTATCCAAAAGATGGAACTCCAGGGTGTACTCGTGAGGCTATCCAGTTCAGGGATATGGCTAAAGAGTTTGAGAATGAAGGCGCCGTCATATTTGGAGTGAGTAAGGACAGCATCAAATCTCACCAGAAATTCAAGCAAAAACATGAATTGCCCTTTACTCTACTTAGCGATACCGAAGGGAAAGTCTTGGATCTATACGAGGTGTGGAAGAAGAAGAGCCTCTACGGTAGAACGTTTATGGGCACAGAACGAACTACTTTCCTAATCGATGAAAAGGGAATTGTGAAAAAAGTGTATCGAAAGGTGAAGGTAGAAGGACACGCCGAAACATGCCTCCTAGACTTGAAAGGGTGAGAATTCCTCAAACCAGCCTATTTACTCCTAGAATTTTCAGAGCTAAAACCCTTAACGTCTCAAGAATTAGAGAACCCTTTGTTTACGGTTTTTCAGCTAATGCGCGCCAACTATTGACTTTGCCCTTCTTCCGATTTTCATGAGGCTCTTGATGCAAATAATTAAAAAGCCGAAGGGTACGAGAGATGGAGCCAGAGGTAGGTTGCATGCACGTTAAGAAGGTGACCTTAGATGATCTGGATGCAACATATTGTTGCATGAGCGAGGTACCGCCTGGCGTCTCTTGGGCTAAAGCGTTGCCTGACTCAAAGAAATGGTTCAAAACTAACATAGGCAAACACGTTGAAGGCTATCACTTAATGGACGGCGAAAAAGTTGTGGGTCACATCTATTACAATAAATCAGAGAGGGCACTGGTTCCATATGAAACAGAGCCGAGAGTAGCCTCCATTTACTGCACCGAAGTGCTGAATGATTACATGCACAAAAGATACGGAAAAATGATGTTCGACTACGTCAAGAATAACCTAAAAAAACAAGGGTTCAAGGGCATCATAATAGAGGCAACAGACTTCAAAGAATACCTGCACTACGAACACTTTCTCAAACAAGGATTCAAAGTAATCAAAGAACACGGACCCTTCAAAATCATGTACTTTCCCCTC
>CAYFXU010000029.1:0-20030 GCA_964347145.1 uncultured Candidatus Bathyarchaeia archaeon
CCTCTACTATGCTCACGGCGGTGGGTATGCCCCAATCCCAAAAGGTTTCACCCAGTCTTTGACGAAACTCGTCTCTGACCTTCTTCGCTCGATAATACTCTACTGCTGCCCAGCTTGTTCCGCCAACGCCTGCCACATCGATGGCAGCAACGCCGGCCTGTTCAAACATCTTAGCCTCTTCAGCTGCTATGCCCGCGCCGGTTTCCTTAACGACAACTGGAACCTTGAGGGCTTGGGCGATTTCACCTATCTTGCTGAGAACGCCTGAGTATTTTGTTTCTCCCTCAGGTTGAACAGCCTCCTGCAGAGGGTTCAAATGAATTGCTAGGGCGTCAGCCTCCAACATCTCCACAGCCTTCTTGGCTTCTTTGACGCCGTAACCGCTGACAAGCTGTGGGCCCCCAATGTTGGCTACGAGAAACGCGGACGGCGCCTTTTTCCTAACTATGGCGAAGGAGTCCTTCAATTTTGGGTCCTCAATGGCTGCTCTTTGGCTCCCAACACCCATTCCTAGGCCCAGCTGCTCAACCGCCTCAGCGATGGCAGCGTTGATCTTGTGGGCTTCAGCGGCGCCTCCAGTCATAGCTCCCACAAGGAGGGGAGCAGAGAATTCATGGTCAAGAACAACCGTGGAAAGGTCTATTTTGTTTCGTTCAATTTCAGGCAAAGCCTTGTGCATAAAATAAACGTCTTCAAACCCTGTGGTTGTGCTCCGTGCCTGAACGTTCTCTTCTGAGCAGATTCTAATGTGCTCAACCTTTCTATTTTCAATTTGGTTACCCAATTGTTTCACCTTTCAATGACTGTCCCGACGACTTTCTCACCCTTGAGAGCCTTGTAGACCCTGTCAGGTTCTGCGGCGTTTACAATAATCGTTTGGATCCCATGTTCCACAGCTGGCTTCAATTCAACCATTTTCCCAAGCATGCCTCCAGTCACGTCAGTCACCTTCGCCCCTCCAATTAGGGGTTCAAGGTTTTTCAATTCTTCTAAGGTGATGTGATGGATTAGACGCGCCTCCGAATCTGTCTTGGGGTCTCCAGTGTAGAGACCGTTGACATCCACGCCAACTACAATCCTACGTGCGTTGAGGTTTATTGCCAGTGAAGAAACAAGTTGATCGCCAGACAATATGGCGAAACCATTTTCCGAATCAAGAACAGCGTCTCCGTAGAGAACCGGCACAAACCCCATTTCAAGCATCTTTTTCAGAGGTTTCTTTTCCATTGTTTGGATTCGACCGGCCTTCGTGACCACACAAGATGACGGTTGAACCTCTACTGCCGGGATATTATGATTTATTAGAGAATCCACAATCAACTTGTTCAGCTTGGTCATACGTTGATGAGTTATTGAAAAACCCATAATCTGTGAAGCATCTTTGTAGCCCTCCGCTATTCCATACTGCTCCGCAATTGGATGCCCAAAGGAGCCTCCTCCGTGAACAAGGACAAGGGGCGAAACGTTGGCCCTCGAAACTTCTTTTGCCAACCGCTCTATTGCAGGCAAGTTGGCAGTCAACTCTTTCTTCTTGTCTGTTATCACGGAACCTCCCAGCTTCAGAACAGTTGTCTTCACACTCAACCCTCACACCATCGCATCATTCTCACGTGATGAAAGCCAGAATAGATTGTCTGAACTCCCTACTTCTTTATTGTAACAACACCATCATCTAGATGGACAATATCTCCCGTTTTTATTTTCGAAATATCGATCTTGTCAACACAAGGAATCTCTGAGATTATCGCGCCAACAGCAACCACAGTCTCACACTCTCTGTTCACAATTCCAGCCGGAGCATTACCGCCCTTCTTCATCCTATAAAGAGTGTAGGACCCAACTGTTGATCCCTTACCATTCGGAAAAACCAATATCTTGTCTTTCACTCGCTCTCCCTGCAGCTCATGCCCCTTCTCAATTATCTCGCTTGTGTTCGGATCCACTCCACCATAGAAAGAGATCGGCTGTGCCGTGGTCAAGGCTACTCCTTTCGCAACTCCCTTCGAAATGGTTCTTCCTTTCAGCTCCATTTTCCCCTCACCGCCGCTTCAACGCATTCTTCCAAACTTCCCAGCTTCGTCTTCATATCGTTATGCCGTGAGTAATAACACCCTTTTGCAGAGGTCGTCGCAACAGACCTGAATCTTCCCTTCAACGGAGCCACCGCCATACAAGTGTCACAAGCAAATTTCCCCCCAGCCCTTTCAATAGTCCCTGTGTAACTTCTTTTGTCCGCAAGTTGCTTCATCGACCTCGAAGTTGCAACCCAAAACTCAATGTTCGGAGAAATTCTCCTATTTTCTAACAGTTTCGCTATCTGAGCGATTTCTTTTATCGAAGAATGAGGACAGCCCACACAGACGAAATCGATAAACTCAACATCGTCATTAATGCTCTCGTAGGCTTCTGTTATGTCCTTATCTTCGACGGTGACCGGTTCTTTCGGCGGCTGATGTCTTTCAGACCCAGGCGTTATTCCCCGCATATAGAACAGCGGTTTTGAACCGTACGTCACCACTGAGGCACAGAACGACTTCAATTCATCAAGTTCCGCGGCTTCTACTCCTGTTATGTATGGAATCTTGTTCTCCGCCTTTTTTCCAACACAGTAGCCGAGGGCTCCCCAATCTGAAAATTTCTTCAATTTAGCCCTCACTTTTACATGAATGTTTGGCGCTCTCTTCTCTTCCAGATGCAGCCCATAGCAGGGTGTTTTGCCAACGAAGGCTGCCGCAAGGGCTGACGGACCTCCCTCTCTGTTTGTCCTTGCTCCGATAACCGAGTTGGCGAAAGTGACGGCGGAAGACTCGGACCAGGCTACGTGTTCTCCATATCTCGGCAGATTACCTATTAGATAGGGCGTACATGTGCAAGAGATGACTATGCCCATCTTCCTGAAGGCATCTATGACCAAATCTTGTTTTTTTGCGAATTCTTCGGAGATTCCAAGTTTTCTCCAATCTTCCAAATCCATTCCTGCGGGGTTCAAAGTCGTAAGTACTCTGACTCTTCCATCCTTTGCCAGTTCGTTTAGGAATTCTAGACCAGCATCTCCGAGATTATGATAGGACACGCCGGCGACTTGAACAGAACCCACTCTTATGAGCTTTTCAGCTCCGAAAATATTTCCAAGGGCAACAAGTATCTCCATAGACTTCTCTACAGCATAGCCTTCTTCTCCATCCAGCATTCTCTCTTCTTCTTTTGTGAGGTACATGCGATCACAAGAATTCCTTTAAATCAACTTTTCTATATCCTTCTTTTACAAAGCCCTTGCCCGTCTCTTTGAGGGGGATCGTGGCGTCTAGCCCCATCTTACATGTTCTCGCTTTTTTTCCTTCACTCAAATCTCCTGACGGGTCAAGAGAAGACCCTCTCTGGTTGGGTAGGATGACAGCGGCCTTGTCTGCTTGAAATCTCGTTGCGACAGCCCACTCAACGTCATTCTGATCATAGATGTTTATGTCGTTGTCCACAACGATGCAATGTTTCAACGATTTGTGTCCTTCAAAAGCCGCTTCAATTGCCTTCTTCCCATCATCTGGACTCCTTTTCTTGATTTGCACAACCGCGTGGAGCCAGCTGCAGCCGCCCGGAGTTATGTAAACATCCTTGCATTCACAGACTTTGTTCACTTCATTATAGATGGTTGGTTCTTTGGGCATCCCCATCAAGAACTTATGTTCATTTCTTCCCGCAAGAATGGTCTGGTAAATCGGTTTTTCTCTGTGAGTTATGCATCTGACTTCGATCACCGGCTGCTGCCTCACCTTGTCAACAATCCCAGTGAGATCCAGGAACGGCCCTTCCGGCGCCGTCTCTTTCGTTATTCTTCCCTCTAGCACAATCTCGCAGTCTCTCGGAACCTCCACATCAATTGTCTTACACCTCACCAGCTCTATCTTTTCCAAGACATTGGCCATTCCCATTTCGTCGACGCCCTTCGGCAGAGACGTGGCTGCAGCGAGAAGAACAGCCGTTGAGTTGCCTATGCACATTGCAATGTCCAGTTCGCCCCCAGACTTCTTGAGGGCGGTGTCCGTTCCTCTTTCTTCAACAATTCTAGCAACGAACCTGTTCTTGTCCAGCAACATCAACCTGTGGAAACAAGTGTTTCTACCCAACTCAGGGTCCCTTATCACTGCAATGGCGGACGCGATGTATTTTCCACCGTCTTTTTCGGTGTACCTCATTATCGGAAGCCTTGTCAAATCAACAGTCTTCTCAACTATTTCTTGGCATTCGCCCCTCTCCACAACCTCTGGAGGCAAAGGATTTTCTATAGCAGTGGACAGCTTATGCAACAATTGTTCTTTCTTGATGTTCAAGGCCCGGGCAATCAGCTCCTTGGAAGAAACTAGGCCGGCCACAACGGGGATGCTAGATTCCTTCACTTTCTCAAAAAACACGGGTCTCTCGGCAAGAGCATCTATGATCCCCGCCATCTCATACTCAGTCGATACCTCTTTTCCTATTCTTGTCAATTCTTCAGTTCTGTCAAGCTGCTCCAAAAAACTTCTAAAGCCCAACCGTCTCCCTCCACATCTCATGTAACCTCATTTTTTCCCTTATATTTTTGAACCCCAATCTTTGTTCTCAACACTTTAAACCCTTCCTTTTCCATGGCTGCTGCAACCGCCTGCTGCAATCTTCCGGGAGTCAATGCTACCATGCAGCCTCCGCCGCCACCCCCAGTTAGTTTCGCTCCAAACGCCCCCTGCTCTCGAGCCAACTTCACCAAATGGTCTAATTCTTCGCAGGAGACTTCGATCTCCTGAAGCAACCGATGATCTTCGTTCATCAGCTCACCAACCTTTCTCAAGTCAAACTCTTTCAATGCCTTTCTCGCCGAGAACGCCAAATCCTCTGCTTGCCTGAACAACGGATCATATTTTCTTGGATTTCTTTTCTTTCTCTCTGCGACCCCGGCAACCATCTCCTTGGTGTCAGCTACGATTCCCGTGTTTCCTATGACAATTTCAACGGGTGCCCTTATGTTCAATTTCTCGATTGTGTTTGGGCCTCCGCTTAGATTCCTCTTGAACCAGATCAAACCTCCATAGGTCGCCGCCGTGTTGTCTATGCCTGAGGGGGTTCCGGCATAGGCCTTCTCAGCTTCATAGGCAGCTTCATTAATCTTCTCATCCGTCAAATCCATCTCAAACTCTTCTGCTATGGCTCTAGCAATTGCAACGCTACTTGCCGCAGAGGCACCGATCCCGCTGAAACCAGGCAGGTCTCCTCCCAACCAAATCTCTAAAGAAGCTTTTTCCGGATCAACGGTCATTGTCTGAAGCATTCTTTCTATCGACTCTTTCTGTTGAACCCTCTTCTTTTCGGTATAGCCTCTTGCGCCCTTTCTCTCATCTCTTACAGTGATCCCTTCTCCAATTTTTTTCACTTCTGCGTCAACGGTTGAATCAATCGCAGAAACAATTCCTGGCACGCCGTGAACAACAAAGTGCTCGCTGAACAGAATGACTTTTCCGAAGCCAGAACCTCTCCCCATCGAAACTGCCCCCAAGGAAACAATTATTGTCCAAAATAGATAAAATGTTTTTCAGAATGGCACAGGAATTGGCGAGAAGCTGTTTCATCTAACTAACTTTTCGTGAATACAATGGAGGCGTAACCAACCACCGCTGAGAAGTCGCCTGTTACGTCACCGCTAGTTCTGTAGCATAACAGTGAACCCTTCTTGGCGCCCAAGGCCTTTGCCGCAGTGATCGCAGCGATTGTGGGGCCGTAACCGCAAGTTGATATAGCTTGAGATTCCACAGCGGAATAATATTTCTTCTCATCCATCTTGATGGCGGCGTCGATGGCCATCTTGTCTTTCTGTTGAGCCCTTTCCTGAGGCTCATAGTGGGTCATGTCGGTGGAGGCGATCACCAAAGCGTTTTTCCCTGACAAGGCTTTCGCCGTAGCCTGTCCCACCTCTCGGCTGGATTCCAGGTCTTGCATGAGAAAACTTATGGGCACAAACTTGAAGGCTGAAGCGTAGAGGTATTGAAGGAAAGGCAGCTGAAGCTCTATGGAATGCTCGTGAGCATGAGCTCTGTCATCCACGTCGATAATGCGAGACTCGTTCACAATCTGAGCTGCGGTTTCAGAGTCAATCTCCACGTCGCCCAACGGCGTTCGCCAAACTCCCTCGTTCATGACAGCGAGCGCGCTTCCTCGTCCGGTGTGGTTGGGACTGAAAATCACGATGACATCCGGTTTGCCGTCCTTCGCCAGTTCGTGATACGCGTGGGCAGCCACTGGCCCAGAATACATGTAGCCTGCGTGGGGGCAAACGAGCCCAACCAAGTTTCTTGGACCTTCCTGCACAACTCTTGGAAGTTCACCAGGAGCCAGCTTGTGAGTGAAACACTGTTCTATTTGTGCTCGTAAGCCTGTGGAGGTGCCAGCGTACCACGAACCTGCGACGGCGGGATGCCTAACCTTCAAACTTTCTCATCCCATTCTTCCCTGGTCAGCTTGACTTCGAAGTCGTCGATGGACTGGCTTAGGTCTCCGTCTGCCGGTATTTCGCCTCTTTCGCGCAGTATTTGTCTGGCGAGCAGCCAGAAGATCACCGCCAGGGCTCTCCTACCTTTATTGTTGGTGGGTATGACCAGGTCCACATGGGAAAAATCGTTATCGGTGCTGCAGAGGGCTACCACTGGAATTCCAACGTTTGAAGCCTCCTTGACAGCTTGCACATCGGCCTTTGGATCGGACACAATTATCACCGCTGGCTCGATACGGTTTGCGTAAAGGGGATTTGAGAGCAGCCCGGGAATGAAACGGCCAATTATAGGCGTTGCCCCTACGACTTCGCAGAATTTCTCTACGGGAGAACGGCCGTACAATCTCGCCGCAACAGCCGCAATTTTGGACGGCTCGAATCGAGCGAGGAATTTTGCAGCGGCCCGTATACGTTCATCCGTCTTCTTGACGTCCAAGACAAACAAGCCGTCGGCCCTGACGCGGTATATGAACGGGTCCATATCTGTTGTTTTCATCCTCGTGCCTATGTGGATTCCCGCGGACAGCATCGTGTCTTGAGGTAGCAAAAGCTCCTCTTCGGCGAGAGTTTCGATTTCTTCTTCCTCTTCTGACAAAAACCTTCCTCCTACAAATCAAAACACGGACATTTTGGCTCTGCTTCCAAGAGTTTCCTCTATTCGGACAAGTTCGTTGATTTTAGCCACCCGCTCTCCATGCAACACTCCTGTCTTGACAACTGGGCAACGGAAAGCTACGGCTAGGTGAGCTATATGTGCATCGCCCGTTTCTCCGGAACGGTGGGACATTACTGGAACGTAACGGGCTTTCTTGGCCACCTTCGTGGTCTCCCAAGCGTCGGTGAGGGTGCCCACCTGATTCGTTTTTATGATGATGGAGTTTGCAGCACCGGCTTTTATGCCACGATTTAGCCTCTCTCTATTTGTGACAAACAAGTCGTCGCCGCAAATAAGACCATTCTTAACTTTCTTGGTGAGTTCTGCGAAGCTTTCGTAGTCTTCTTCATGGAAGGGATCTTCAATGTAAGCGAGATGATAGTTTTTGGCGAGATGTAGCACGAAGTCCAACTGTTCTCCAGTGTCTCGCTTAGTTTCGTCTCGTTCATAAACGTAACATTTCTCTTTTTGTTTCCACATGGTGGACGCTGCCATGTCAAGGCCTGCTCTGCATTCGATTCCTAATTCCCTTGAAACTTCTTCACAAGCCTTCACCACAATTTTTAAGGCTTCTTCACTTTTCATGTTGGGTGCCCAAGCTCCTTCATCCCCTCTTCCGCCGCTGAAGTTTTTATCTGCCTTCTTGAGGTAGGAACCGACCTTTTGATGAACCAAAACATTGGCTTTCGCCGCGTCTGAAAAGGTGGGGGCCTCAAGAGGGATGACCAAGTATTCTTGTATGTCTGGCGCCTTTCCTATGGCGTGCCTTCCTCCACCCAGAACGTTCCCGAGAGGATACGGAAGCTCGTTTGCGAGGTAACCGGCAAGATGTTGAAACAATGGCATGCCGTAGGAGGTTGCGGCTGCTTCTGCTGTCGCTAGGGAGACAGCGAAAGCCGTGTTTCCTCCAACATTTCCGAAGTTCTTTGTTCCATCAATTTCGTGAAGAAGAACATCGATTTCCTCTTGTTCCTCTGTGTCCATTCCAATTAGCTCAGGAACAAGGAATTCTTCTACCTTCTGTATCGCTTCGTCTACTCCTCCTTCAGGATACGGAACTACCTCAGCCTTGCCTTTGCTTACGCCAGCTGGGGCAGAGGCTCTTCCAAACCCCGCCATGGTCACTATGTCAATTTCCAGCGTTTCCTCTCCTCGACTGTTGAAAACCTTTCGAGCCAAGACGTCTTCGATGATAGATGACATGTTAACCGCCCACTAAGAAGATTTGATCTGTTTCCTCCTTCCCTTCTCTTCGTAAAACTTGAGAATTTCGTCCACGATCTCCACATGAGAAAGAAGCATGCGACGACAGCAATACCGTGTTAATCCTAAACTGTCTAGAACTCTCTTTGCGTCTTCTCCGGACTTCACTCTTCTGGTGAAGTCTTCCCATTTATCGCCGACCAACTTCCCACACGTGAAGCAGCGCACCGGTATAATTATTTTTAACTCAACCTCCTTTCCATCATTCTAACCAGTCAGATAATAAAGTGTTTTCGGGCGTTTTCTTCCTACTTATACATTTCGGCTTCATTTCGGTTTCGACTTCTTGGCACTCTCGGAGTAACCTACCACACTGAATCTGCCGGCGTTCATCTGTAGCTCTTTTGATCTCTAGCCCTTGCACTAGGGCCTCCAAACTTTTTAGGTTCTTTTCGCCTAGGGTCCCCGGCGATCATGGTTCGATCATAGTCGCGAAGGGTTGTTCGAAGGCGGGTGCTCTTTGTCCACTTTAGCAGACCTTTGGCTATGGCTATTCGTGCAGCTTCAGCTTGTCCCATGAAGCCTCCGCCCGACACTTTAACGTTGACATCAAGCTGTTTCCACACCTCGTCGTCCGTTAGGAGAAGAGGCTCCATTATTTTGTCACGAGCGAGTTTCGGCTCGAAAATCTCTACAGGGACGTTATTTACGCGGATTCTTCCTCTTCCAGGTCTGACTGTTGCTCGGGCTATGGCGGTCTTTCGCTTTCCGCTTAAAACCAGGACTTTCTTGGCTTTCGAAATCTTATTCACCTTCCGGGGTCCATCCGATCTCTTTAGTCAGTTCTCCAACGGTTATATATGGGCATCTTAATCTTTCTGCGCTGGCTTCAATTATCGTTTGAGCCTCCTTGTTCTTAAGTTCTGGAGGTAAGCCGAGGTAAACCTTAAGTCTTTTGTATGCTTGTTGTCCCTTAGGCTTCTTTCTAGGAAGCATGCCACGGATGGTTTTTCGAACAATTCTGTCAGGTCGCCTGGAGTGGTAGGGCCCCTTTCCTGGGTGACCAACCTCGAGGAATCTCTTGGCTTCCCTGACTCTGCTCAGCCTTTTGCCAGATATCGCCGCCTGTTCAGCGTTTACAACTATTATCGTTTCGCCTTGGAGGAGGCGTTTAGCTATGATGCTGGCCATTCGACCAAGAATCAGTCCTTTCGCGTCTACAACCACACCGTCTCTGGAAGCCATTTTGGTCACCCGATGACTTTCACATTAGTGCCCTTTGGGTTTTTCTCCATTAAAGCTTCTATTGACAAGCACTTTCCCTTCATCTTAAGAATTTTTGATTGTGCTCGGTCGGAAAAGGCGAAGGCGGCTACACTAATAGGATGATCGAGTGTTCCCGCGGCCAGCACCTTCCCTGGAACCGCCACGGTTTCTCCCTCTTTCGTATAGCGGTTTAATCGACTCACGTTCACAGATACGCGTCCTATTCTTGAACTCATCAGGCGATCGGCTATGTACCGCCATATCTCCACTTTGTTTTCCCGAGATTTTTTTCTCAAAGATCGAACGAGCGCAATTAGCTCTGGATTGGTCGCCTTAAATTTTCTCACTTTTTCCTTCCCTTTCTAAGTTGAGTAGAGAATTCCCTAATCCTTTTGTCAAGAATTTTAAGAGCATCAAGCATGATTCGTTCAACGGGAAGAGCGCCTGTGGACTCGATTTTGAAAACGAAGGCCTCCCTGCTCCAAGACATTTCGATGGCTGGGGGATTTTGTGGACAAGCGTCGGCACAATCCATGCAGAGGGTGCATTCGATCACATTTTGAGTCTCTATTCTCTCTTCCATGTCGACGAGAACCTTTTCGGGGCATAGCTTTACACAGTCGCCACACGCGTTGCATCGTTCTAAATCGATCTTGATTTGAGGCAGATACTTGTAGGTACACATTGAGACAGGCTGCCATTTCGCATGATCCTTTCCCTTCCCCAGTCGGGCGTACGCTTCCAACTTTACTTTTTGTTCTGGAGCCAACTTTACTATTGGTATCTTGTCGCTGACTGGTGTGATGTCAGGGTTCTCTGACTTCAGGTCTACGGAATAAACCGCTACTGTTTTTTCCGGGGCCTCGGCTTCCAGCGTCAAAGTCAGGCGACAGAGGTTGCATCCGAACTCGCTCTTGCATGAACACTCTTCTGGAAGGTTGTAGGAATCCAAGTCTGTCCTAAGAGGGATAAACCCAATTCTGTGGGCAAGAATCTCGTCGTTGAGCATGGAAGAGTTTTCAAGGATAACCACCTCGTCTACGGCCATGGCAGGGACTTCAGTGAGCATGATCCTGCGCAACGCATTTGCGAAGGGCACATCAACTCCTTTAACAATGAACCGCAGGTAATCATCAGTTTTTTCAAGGATTTGAATCTCTACCACAGTCAAGCCTCTTTTTGTGACCGGTCGCAAACGATTGTGCTTTTCAAAGGAGAAAAAGGGATTATTTCAATATTGTGGTCCTCTAGCGCGGTGAGCTAAATGTTTTGACTGTTTGTCATAATGTTATCGGAGTTATCCTTCGCCGTCAGTTCATAGGTTAGACTCGGCGTCCTCGGCGTCCTCCCTTCCTTCTCGTTCCGTCGTGGGGAATTGGCGTCACCTCTTCGATGCGGCCTATACGGAAACCTGACCGCGCCAGGGCTCGTATAGCGGCTTGGGCTCCTGAACCAGGAGTTCTGGCACCTGAACCCCCTGGCGCTCGAACTTTCACGTGTATGGCGGTTATTCCTTTATCTCTAGCGACGGAGGCGGCGTCGGCTGCAGCTCGCATAGCAGCGTAGGGCGACGATTCCAATCGATCTGCCTTGACGTGCATGCCTCCTGAAGCTCTTGCTATGGTTTCTGCGCCCGATATATCGGTGAAATGGATGATAGTGTTGTTATAGGAGCTGTATACGCGAACAACCGCCCATCTCTCACCTTTCTTACTCACGACTTTTCCTCCTTAACCGCTGGTTTCGCCTCGGCCGGAATGGCCAAGGATTTTCGCGGCGGCTGATTAAGGTTTGAGAGAGGACTGGTTGGAGCATAGGCTATTTTCGCCTCTTCTTCTCCAAGAACCAAGTAGCTTGGAGAGGACACCCGCTTTCCAGCGATGGCAACATGTCCATGCGTGACAAGTTGACGAGCTTGATGTATGGACTTGGCCAAGCCCTTCTGAAAGACAAGCGTCTGAAGTCTACGTTCAAGTATGTCCTCCAAGGATAAAACCAAAACATCGTCTAGTTCAGCTGCCTCAACCAGAATTCCGAGGCGATGAAGTTTGTCTAAGAGCTGTTTTTCCAGCTTTTTCCGTTCTTCAACGGGCATGCCTAGGAGCGACCGGGCGATTCCACGATATTTTGATAGAGAAGTTTTGTGGCGCCATATTTCCCTTTTGTTTCGCAACCCGTATTGTCCGATCAGTTTGAGTTCGGTTTCTAAGGCGTCGATTCGCCAAGGGAACCTCGGTGTTTCGAATTTTTTCCGTTGCTTTTTGGGATCGCCCATTATCGTTCTCGCACCTGTTTTTTCTTGACACCCATCGCCTTTCCTTTCCTACCCGTTGTTCTCGTTCTCTGCCCGCGCACCTTCAACCCTTGACTGTGACGAAAACCTCTCCACGATCTGATTTTTTTCATCTGATCTATGTCGGTTTTTGTTTGAAGAACCAGGTCGGAGCCGACGAGATGAAGGTTGGTGCTTGTCTCTCTGTCCTTTCGGCGATTTAGAAGCCACTCAGGTATGCCGTATTTCTCAGGTCTTTCTAATATATCTGCGATTTTCTTAACCTCGGTGTCAGAGAGGAAACCCAGTCGAGTCCGCGAATCAATACCAGCTCTTTCGATGATGGTGCTGGCTAACCTTATTCCTACCCCCTTAACATTTGTTAGCGCGTGAGCTACCGGTTGCGTTCCCTCGAGGTCTGTGCCAACAATGCGTATGATATGGTGAAACTCTCTGGGCATTTTGAATCTTCACGTCTCTCTTAGATAACTACGGAAGTGATTTGCATTTTATTTAAGCTTTCCTTTGTACAAGTCTGTTCTCCAGCAGCATGCGGCATGCACGCGTGCTGGAAGGCCACTGGCATAGAAGAGTTAAAATCTATAATGTCTGCTTTCTTCATGTCAGTTGCACTGCAAAAAAGGGAAGCGCGTGTTCCATGTCCACAAGAGCCTTTCCGATAATTCATCCGGACATAAGGCTTGAAATCAAACTTGAAAAAATAGGAAACTTGCACATTCATGAGGAAGTAATACCAGATATCCTTCGCAAGCTCACGGAGCGAATCAGAGCAGATGGCTACTTCAAACATCCAATAATAGTGGACTCGAAAACGCTTGTTGTGCTCGATGGAATGCATCGAGTAGCAGCCGCCGAAAATCTCGGTTGCCACTTCATGCCAGTTTGTCTCGTTGAATACGACAACTCCCATATAAAGGTAGGTTGCTGGTGGCGCGTTGTAAACCACTCTGCGAACCTTGAAAAGCTGGTTAGGTCAGTCAGAGAATTGGGCCTCACTGTTGAAGAATGCCCGAGGGCGGCAGCTCACAAACTGGTTAATGAACGAAAAGCGACGACTGCAATTGTGTCACGTTCAAGATGCTATGCTGTGCACGGAGTCCAAAAGAACGTCAAGGAAATCTACGAAGAGATCAAGCAAATAGAATTGAAACTCCGATCAGAGGGCTTTTCAATAAGCTACGAGGCCGAGAGCGATGCCCAAGACAAGGTATCTCAAGGGAAGACTCTTTCGATTTTCATGGTGCCTAAGGTTTCGAAAAGAGACGTTGTAACAGTAGCTTTGAGGGGAGAGGTTTTTGCCCACAAGACAACACGTCATGTAATCCCAGTACGTCCGCTCTTCGTGAATGTTCCACTCGAGTGGTTATGTGGCAAGCTAAGCCTTAAGAAAGCCAATGAAGCCCTCGTAGAGCATCTATCCACCAAACAGATGACACGCTTCCCTCCAGGTCAGATCTTCGATCGTTGTTATGAAGAGGAACTTTACGTCTTCAAGTAAATTGCGTCTAGGTTGGAGATTCCCTTCGATGTCCACTCAGGAACGCGAGCCTCCAAGAAAAAATCTACTCGAGGAATGCATGGAGCGAACACCTTTTCCTTGTATGCATACAACACACTTAAATATGACGAGGAGCGCATGGGTCAAAAAGCCTACGATAGGGAATGATGAGAATGACCAAACCCGTTGCAGTCGATACAGAGTGGTACCAATGTAAAGCATGCAGGAACTTCGTGTTGTGCGAAATACGTTCGAACTCACGTATGATATCGGAAGTTCAGGAGAAGGGCGACTGCCCTAAATACGACTACAGTTGCACCACTCGACTAAGAAGCACGTTCAGATGAGACGCAGTCAACTTTCCCCTTTTTTCTATTCGACGTATGATGCCACGATTTTTGCGCATCTCGGACAATGAAAGTTGCTTGATCGAGCGCGTCTTTTTTTTGGGTTTTCGCCCTATGTAGGAGGTCCGCACAACACCCAACCTGGAGCGCGCGCATCAGGAACTGAGTCTGCTCTCGGAATGTAAGGTTTGATATCAATAATCGGCGAACTTTCAAGGGCATCAAGCCCCTTTACGGTTAAGGTACACTCTTCGATTTTCACAAGTTCCGTGACGCAGATTCCAATAGGGTTTGGTCGACTTGGGCTTCTAGACGAGAAAACGCCGACCTGTGGCGCCCCTGGGTGTCTTCTTGGAACAACCTGCAGGGTGCTACGCTCCTTTTTGTTGTCTCGCAAGTGAAACCAATAGAGAATGATAACATGAGAAAAGTCGTTGAGGCTTTTCAAACCACTGCAAAATTCTGAATGGATTCTCACTTTGGATAACTCGTCGGCGTGCTCAACTACTCCTATGAATCTGAGTTTGCCTTCTTTGATAACCATAGACTTCTCCATAATATGGTAGAAAACACGTTGAAAAATGCGTTTCGTTTGCTGAGAGACTGAAGAACCTACTGTGAATCTTGACCTGACAGACAAAACTGATAAAAGCCAATGTCGCTTCTTAGTAGGGTTTATGCAAGAACCGATCTTTTCAGTGATTACAACGGGAAGAGGAGAAAAAGATAGAAAGGGTCTCGAAGAAACATTCAACAATTGGGAAATTGCAAAAAAGGTTTTTGAAGGAAAAAATGGAAAGAGCGGGGCAATTGAATTCATAGTTGTAGATGCTGGAGAAAATGCGGAACTGCCAGAAATAGCGGACTCAACGATAATTTCTCCGAAGGAATATGACGAGTACAGAAGGGAACTTTTGAATTCTGGGGTCATCAAGTATCCATGGTGGGATTCTCCTGCGATAGGAAGGAATTTGGGCTTCAAACATGTCAGGGGGCGAATAATCGTTTTTCACGACATCGACTCTCTTTTTTCCACGGGAACCGAAATTGATGACGCCTACTTGTTTTCGGAATTGGATCAGTATGATAACTATTTTGAAGTGATGTATTACGCCTTTAAAAGGAAAGACGTTGTCGCGACTGTTCCTTCTTTGAGACCAAGAGATTATGTCAACCTGGGAAGAAGATTTGGAATTATGGGATTGAACTTTGTGACTCGTCTTTCTCTGAAATTTCCGACAATTAGGATACGCGGGATCCCGGTGGTTGGAGCGAGCGTTCCCGGATGTAACATGGCCTTGTTGTACAATGTTGCTTGCAGGATGGCTAAGAACGGCAATGGACCCTACGACCCTGAGTTGGGAGTGGCAGAGGATCAAAAGATTTCTAGGCTGATGGCGATCTTTGGAAGGTTTTCCTATGAAAGGAGGGCAGGGGTTTTTACAAGAACTCAAAATAGAGTGAGTGATGGCTTTGATATTGCGAAGTCCTTGGGCTACGCGTTCAAGGGAGCGACCTATTACCTCTTTCCCGGTTTTTTCAAGTATCAAAGACACGCCTTGACGATCTGAAAGCTTAACCTTTCAAAACTCAGGTGGCGAAATAACCAGATTGCTCTAATGCTCTATGTCATATTTTGTTTTTTCGAAAGTAATCCTTATGAGGTGCTGCAGCAAATAGCCATAAAAGCGCTGCAGGTCATAAACGTAGCTTCAGAACTGAACACTGGAAAGTGAATCATTGAATCCAATTGGTCACATATTTCTAGCACACCTTCTCTTGCTCTTCGGAGTTCGTTCTTACGTTTCTCCCACGACCCTGATTGTCACAGGTGTTGCCTCAACGCTCGCAGATCTCGATCACATCCCTTGGCTAAGACTGGCGATCAAGACGCGAAGGTTCACGGCTGAGGCGAGAACGCGCTGGCACGAGCTGCCTGGGCTGTTGTTATCAATGGCGATCTCGATAGCCATAATGTACTTCTCTGCTTCCTTGGGTCGAAGCTTGCTCATAGGCTTTGTGAGCCATTACTTCCTCGACTTGTTAACGAGACCCACTAGACCATTCTATCCGATGAGTGAAAAAGTAGTGTTTCTGGAATTGGCCCCAACGAGCCTAAGAAAACTAGTAGTTTATGATTTGATATTGACTGCAATTATGGGGGTGGTTTGGATTTGGAGCCTTCACGGTCAAGGCTTTCTTTGTTCCTAGAGACGATCTCAGAAACCAGTTTGTCAAGGTTTTCTTTTCTCAAGCGGTTGAACGCAAACATGGTTTCAGCATTAGGTTTAGTCTGTAGTCCAATAGTTTACCTTCTAATTTCCAAGAGAGTATTCATTGCTTGCATAGTTGTTCTGTTTTTTATATTGGTACTTGACGTCCTTGATGGCGTTGTGGCTCGAGCAAAGAATCAGAGATCTTCAGAAGAAGGCTGGATGGTGGACGTTTCCGTGGACAGAGTCAGTGAAGCGGTCATCTCTCTTGCTTTGAGTCGTGTTTACTTGTCGCTTGTCGTCCTCAATATGCTATTATCCCTATGGAGCTGCAAATCGAGAAAACAAGCATTGATCCCTCTTAGGCATCTTCTTTTGTTAATGCTCTTGCTCTATTACTTGGTGAAGTTGCAACCAATCACTTTTTTCTTGAGCCAAACACTTTTCGACTGGTGACCTAAACTACGGGACGATATTAGCGAGTCTAAGCCGCGCGCGTGGTGTTTCACTCTCAACATATGAGAAAATGCTTCTTCAGACGCATTGGAGGCTCTTTGAGTTTAGGGTGTGTTTTAAATACTCATTGGATCAAATGACTTAGGCGAGTTTGAGGTGAAGAAGCATGCCCTATTGCCCAAAATGTGGTGCAGAAGTCAGTGAAGAAATGGTTTTTTGTTCAAAGTGCGGCGCTGCCCTTGGGCCCTTGCCTCCACGAGTGCGGATGGAAAAAGAGGAGAAGAGTGAAAAACGTGAGAAACGGGAAAAGTCCGAGAAGGCGGAGAAATATGAAAAGAAGGAATATGGTTATGTCGGCCCGTTGATAGGCGGTCTGATCTTGATAGCTGTGGGTTTGATGGCTTATCTGGCTGCAATCAGTCCTGTTTTTGCTGGTAATTTGCTGCCCATCTTTCTGATAGTGATCGGAATAATCATTCTTGTGATTGTGGTTTACACGGCGATCACTGCTGCCGAGAGAAGCCCCAAGCCCTCGTAGTTCTCAGCCTAGAGGAACCACCCGAACAGAAGCCTGTATAACCTGTGTTCAAGGATGGTTAGGGCTTTGGCTCTTCCAAAGACTCGGAAATAGTTATTTCCCATGGCTTCAACCATGTCTCCGATATCGTATCTGGGAAATAGACAAGACGAGATGACGAGTCTTCCCCATTCTCCTCTCTTGAGTTCGTGGAGCATTTTCGAACCTTTACTAGTTTCAACTTCGAAATAGTATTTATCAAAGTTAGGAGTGACATAGGGCAAGTCGTCGAGTTGTTGCGCAAAGACGCCTTCAGTGGCACTGTACATTTCGATTATTGGAACTTCACCAAAGTATCTTCTAAGTATGGGCCCGTATTTGAACTGTATCTTTCGAACGCTCGTGCAGATAAGGGCACGGAGGCTCCAAAGATCCTTAGGTTTTCTTCCGTCTCTCCGCTTGACATATCTGCCGAAAGACAAGATAACTGGTGTAACACCTATGGCAGCAACTACATGCTCATTCAAGGCTCGTTCATAAACTAATTCAAATCTTCTCTCCCAGTCTGGTTTCGTGATTCCAAAACCAACCGCATCAATTTCTTCCTGTCGTGGCAAGAGACTAACTCTGTTCAACATAGGGTTGAGTTTTGCATAGGTTCCCGAACTGTACCCATAGGTGATCTTGTGTCCATCTACGTCCATCGTTGTTGCCGTTGACGGAAAGTTAAGGTTCAATATCTTCCCTGTTAAAAGCTCAAAATCATCGTTTCTTAGGGCGTGGTTAACAAGCGCCCGCGCCCCACAGACAAAAATCTGTTCAACATGCGCCTTCGTGACTGGAAGAACTTTGGCGTAGCCCGTGGAACCCCGCGTCATGACCCAACATAATGGTGGCTCAGGCAAGAGGACATCGTGATTGCCTCTCTTAACTTCCTCGAGGTATGGACAAAGTTCCTTGTAGTTTACCTTGGGGAAGTTTGCTCGAAAGTCAGCACTGCCTTTGATGTCGGGGGCATTGTGTTTTTTTCCGTAAAGCGTTTTTGCATACGTTTCAACAAGACTCTTAAGAACCTGCTGTTGCGCTTCAGTTGGGCTCTGTAAAGCTTCATACCAAGGATTAACTATTTGATGCAAGAAATCTGTGCCCGATTTCGCTGAAAGGTGCATAGATCATCACGAGACAAGGATGACTAAAATCTTGTTTTCTCCATTGTACTTTAATCTTTGTACTCTTCGAAGAAATGACCTATTGATCCGAACAAAGAATATGATGTTGAAAAGAATAGGGACTAGCTAGGGCGCTTGAGGTTTCAGATATCTTCCTCCCGAAATACATTGAGGCTTAATAGCACTTAGCTTTGAAAGAAAATCTTAAAGCGATTGTGAAATGCAATCAATGGTAATGTCAACAGGAAGCTCAAAACCTTGAGATTTGTTCGTTTCCTTCACTCTGGTGTTGAATCGTATGGTCTTCTGGTCGACGACGAAATTGTGAGTCTACCGACCTTAGCACTTGCATTAGAAACTTCTCTTTCTGCCACCATCGAGGAGTTGATAGGTCTCAGAGATTCTGACATGCGAACCGTGGAGCAGTTAATGCTTGATTCAACGAAGACTGAGAAAAGGAAAGCAACCCTCAAAATAGAAGATGTGCTCTTTCTCCCCCCTGTGTCTTCCCCTCCGAAGATCGTCTGTCTAGGCCTAAACTTCAGGGACCACGCTGAAGAGTCTGGAGCCGAAATACCCGACGAACCCATAATTTTTATGAAACCCAGAACAGCAATTATTGGTCCCGGCGAACCGATAATCCGCCCAACCTTTGTGAAACTGTTAGACTATGAAGCGGAATTGGCAATTGTAGTAGGAAAAAAGGGCAGAGACATCGCGATTTCTGAAGCCAAGAAACACGTCTTTGGATACACAGCCTTCAATGACGTATCCGCCCGTGAAATCCAATTTAAAGATCGACAGTGGACAAGAGGAAAGAGCTTCGACACCTTTGCACCATTGGGGCCGTGCATCACAACTCCAGATCAAATTGGAGACCCAACCAACCTTAATATTCGAACAAAAGTGAATGGAGAACTGAGACAAAACTCTTCCACGAAAAACATGGTTTTTGACGTCTACGAAGTAATCCATCATATAAGCCGGGTTATGACGCTGGAACCATGCGACATAATTGCAACCGGAACTCCTGCAGGTGTTGCAGTTTTTATGAGGCCTACACCTAAGTTTCTTTCGCCAGGTGATTTGATTGAGGTGGAAATTGAGAAGATCGGGGTTCTCAGAAACAGAGTGGTGGAAGGTTTGTAGCATAGTAATCGAGTAGATCAGCGCACATGCATACGCGAACATCTGAGCTATCAGGTTCAATGGGAATCTTGTTAACTGAAACTCTGGTTTTTACTTAATGTATCAATGTTTGGAATGTTTGCTTCTTCGAATATTTGGAGGGCATTGTTTATTTCCATAGCGTTTTTGAGTGCTGTTAGGCCTTTTTCTGTAATGGCGTAAACAGCTCTTTTTTTAGGCGATGTGTGTTCCTTAACGAGGTTATTTTGGATTAACAAATCCAAGCATTGTTTTAGAACACCGCAGTTTACGCTAGCCTTATACATAACATGAGTTAGCTTTAACCGTCCATGACAAGCCAGAGCCTTGAGAATGTCAACCTGCATTTCCAGCTTTGACCGTCGCATGAATCCAAACCTTTTTCCCTTTTATCGAAGTTGATATATATCCTTTGAGAATCTTGACTCAAAACTCGACTTAGAGTTTCTCCATCAATATTTTGGGACCCGAGCTAAAATATGCGCGCCCGTTTCCTCTTCTGAAAACTCTACAAATCAAGCAAGAAGGACTGGGGTAGTAGGTTTCATCTTTAGTGCAGGGGGTGGGATTCGAAACCACTCCCCATTAGAAACCCACGGTTTCCAAACCTTCCCTTTCAAGGCTGCGCGCGCGCACTGGGTGTTGAGCTGTCCTTCTCTTCGACTAAAAAAGGGGAGAGTACGGAAGAAGCTTGCCTGGATGCTTCAATCTGCGTCCAGTTCGACTTCCATC
>CAYFXU010000030.1:0-8816 GCA_964347145.1 uncultured Candidatus Bathyarchaeia archaeon
AAAAGCCTCTCACCGACATCGTGATAGGGGCATGCCTACACGTAACCAAGGAGACTGCAGTTCTCGTCGAGGCGCTTACGGCTGGAGGCGCTCATGTCGCCTTATGTGGATCCAACCCGCTCTCAACTCAAGATGACGTAGCAGCGGCTCTTGCAAAAAAAAGTGTAAACGTATACGCTTGGCGCGGCGAAACAACCGAGGAATATTACTGGTGCGTAAACAAAGTGCTAGGTCATGCGCCTTTAATTACGCTGGACGACGGAGCCGATCTAGTCGGTACTCTTCACAAGGAAAGAGGAGAAACCTTAAGGAATGTGAAAGGAGGCACAGAAGAGACAACCACAGGGGTTATTCGCTTGCGGGCTATGGAAAGGACTGGAGCCCTCAAGTACCCCATTATAGCTGTAAACGACGCCTACACAAAATACTTGTTTGACAATCGGTATGGCACCGGACAAAGCACAATAGACGGAATTCTCCGTTCCACAACACTCCTTCTGGCTGGAAAAAACTTTGTGGTATGCGGCTACGGATGGTGCGGTCGAGGGCTCGCTATGCGAGCCAAGGGCATGGGGGCCCACGTCATAGTCACTGAAGTGAATCCGATAAGGGCGCTCGAAGCTGTTATGGACGGTTTCCGCGTAATGCCGATTGACAAGGCCTCAGTTGTGGGTGATGTTTTCGTAACAACCACCGGAAACATCAGCGTTATCCGAAAGGAGCACATGCTTGAGATGAAGGACGGCGCCATAATTGCCAACAGCGGCCACTTCAACGTTGAAATCAACATACCTGACCTAGAAAGCATATCATCCGGAAAAAGAACCCTGCGATCAAACCTAGAAGAATATACCGTTCAAAACGGAAGGAAGTTGCATCTAATCGCCCAAGGAAGACTTGTGAACCTTGCTGCGGCAGAGGGACACCCCTCCGAGGTCATGGACATGTCCTTCGCGAACCAAGCTTTATGCGTTAGGTATCTGGTGGAGAAAAGTGGAATGGACCCTAAGGTCTACAGTGTGCCTAAGGATGTAGATGAACTCGTGGCGAGGCTCAAATTGAAGGCTATGAATGTAGAAATTGATGAGCTTACGGAAGAACAAAATAGATACTTGGCTACATGGGAAGCTGGAACCATTTAGTTCAGACAACAAAATTTATAATGGGGTTGCAAATAAAGATGGCTACATTGTGGTGAAGAAGCATGGTCAGTAAAGATCAAGCTATCGGATGGGTAATCTTCCTGCTTTGTGTGGTTGTTATCATAGGATATGTAGTTACACTGTTCGGTTACGAACAAATAATCAAACCATGGCTCAACGTGGGATCGACAAGCGGAGTTCAATTTTGGCTGGTTGCGGTTCCAGTTCTCATCGCTTTCGTCGCCATCTTAGCTATCGGCGCATGGATCGGCTGGACGATGGCTACGACCCCGCCTCCGAAGCCAATCGAAGAATTCGAAGTCGAAGAGAAACCGGAAGAAGAGAAAGAAGACTAAGGAAAAGAAAACGTTATTTTCTTCCTTCTCTTCCATATTTCTGGGGCTTACATGAGTAAAGTGAAAGGTTTAGTTCTTTGTGGAGGACAAGGCACAAGACTTCGACCCATCACATACTATTTTCAAAAGACTATGATCCCTGTAGGACTGAAGCAAAAACCTTTGTTGGAATACGTGGTTCGACTTCTCGAATTTCATGGAATCGAGGACTTGGTTTTTCTGGTCAACTACAAGGCAGAACAGATCATGAATTATTTTGAGAAAGGTTCTAGATTCAACGTGAGAATTTCCTACGTGAACGATCATCCGTCGTTAAAGGGAACGGCGGGTTCTGTGCTGAACGCTTTCAGGCAAGGAGCAGTAAACATGAAAGACACCTTACTCGTATATTATGGAGACATTCTAACAAACATGGACCTCCAAGATTTGCTGCGTTACCACAAGAATAAACAGTCTTGGGCGACAATTGCTTTGGCGTCAGGTTTCGCTGTTAGGGTCGGACTCGCGGAGCTAGATGAGGATGGAAAGATTTGCGGGTTTGTCGAGAAGCCAACCTTGGAAAAGCCGGTGAGTGTAGGGATTGCTGTTTTGAAAGGAGAAACGCTTGGGGACATAGAGTCACTAAAGGAAGAGAAGCGGGAATTGGATTTCATGAGAGACGTAGTGCCGTACCTCATAGAAACCGGCAAACCAGTCTATGGCTACGTATCAGACGCATTTTGGTATGATGTCCTCAGCACTGAAGCCTATGAAAAACTGAGCCCCAAACTCGTTGATAGGAAGTTCAGAGAGATTCTGCGGTAGCGACCGGCAATGCGTATCAGGCAGCGCGCGAAGGAGCTCCATGCCTTGTAGTTCTGCATTTACGTGATTTTTTGCGTCTTTGTGATCCTTTGTTCATAAGTTTTATATGATGTTGTTTGTGTAAGTTAGTGTTGGTCGTTGGTGGTCTAGTGGAGCCAAGCAAGAAGCCTCTCAATGTCTTGACTAAGCAATTGAACAGCTATGTGGCCATTGTTTTGAAGAATGGGGTGGAGTATCGGGGAACTATGGTTCGGTGTGATGGCCACATGAATGTCTTGCTAGAGGGAGCTGTCGAGCGAGTCAATGATCGTTTGAGTGCTAACTACGGGAGTATTCTGCTTAGAGGAAATAATATTCTGTATATTTGTGTTGATGTTCCTCGTGAAAAATGAGTTTCTCTATTTTCCGTATTGTTGGCGCATTTGTAGTAATCGTTCATTTTTGCTCTATGGTGTCTTTTTTGACGTAGGCCAGGCCCTCTTCTAGTTTGGTTCCTAAGCTGTGTTTGCGTTGGAAATATCTAATGACGTTTTGCAAGTCTCGTTTAAGGAGTTGCTGAGCGTTTGGATGTTTTATAGTGACGTGCTGAGCCCAGTCTATTATTAGGATGTGCTGGCTAGGTTGGAGGATGATGTTGTATGGGCTGAGGTCAACATGGATAATATGGGCATTTCGATAAGCTTTTCGTATGTTGTTCAGGATCTCGTCCAGAACCTCTTGTGGATTAGGTAGCTCCGAATGATGGTAAAGTTCTTCACCCTCGATCATGCTCATGACTAGGACGTGACGGTTTCGTTTGAAGGGTTTTGGAACCGCCACGCCTTTTTGATAGAGAATTTCCAAGGCTCTGTATTCTTTTTTGGTTGCAATTCGAGATTGGCGGTGCCAATCCGGAGTGTAGGCGTATTCTGTTATGTACCCTCGTTTGCGTTTAGTCTGTTTGAAGCTTGTTCGACCCAAGCGGTGGAATTTCACGGCTACTTGTGTTCCAGTTGGCGTTAACGCGTCGTAGACGTCTGCTTCTTTTCCTACGCCCAATGGTTTGCCGAACGCTTCGAGAATGTTAGCCTTGACAAGAGCGTTTATAGCTAGCGTGTCGTATCCCGCTTTCGTGAGGCTGTAGCCTGTGTAGGCTCCTCGCCTGCGACGGATGAGACCTACTTTTCTAAGGTTTGGTAATCTGTAGGCGACTTCTTGAGGTGGGAGACTGGTTGGCTCATAGACATTGTATTCGGGTACGTATTCGTAGCGTTTCATTTGGAGTTCGATGGACTCTAGTATTTGTAGGTCTTCGGGCTCGAGTTTAGGATAAACTCCAACAGCAATATCAGCGGCGGACATGATCAGGTAATAATAGGAAAGAAACCATTTAAGGGCTTTAGTGCAATCTCTACCTATTTCTATGCGCACGCGCATCTTCATAAGTGTGGAATGTTGGTGGATCGGGTTTGTGTGCGCGTATGTCTTCCAAGAAAAAAGGTTGTGTCAAGGTGGTATCGACTTAACTATCGGTTTTTAGGAAAACATTGCGCGTGTAAAGGTTTAGACTTCAACGATTTTGACGTATTCAATCGATCTCTCAATCATCTCATCTACATTCAGATTTTCTTCCGCCTCTTTTACTTCCTCCAGCTTGGCCATAGTCGCGGGATTTCTAGGAAATGCTGTGCATCCGTTTGTTTTTCTGCTTGAAATTTCGTGGGTTCCAATCTTTCTTGCCGTTTTTTCTATTTCTGCCATGTCGAATCCTAGTAGCGGTCTATGTATTGGATACCTCTTAACAGCTTCATTCAAAACTCCCAGGTTGGCTAGGGTTTGGCAAGCTTGGTCTCGAATAAATTCTCCAGTTACGATCCCCTCGCCCCTCATCATGTCGGCTATGCGTTCCCCTACTCGGTACATAATACGTTTACAGAGCAAACACGTGAATCTTCTAGAAGATTTTTCTATAATTTTCTTCAGGTTTTGTCCATGCTGCACAACGTAAATCTTTCTGGGGAATCCAACAGCCCAGTCAAACAGAACCTCAGCCGCATTCAGCGCTCTCTCCGTCATAAGCCCATCCGTGAAGGGCGCGTTATCAAAATAGACAGGGACAAGAGGGCAACCCCGTCTCATAACGAGCCAGCATGCCACCGCAGAATCGATTTCACCGCTCACCAAACCCACCACCTTGGGCTGAGTTCCAAGGGGCATGCCCCCCGCGCCATCAATTATCTCCGAGTACACGAAGGCCTCGTCGTTTCTTACCTCAACCCCCAACCTCACGTCTGGCCTATCCAAATCAACCTTCAAACTCAACTTCTCACCAAACTCGTCAAGGATACGCTGTCCCACCACCCTGCAAACGTCAGCGCTGGAATAGGATTGATCACCAACCCGCCGACACCTAACAGCAAAACTCTTACCCTGTTTCAACACATGACCCGCCAAGAACACGTTTCTATCAACTATATCCTCAAGCTTTGAAGATGTTTCCAGCGACGGAGAAACAGAAGAAACACCAAAAATGTGTGTCAACCTGTGTGCTGCCTCCACCGCCGAGTTGGTTCTCAAGAAGAGCCTGCCGTGCCTGCGAACAAGCTCACCGTAAGGAACTTCATAATGCTTCAAAACTTTTCCTATGTTCCTAACCAAACGCCGCTCATACAATCTTCTAGTCCAGATCTTCTTGATCCACAACTCTCCGCCAAAGCGGATAATAACGGAATCAAAGACGTCTCTTACGCTAGCTTCCACTTGGGACCCTCAGAGGTATCCTCCACGACTACACCTAACTCCTTTAGTCTTCCCCTAATTTTATCCGACAAATCGAATTCTCCCTTGCGACGCAATTTTTCCCTCAGTTCCACCAGAAGATTCGCTAGATCGTTAACTAGTTTTTCACTAACCTTCTTGGCTCTCTTTTTCTGAAACAGACCCAGCACCTTTCCCAGCTTCCAAAAACCGTCGTAAGCCCTCTTTAGAGGCTCAGTGCCCAATTGTTTCTGTTCTCGCAGAAACCTGTTTATCTCTCTAGACAAGTCAAATAAGGCAGCTAGAGCCCGGGGAGTGTTAAAATCTTCGTCCATAGCCTCCACAAATTCAGCTCTAAGCTCTGCAACTTTCTTCTCAAATTCCTTCTCCACATTGGTCATTTCCCTTTCAACCGAACGTTCCATAGCCTTCTCCAAATCATCCAAAGTGTTGTAAAGCCTTGCCAAACCAATCTCAGCGTCCCTGAGCTTCTTATTGGTGAAATCTATTTCGCCACGATAGTGAGTGGACAAAACGAAAAGTCTAATGGCCTCCGCGTCGTATTTCTCCAGAGCCTGTCTAACTGTAATGTAGTTTCCCAAGGACTTGGCCATCTTCTCTCCATTGGTCGTAAGAAAACCGGTGTGTAACCAATACTTGACGAAAGGCTTCTTTCCAGTGAAAGCCTCACACTGGGCAATCTCATTGTCGTGATGAGGAAAAATTAGGTCGCGGGCACCGCCGTGAATGTCGAATTGAGCCCCAAGATACTTCAAACCCATAATCGCGCACTCAATGTGCCAGCCAGGAAACCCGTAGCCCCAAGGACTCCACCACTTAAGTAAAGCGTCCTTGTCGGCCCTCTTCCACAAGGCGAAATCTTTGGAATTTCTCTTGTCCGGATGAACCTCAACCCTGGAGCCTGAGAGCATAGCTTCTGGCTTAACCTTGGAAAGTTTCCCATAGTCCTCAAATTTGGAAACGTCGAAAAACACGTTTCCGTTGGCCTCATAGGCATATCCCTTCTTTATCAGAGACCGAATTACTTCAATCATTTCGATCAAATGTCCTGTTGCTCTCGGAGAAATGTCAGGTCTCTTCACTCCTAGCGAATCTAAGTCTCTGAAGTATTCCTTCATGTAGGCTTCTACCAATTGCATGGGCTCGATTCTCTCTTCCATCGCCCTCTTAACAATCTTGTCTTCAGCAGTATCTTCGGCTAGATGTCCCACATCCGTGATGTTCTGAACATAGAAAACGGAGAAGCCCTTAAACTCCAACCAACGAACGATTACGTCGAAGGCAAGGTAAGTCCTAGCGTGTCCCAGATGAGCCCAATCGTAAACCGTTGGTCCACAAACATAAATCCCTACGTGTTTCTTTCTCAAAGGCTTGAATTCTTCCAGTTTCCCGCTCATGGTATTGAAAACCCGTAGCGCCACCATTTCCACCCACAAAAGAATGGTTTTGACAAGGAATTAACGTCGTATATTTTAGTTTAAACAAGGGTTAATTGTAACGCTTTGATTTAAACCTTATATAAATGAGGTTTCGGAGCATTTCTTTACGTAACCCAAAAGTCGAAAGAGTAGGTCATCAATTTTTCGAACGTGCACGCCTTATTTGGACCCTAATAAAAAACCAACTAAGTGAGTCGCTTGTCTCCTTTTTTTGAACGTGTATTGATAGATGATGTACTCTCATTCGATGATTGTATTGCATCTAAAAGCCGCAGGTATCATCCGAAAATCTGACCATATTTATGCTACTTATTTTGGCTTCATTAAATCTATATACCTTGAACAAACCAAGATTCTCTCATCGGAAAACCAACGATGAGATAAAATTGCCAAGTGAATCTACAGTCGTTATTTGTCCGAATCCTAAATGCCACAGGAAGATTGAAGAGCCCATTCTTTTGAATAATTTATCCCTGACGCCGGCGAAACAATATTACGCTTGTCCCCACTGCTTAATCAAACTAGATATGGGCGCCAAGAATGACGCAAAGTTTTCACAGGAATCCAAACCTCGTCCGGCTGTGCATCCATCATTAGAAAAGGTTCTCAACGTGATTTCTACTCAGCCTCAAGAAGAAAAAGTCGAAAGAGTAGAAAATAAGAAAGAAGAAGAGCCTCTGACCAAACCTTCCGAGAAGGAAGAAAAAGGTTCTTCAGCTTGTCCCCATCATTTTGGTTATCTAGCAAAGCGTCCCAAGAATGTTCCTATTCCACAAGAATGTCTAACTTGCTCGAAAACAGTAGATTGTATGCTCAAACTAAATGTCTCTTGATCCGGCGAATTTGCGCGCGCGCGCGCGACAACTTGAGCTGATATAAAGCAAAACTTGGTGGAGATTCTCGAACAAAGCTGATCTTCTTTTAAAAAATCTTGAGCAAAAACAGCCACAGAAAATCAGAAGGCAGGAGAATTGGACACGAACATTTCAAAAATTGTTTAAAAGCCTTCTGTTGAAAATATAAGGCGTTTTGATGAGCTGAGAAGTGTATATGAGCTGAGGCATTGCACATGCTGTTCGATGCGACTGTAACTAAGAGGGGAGCCGTGCTCTTGGGAAAACACGTTGCTTGTGACGCCTTTGATGAGACCAAATCATTGAGGGTTGTTTCCCACGCCCATTCTGATCATATGCTCGGTTTACGGCAAAGTTTGAAGCAATGTAAAGCGGTTGTGATGACCCCGGCTACGAAGGATTTGATAGACACTTTGAAGGGTTCTCGTCTTCTTATGAAGGGGAACGTCAAAACACTCGACTACGGAGAGGCTTTCGCATACGAAGACGAACAGCTGACTCTTCACTATGCAGATCATATTTTGGGCGCGTCTCAGGTTCTCGTAGAAGATGGGGAGGGAACTAGGATTCTCTACACCAGTGATTTCAAAATTTCTAGGACCCCTGTAGTTCAGGCGGACGTCCTCGTTCTAGAATCTACGTACGGAAATCCCTACCGTGTGAGACCCTTCGGAATAATGGCAGAAGGGATTCTCGTTTCCTTGGTGGAGCAAGGTTTGAAGCGTGGGCCTGTTTACGTATTTAGTTATCACGGAAAACTTCAAGAAATTATGCAAATTCTTTATAAAGCGAAGGTAAAAACACCCTTCATTGTTCCTGAAAGGATTTTTGAAGTTTCAAAGGTGTGTGAAAGGCACGGAATGAGGCTTGGAAAGCGTCTTCTTTTGTCTAGTGAAGAAAAAGCACAATCGATACTGTGCAACCGTGAACCCTGCGTGGTATTTTATCACACTCATTCTCGAAGAAAGGTGGGGAAGGAGGCTTTGCGTATCTACGCAAGTGGTTGGCAGTTTGTAAAACCATGCCAGAAAATAGGAGAGCGGGAGTACAGGGTTGCCCTAAGTGGTCATTCCGACTTTAATGAATTGCTTCAATACGTAGAGAAATGTGGGCCCAAAGTGGTTGTGACCGACAACCATAGATTTGGGGACGCTTTTTCCTTGGCGAGGGAGATTGAAAGGCGGCTAGATATTCCGGCGAAGCCTGTTCCCTCTTAGGCTGAATGTTTGAGATTTTCGTTGCAACTGTGCAAGACAAGCGTTCGCTGGTATCGGACAGCCAAAACTCGCGCGCGCGCTCGTAAAAAATCCTTGGGACCGAAGCGATTTCTGTTGCCTCAGTTGTGGGTGGAGTTGCTCCGTTTCATCGGTGCCTTTTATCGTCCGCGTTTTCCTGTTATGAAGTCTTCCACCCATTTTCTCGCAACATCATCTGGGACCTGAACTGGCGGATGCTTAAACGCAT
>CAYFXU010000030.1:8916-19404 GCA_964347145.1 uncultured Candidatus Bathyarchaeia archaeon
ACCCATTTTCTCGCAACATCATCTGGGACCTGAACTGGCGGATGCTTAAACGCATACGAAGAGATACTAGTTAGGGGACCACTTATCCCTCGATCAAGGGCCAGTTTCACCGCCCTTACTACATCGATAACGACTCCCGCGCTGTTAGGAGAGTCTTCCACCTCCAGCTTCGCCTTGACCGTAACCGGCTGATCTCCAAACTTCTTGCCTTTGATGTAAACGTAGCAGATTTTTTTGTCGCCAAGAAAAGGAACGTAGTCTGATGGGCCTATTCTCGTGGGAACCTTGTAGGGAACCAAACTTGTAACCGCTTCCGTTTTGCTGATTCGTTTGGTTTTCAATCGTTCCTCAACTGTCATGTTTTCAAAATCAGTATTTCCTCCAAGGTTAAGTTGATAAGTCTCCTCTACTTCAATGCCGCGGTCTACACATAGTTTAATCAAGTTTCTGTGGAGAATCGTGGCTCCAAGTTGACTTTTCACGTCGTCGCCCGCCACCGGCAGTCCCCTTTCCTCAAACCGTTCGCTCCAAGAATTGTTGGAAGCAATGAACTCGGGGATGCAGTTCACAAGGGCACAACCTGTGTCCAAGGCTGCTTGAGCGTAAAAACGCGTAGCCCTGTAGCTTCCCACAGGGAGAAAATTCACCAGCATGTCTACTTCCGCTTGCTCAAGCTCTTCAGCCACATCTACCGGCTTCGCCTCTTTCTCATTGTAGATATGGAAAGATTCCCTCATATGGGGGGCAACTCCATCGAGAATAGGACCTGAAAGAACCTTCAGATTGAGATTGGGCACTTCAGCAAATTTCTCACAAGAGTTTGGCTCAATGAAAATTGCTTCTCCAAGATCCTTTCCAATCTTTCTCTTGTTCACTTCGAAGGCAGCCACAAACTTTATGTCACCAATATGATAGCCTCCAAAGTTTACGTGCATAAGTCCAGGAACTTTCTCCTCTTCCGCCACCTCCTTGTAGTACTGTACTCCTTGAACAAGGGCCGAAGCGCAATTACCCACCCCAGCGATTGCAACTCGAATGTCTGTCATACCAATTCCTCCACGGCGAAGTCCTCCAATTCCTTAACTGTCTCACAAGCGCTTTATTAACCCAAATTCTTATTTAATTTATTCACGACAAGAATGCAGATGGAAGTTTGGAATATGAGAGATATGGCTATTAAAAGTGAACCCTTCAAAGAAATCGTAATAATGGAACACACTCGATTTCCAACCATCGACGACTTGGCACGCTTTGCCAACATTGCTGCTGGCGGGAAAACAACGGGCGTCTACTGGGCAAATGGAGTGACCTTTGTTTACTACCCTTTGCCGACGACAACCGAGACAGCTGCGAAGGCTCTCATCGAAGAAAAAAGGGTGTACTGGGCTTTCGTAAGTTACGCTTTCATGCCCGAATACCGTCCACTGATCGAGACGAAAGAGAGGATAATGGTGCCCGTCATCGACATGTCAACGAGTGCTCTGTTTCAAAATGTTGCGCAATGGCTAAAAGAACAGCGTTAGGCATCCTTCTCCACAGAGAAGGTAGACAAATTACATAGGTTTAGCGCAGCAAGCTCAGTGAATTCGTCTTCGCAAATGATTAATGGGTGAATGGCTAGTCGTCCTTGAATGAGATTCAATAAAATCGGGTCCCTGTTTCTCAAAGATTCCGAAGAAACGTTGCTACATACTGCTCGAAGCATCCAATCTTCTTAAGGTAGGCGCCGTAGTTGACGAGGGCAACCATGGCCCGCGCCGCATCCTCTGGCGAGAAATATGCGGGCACCCTCAACTTGTCAAATTTGGAACGGGTGTGTAGCGCCATTTCGGTTTCACCTATGTCACAGACTACAACGGGCTTGGTATATTTTTTCGACAGGTTTGCTACCAAGTCGACGAAATCCTCTTGCAAGGCTGGAAGATGATGTAGTCCCAGCACGATTATGCCGTGGATTTCGGAATCATCCAGAAGTATTTTGGTTCCATACTCAAACATTTCGGAAGTCGCTGAGCCAGTGAGGTCAACTGGGTTTAGGTTTGTTGCAAAACGGGGGATTTTGCGTTCTCTTTTTAATTTCTCAAACTTCTGAATTGTGTTATCTGAGAGTTTTTGCACGTTGAGTCCTCTCGCGACACACTCGTCAACTGCCATTATTCCGGGTCCGCCAGCGTCTGTGATTACTGCAACGTTTTTTCCAGCGGCTGGAGGTTGAAAGGCCAAGGCTTTGCCCATGTCAAAAAATTCTTCCACGTCTCTCGCCCTTACAATGCCAACCTGCGTGAAGACGCTGTCGTAGATTTTGTCAGAGCCTGCCATTGCTCCTGTGTGAGACGCAGCTGCTCTGGCTCCGGCCTTGGTTTTCCCTGACTTTAGAGCGACAATGGGCTTCCTCTGTGTGACATCCTTCGCAACTTGCATGAATTCTCGCCCTGCATCTATGCTTTCAGCGTAGAAAAGAATGACTTGTGTTCTGTTGTCGCGTAGAAGGTAGCTGAACATCTCTGACTCGTCGACATCGCACTTGTTCCCAAAACTCACAAACTTGCTTATGCCCAGCTGCTTGCCAGTCAAGTAGTCCAGCACTGCGGCGCCGAAGGCTCCACTCTGAGTAACAATGGCTATGTTGCCCGACATAGGGCGAGGTGTGGCGACTACTTCTTCTCCTGTCGTGAGAATCTTCGTTTCTGGAAGGAAAAGCATGTCAACGCCAGTTTGAGAATCGTAGACTCCGAGACAGTTGGGACCCAACACTCGAATTCCCGCCTTCTTGGCAATCGCCTTTACTTGTTCCTCAAGTTTGCTGTTTCCAACTTCACTGAATCCGGCGCTTATTATTACAACAGCTTTTACACCTTTTTCGGCAGATTCTTTCATGATTTCTGGAACAACTTTGGCGGGAACAACTATGACGACTAGTTCGACTTCGTCATCGACTTCTGAAACGGAAGAATAACATGTATGTCCAAGAATAGTTTTTTCGTGGGGATTGATGGGGTACAGTTTTCCCTTAAAGACGCCTCTTCGCTTGTTGTCAACAAAGTTTTTGAAGATGACGTGTCCTGCCTTCATTATCTTGCGGGAGGCACCTACAACAGCTACCGATTGAGGTTCAAAAAACACGTGCATCTGCTCAACAATTGATTGCATCTTTCTTCGCCTCAGAATTGGACAAACCTTAGTCAAATATTTTCTCATTCACGCTTGTATCTTATAATGACTATGGGTTGGTGTTTCACCTTGTCAAGCATTTCCCAAGTCACCCCAGTCAATGGAACCTTGAAGGCTTTCGCCATGTCCCAAACGGTTCTTCCGGCGCCGGAGCCCCGAGATCGATTAGCTATCTTGGCGATTTCAATGGCATCTTCAGTTTTTATTTGAGAACCGTCAACTGCCAGCGGAGTAGCTCTTTTTTCCAACTTGAAGAACCTTCCCGCCACGTAGGCGAGTAACCCTCCAAAGGAGTGTATCCCTTTCAGTGGTTTTGGGCGAGGAGTAAAATGAAATCCTCCTAAAGAATAGGTCTTATCAGTGTCAACGATTACAACGACGACTCTTTTGCCCAGCTCAGATTCAATTTGCTTCTTGATTTTTTGTACTATTTGTTGGGCGTTTTTGAGAGGAAGACTGACATAGGAATAGGGCAGGTTGCTTCCGTCGATGGCTCCTTCTGAACCCTGCATCAAGGCTTGCAAAAAACCGCCATGTTCCAAGGCTGCCTGCTTGTGGGCGCTTCCTTCTTCCATTGGATACGCTCGAAGATGTTGGATTGTTGTTTTTCTCAGGTGGCAGAGTGGCCCCAGAACGAAGGGCCAAAAAAGGCGCATCCAATATTTGGCTAGAAAACGCGCAAACCAGCCTGGCTGAACAACACTCTCGTCGACTATGTTGCCCAGCGCTGTGGAAACAGCCTTCTCAGAAATTGCTACAAAATCCCCGTCCTTTACCTTGTCTTCGATGGCTTTTACTATTTGTTCAAGATAGTCTTCTCCTGGCTTCCAATACCGTGTTGCAACTGCAACTGCTTTGTATTTGTTAAACACCTTGCATCACGAGCGCTCTAAGCCACCTTTCTAAGCGTTTATACGAAATAAGATAGGAAAAATACGATTTATATCAGATCTTGGGTAGTGAAATCTTTTGCGCGCCTTTCTAATCGTCTATGCATAATTGAAGGATCTGGCTTAGGCTGAGCTCTATTTCTTCGCATTTTAGAATGTTAGCTCTAATCCATGGCTTTTCGTCTGAGAACATTTCAATTTCAGCTTTTAACAATTCAATGTTCAATTCCTCATGCTTTTCGCCGATTTCCTCTGTTAAAACAACCAGTGAATCACCGATTATTATTGCCTTGTCAAGCCTAGTCTTGGGCTTGAATCCAGTTCTGTAATCATGAGTTTTGATTGCATAAAGACATCTTTCAGGAAGCTTTCCTTCAAGTCTTTTGGCCGCGACCACCCCGTGCCTATTTCTATTACTTTTTGTTTCATCATAGTCTAGATCATGTAGCAGACCAACAAGCCTCCATTCGAATTCGTTTTCCCCAAGTTTTCTTGCTATTTTGCCCATAACACGTGAAACAAATAGAGCATGTTTGAACTTGCTCGTATCCCGAATTAGATTTACGGCTTCATCCCAAGAAATCATATTTCGCTCAGACCCAAACCTATTTCCTATAAGCTCTAAAGCCTAATTTAGATTATCTACTAACGCATGTGATTTGACTTCACGGTGTTGCTGGACTTTTCCGATTCTATCCAAAAGAATTTTCAGAAACTAGGCCTTTTCGGAATTGAAATGTGCGAAAGCCCATCAAAACAGAAGCTGCATTCAGATCTGTCGCCGACGGAAAAATCAAAGTCACAGGCACAAAGGCGCACGGTCATTGGCGTGATTGAATGGATTTTTGTACTGTTTATATTGTCCGAAATAAATACGTAGTATTCTATGACGAGTGTGTAACTCTAACACAACGTGTAGTGGGAGTCCTGGGAGGAGCGGCTCAAGATGTCTGAAAAAACCAAAGATTCAGGAGTGAACATTTATGATCTCCTCTTACAGGCTTCCGAGCAGGAAAGAAAGGAAAAGAAGGAAAAACGAGCTGAGCTCCTGAAGTCGTTGGGAGCAAAGGAATACTTCGAAGAGGGAAGCGTAGAGATAGACATGAGAACCTGCAAGGGGTTAGAGTGCAACTTGTGCGTGGAAGCATGCCCCACCAACGCCCTCTACTGGAAGGCTGGAGAAATCGGCATCATTGAAGACTTATGCGTCTATTGTGCAGCCTGTGTCTTCAACTGCATCGTAGACAACTGTATCCGTGTCCGCAGAAAGCGCCCCCACGGCAAAGTAGAAACGTTTACCACTCCAAGAGATGTCCTAAGGCTTCTACACAACATTAACTCCAGAAAGAGATGTGATAGGCTGAGGTCGATCTTCCCAACCGCAGAGGATTATCTTGAACGATATGGCTAACTGACCCAAATAGGGCCACAAGTTTTTTCATCCTCAATTGAACATATGACTGAAGGCGGAGGACTGTATGTTTGGAGAGCAAATTTTCTGAAAGGGTTCGAAGGCTTCCTCCATCCAAATTTGCTGAAGTTAGGAGGCTGATGATGGGAAGAACCGACATCACAAGGCTGGAACTTGGGGAGCCCGATTTTGGCACCCCCAAACACATCGAAGAAGCAGCTATTCAAGCCATCAGTGAAGGCTTCACTCACTATACCGCCACAGAAGGAATCCTTGAACTTCGTGAAGCGGTGGCTAGAAAGCTCAAACGCGAAAATAGAATTGACGCTGATCCAGAAACCGAGATTTTGATCACCGATGGAGGTTTGGGTGCAATATTTGCCGCCATCCAGTCTCTAGTCGACCCTGGCAACGAGGTTCTAATTCTTGATCCTGCTTGGCCTAGATACCCTCAGAACGTGTTGCTAGTGGATGGGGTTCTGAAGCGTGTTTTTTTGGGAGAAGAAGATGGTTTTATGCCGGATGCAGATCAGATAGGGAAGTATGTTACCAAAAAGACGAAACTTATCATATTGAATACGCCGAACAACCCCACTGGAGCGGTTGTGCCCAAAGTTCTCTTGGAGGAAATTGGCGATCTCGCCGTTGAACATGACTTAATCCTTCTCCTAGACGAAGTTTATGAAAGAATTGTCTACGAAGCCGAACACTTCAGCCTAGCTACGCATTCTGGACTCAAAGACCATACCGTAACCGTTTTCTCCTTTTCCAAGACATATGCGATGACAGGATGGAGGATCGGCTACGCCGTTTCTCATGCAAACATAATTGAATCCATGAACAAAGTCAGTGGATATGCCAACGCCTGCCAAAACTCCTTCGCGCAAAAGGCGGCGATAGCAGCGTTAGACGGCCCTCAAGACTGCGTAGACACTATGGTGAAGGAATACAGAAAGAGGCGAAACCTTATGATCGACCGATTGAAAGAAATGGACGCCTTCTACGTAACCAAACCGAAAGGTGCTTTCTACCTCTATCCAAGACTTCTTCTAGACATGGACTCTTCAGATTTCGCAAAGCTACTCATCGAAAAGGCCAAAGTGGCAGTAATGCCCGGTACAACTTTCTCCATGAAAGGAGAGAAATATTTTCGAATCTCCTACGCCAACTCTATGAAGAAAATTTCAGAAGCCATGGACAAGATTGAGACGGTAATCATGTGAAGCATGCGCGCGCTATTGTGTTCCCCATTTTTCTTGCAGTAAATCCAGATTATGAATGATGCTTTCCAAAATTTCTTAACTCACGCCACCAGTTTAACGTGAAACGCGCGAAAATTGACATACGCGCGCGCTATTAGAAATAGAACTGGCGTTAATGGTGTATCCCAAAAGGCATTTAAACAATAGATTCCTGAAAACATGGCATGACAAAGAAAATCCAAAACAAAAAGAAGCTGGCAGCACCTTGCGGTTTATATTGCGGTGTCTGTGGTGTCTATATCGCCCACAGAGATGATAATATCAAGTTCAAAGAGAGACTAGCGGGTGTTTATGGCGTACTAGTAGACGAGGTTAAGTGCGAGGGGTGTCTCTCTGATAAACCATTTGCATACTGTGAGGTCTGTCCAATCAGGGATTGTGCAAATAAGAAAAGTATCGAGGGGTGTCACCAATGCAATGATTTTCCCTGCAAGTTTATTGAGAGTTTCCCCATTCCTATCGGAAAAAAAGTGATATTACGCGCAATCCCGACTTGGAGAAAACTTGGAACTGACGGATGGATGGATGAAGAAGAAAAACGCTACCATTGTCCTCACTGTGGCTACAAACTATTTAGGGGAGCAAAAAGGTGCCGCAACTGTAAACATCCAGTTGACGTGGACTAAACAACAAAACTCTAGATGCGCACGCGCGCGGTCGTGTCTGAATGTTTCCAGTTTGTTATAGACAAAAACCAAGATAAATTCGCTCATGCGTGAGTGCAACAAGGCTTATGTAACCGTGGTATGCGTGCATGCGGTAATAGAAAAAGAGGGAAGCTACTTCCGCTTTCTCTTGCCCAATCTACTCCCTCTGCTTTTGCAGTCGTCAGCTCTGATTTGAACTGTTTTCGGTATGAAAGATAATTTTCTGTCGCATTAGGGGCATTTTCCGTTACAGTTGGTCCGAAAGGATCTCATAAGGAGCCTTGATCTTTACCCCTTCGTAAAGAACAGCGCCACACTTATGACAAAACGGTCGCATGCATCATATGTGCGCGCGCGAAGATGGGTGAGAAACCCTAGGAAGTAATATTTTGCTCCCCAACGATCTCGGTGTACACGCTTTCCCGCTATTGAGTGAGGAGAAGAGGAGAGAGAAAGGAGAAGGAAGCCAACATAACCCTGGCCAAAGGAAACCTTCGCCCCTCAATAGCCTCGGGACGGCACCTCTCCGATTTGCATCCTTAGATGCAGGCAATCTCACCACAAGATAGGAAGAAGATCAAAAGTGATTTAATACTATGCAATAGAACAGCATGTACCAAAAATTGGAACATATAATCAAAACGCGCGCGCTTTATGACACCTAAGACAACTGGATCTTTTAGTACGCTTGACTGCATATGAAATGTTCAGGGCATTGTTTCCGGAGTGAGAATCCACTGAATAGACCAGGTACCCTGCTGATCACGTTCAAGACAGGCTACGCCCGCCATTCTAAAGGCCAACACCTTTTTGTCTTCATCACTAACAAGCAAAAGGGAAGTAAGCTTGCTCAGATGTGGCAGATGACCCACCAACATGATGTTTCTATTGGATTCGACCAGCCGTTCCTTCCAAACTTTTGGATCAGCCAAAGGTTCCAAGTTCTCATCAGCCACCACGCCTCTAGAGGGGTTTAGATGTCTAGCCAGAACCTCCGCCGTCTGCTTAGCTCGCAGCTTACCGCTATGGACAATCTGGTCAACTTGGATTTGCAGGTGGTCTCCGACATGCCTTGCGATTTTCTTGATGTTTTCCCGTCCTATGTCTGAGAGAGGTCTTGTCAGGTCTTCCTCTTTACTCGTAGATTTGGCATGCTGAACCAAATACAGCTTCATGCGTTCGCATCCATTGAAGCAACTAAGGGAATCACAACTATTAAGCGTTAAGAAGGGAAATTTTGAAGTTGGTGAGGTTATAACTAATGTTCTTAACGAACCTTGACCCTTATTTCTTTCCAGTTTATCTGGGTTGGGTGGAGTGGCATCTCTTTTGAAGGACAAGAAAGCTATTCGGGAAGAAGTCTGGAGGTTGATGGAAGAGTCTGGAGTTTCTAGGTTTCCGAAACCCATTGCTGGCAGGATTCCCAATTTTGAAGGTTCTGAGAGGGCTGCAAGAAAACTAGTTAGTCAGCCTGAATTTCAAAATGCTGGAGTAGTCAAAGTCAACCCAGACTCTCCTCAGACCCATGTAAGGAGAAGTGTTCTCCTAAGTGGAAAAGTGTTGATCATGCCAGCACCTAGGCTGAGAAAGGGTTTCATGCTTTTGGATCCAACTAAAATTCCAAGAAGATTCTTCGCAAAGGCTTCCACAATAAGAGGAGCCTTCAAACATGGAAGACTTTGCCCTCTTGAAGAGTTGCCTAATGTTGATTTGATAGTTGCTGGATCTGTGGCTGTCTCTAAGGATGGGGCAAGAGTCGGCAAGGGTGGAGGATACAGTGAGATGGAATATGGGATTTTGAGGGTCCTCGATTTGGTAGATGAGGCCACTCCCATTTTCACGACGGTTCATGACATTCAGATAATTGACGAGGCTCCAAAAGAGGAGCACGACTTCGTGGTAGATGCAATAATCACGCCCAGCAAAATAGTCCGGGTGAGGAAGCAGTTTGCTCAACCTGAAGGAATAATCTGGGAAAAGATAACCGAACATGAAATGGCGAATATGCCTATACTTCAAGAGTTGAAGAGGTTTTTGATTGAGGAAAAACTGAGTATGCACAAGAAGTTCAGACGCCAGGCCAGGGGCGGCAATAATAGAGTTTCTAGACAACCATAGCTTTGAACAGACCAGTCCGCGATCAATAGAATATTCTTCTATGGTTAACTGTCAATTTCACTTTACTCTCTCTCCTTTGGCTGTTTACGTTGCGTCTTAAGTCATAAATATCGATTTCGAGTTGACCTTTAGGCTTACCTGGGAGCTAAGGTGTAGAAGGATGAGAAGAAACCGTTTTGAGATAATGGCTGAAATACTGCGTGCAGCGAAAAACGGGGCAACAAAGACCTACATAATGTATCGTTGCAACCTAAGCTGGCGTATGACTCAGAGATTCCTCATCGACCTACTGGAAATCGGTTTCCTCAGAATAGGAAACTCATATCATACTACCGAGAAGGGTCTGAGATTCCTTCAGGCCTATCAAACCCTTCAACTTCTTCTGACCAAATAACTGGCAACCTTATGTTCTAAGGCGGCAAAATCTTTGCCTCAACTTATGATCTGTAAAAAGTGTGGCACTGTTCTTTACGAGGGAGAAGAATTGAAACCTCCTTACGAAATCGTTGAGATTTATGATGGCAAGTGCCCTGCCTGTGACAAGAAGTTATGTTTTGTGCCGACACATGTTGAAATCAAGGTTATCAACTAAAGAAGAGATGCGCGCGCAAGTCCTATCTAATCATTTTACGTCTTGCTATTTCGCGTTGGGATTCTTCATATGTTTCTTCATCGAATTTTGGTAGGAGTACCCAACCGACAGATGATAAGGTCTCATCTGGATTTTTCGCCAAAATCCTCTTCATATTAATTCCGCATCGCAAGCATTTTCTTTTGGTACGCACTTTTTTCCCAAGCATCTTCTTAGGGATACCTCCCCATTTGCGCCATCTGCGATGCGCCGCGCCTGTGGGCCATACATGCGAGACCGGTTCTCTCCGCGTAAGCACAACTGATTCGCCATAATCTTCCCACTTATGTAACCCAAGTTTGCACAACCAGTTGGGGGTTCCACTGGTCACCACAATAGATACCCACTATCAAAATAG
>CAYFXU010000031.1:0-19371 GCA_964347145.1 uncultured Candidatus Bathyarchaeia archaeon
TATGGTCACCTCCTTATTTGGGGAGTATTACTTTGTCGATGACATGGATGACTCCGTTAGTGCACTCTATATCAGTCTTGATCACGTTTGCGTCGTTCACCTTGACGTTCCTGTGGAGATGCCATTTGGCAGCATCAATCTTGATTTCTTGACCCTGGACAGTCTTTGCGGATTTGAGTTTCGCAACGTCAGAGGACATAACTTTGCCGGGAACCACGTGATATGTGAGAATTGAGACCAGTTTTTCTTTGTCTTTCAGAAGTCCTTCAACGGTTCCTGTTGGCAGCGCGGCAAAAGCATCATCGGTTGGAGCGAGAACAGTGAAAGGCCCCTTGCTACTCAGAGTGTCAACAAGTTCAGCGGCTTGTACTGCCTTCACGAGGGTCTTAAACGAGCCTGCTTCAATTGCTGTCTCAACTATATTCTTCAAGTCTATCCCTCCTTTTTGTTCGACAAATATCTTTAGCATGGAGAGCTTCTTATAAGAGTGTGTGACTGTTACACAACAGCAACATGTACCGCAATGTTTGTTGCCTCAAAAGAAACGCGCGCAGCGCATCCACAAGAATTTGCGCGCGCGCGCGCAATTTTGTCACGTATCGTCTATCATTCAAGGTTATGTTGCTGCTATCCAACAGTCACATAAACTTAAATCTTCATAATATGAAGATAAAGACAATGTTTCGTGCGTGCAAACGAGGGGGCTGTCTGGTATGAGTGAGAAAGAAGGAAAAAGACTGGCAATTGTTGTTGAAAGTGGAACAGTTGACAAGCTTTATTGTGCGTTTATTTTGGCCTCCACAGCTATCGCCATGGACATGGAGGCACATTTATACTTCACCTTTTTTGGGTTGCAGATGCTTGTAAAGGGAGCTATGGAGAAGGCTGGTCTGCCAGCGACATACAAACACTTGGAAGGAAAGATGAGAGAAAACTTGGAAAGGATGAAATATCCGACCCCTTATGAAATGCTAAAACGCTTGAAGCAATCTAAACTCTTCAAGATGTACGCATGTAGTCCATCAATGGGGATGTTTGGCATAAAAAAGGAGGACTTGATCCCTGAAGTTGAAGAAATCGTCGGTGCCGCAACTTTCCTTGAGATTGCCGCCGAAGCAGACGTGACACTATTCATCTAAGAACTTCCTCTAGATTCAAACGCGCGTTTAATCCTTGTGTCCGCGTGTTAATATATGAAAACGTAATGATGCACAAGGAGATGTTTCAGATGAGGAATTTCTCTAGGCCAAAGGTAGTCATTAGCAAGTGCCTCGAGTTTGAGAAGGTCAGATACGATGGCGGCATAATTTCGAGCGTTTTTGTCAAAAAACTCATGCCACACGTGGACTTTATTCCTGTTTGTCCAGAAGTCGAAATAGGACTTGGAACACCTCGCGATCCACTGCGGATAGTGTCAGTGAAAGGCGAACCAAGGCTTATACAATCTGCAACAAATCTTGACCTGACAGATAAGATGATAGAGTTCGCTCATTCATTTTTGGATTCTTTACAAGAAGTTGATGGTTTTATACTGAAAAGCCGTTCACCAACCAGCGCCATCAAAGATGCAAAGGTTTACCCAAGCGCAAATAGGAAGGTTGCGCCAACATCGAAAGGTCCAGGACTTTTCGGAAGAGCAGTCTTACAAAGATTCTCTGACTTAGCCGTTGAGGACGAAGGCCGTCTAAGGAATCCCCGAATAAAGGAGCATTTCTTGACAAAACTTTTCACAATTGCGAACTTCAGAGAAACCAAAGCGTCAGATTCTCTAAGCGATCTATTGGGCTTTCATTCCGAAAACAAACTGCTGCTCAAAACCTACAACCAAAAAGAACTGAGAAAACTAGGTAAGACAGTTGCAAATCAAAAAAGCAAAACTTTTGCCGAAACAATCAGAGATTACGAACAACATTTCTTTAGGGCACTTAGAAAGCCACCGAGGTGTGGCTCAAACATAAACGCGCTGATGAACGCTATGGGATATTTCTCCAACAGGCTGTCAAAAGAGGAAAAGTCATTCTTTCTTGATTCGCTCGAAAACTACAGGGCGGGGAAGCTTCCTTTCAGCGTAAACATAGGCATACTGAGAGCATGGATAATCAGATTCAAAGAAGATTACCTCGCCAAGCAATCTCTTTTTGAGCCTTATCCTGAAGATTTAATGGATATAGAAGCAATGACCACATATTGTGATGGAAAGGACTACTGGAAATAGAGATCCAACTCCTCTTACATCAGACATGCACACGGCCGCGCGTGCATCACTTGATATGTCCTATTTTTTCCACGTATAGGTCTGCGTCAAATTTTCTTTTCAGGCCGTTTGCATTCATGTACCTTATTTTCCCGAAAATCTGTCTTTCTTTCCACGGGCGGTCATGCTTTCCGAAGCACCAAGCCACGCCGGTGAACCCATTTGGGCCTCTACCGTCAAGTTCGTATTTGTTGTTGAGGTAGAGGGCGATTTTGAAAGCTTCCCCCGGAGTTTTGGTCCACTCAATGATTTTCTTTCCCCAGTACATTCTCATATAACCATGCATCTTCCCTTTGATTCTCATCTCTTTCTGAGCAGCATTCCAGTACGGATCATGAGTCTCAGCGTTCTCTAGTTCTTCAAGAGTATAGATGTATTTCCGTGGGTCTTTCTCGTGTTCTTTCAATGTTTTCTTCGCCCAGTTGGGAAGCCCATCAAAAGAGTCATAATTTTGATTGTAAAAGACGAAGTTCACGCTTAATTCCCTTCTTACGATGAGCTCCTCCAAATAAGCGTCTTTTCCAAGGCTGCTAGTTTCTGAAATCTTTAAGGCTATGTAGATGGGTGATATCTGTCCAAAATGAAGGTAGGGGCTCATATTTGAAAGAAATTCTTTTGTTGGGTCGTTCCTAAATTCTTCATAGTAGTCCAATTTGTTTTTCAAGAAATCCTCGAGACGCTTCTTAGCCTCGGTTGCTCCGCCGTGAAAAGCTTTTACTCTTTTTACACTCCTGTCAATCTCAAGGTTCGAGACCGCTTTTCCCGGGTCCTCGATTTCAAAAGAGTCAAAGTCATGTTGAAGAGAATCGACTTTTGGGCGGTTCTCTTCCAATGGGAGAAGATAAGAATCTAGTTTCTTTTTGATCTTTGGTCTAAAGGTGGCCGCAGAATATTCTTCCTTCGGTGAAGCCGCCTCCACGGGAACAACTACATCGCTCTCGACCTGAACTAGAGGGCAATCGATAGTTTGCGCCACGTCGCTTCGCCATCTCCTCTGTGTTCTCAGGTATCCCCTATCGACGACAACTAGTGAAGCATCTTTTGATAATTCAATCGCGCCCAATTCGGGTGAACTATGCCTCACCACCATCGCTGTTCCTTTCTCTTTGAGAGAGGACTGGACCTCTCTGAGTCCTTCCAGCAAGAAGTGATAATGCCTTTCGTTCGATTCAGGGAAAAAATCCGTTAGGCCGAAATACACAACAACAGCTCGATTCCTTTTGTTCGCTTTCATAATTGCGTACTCAAGAGCTTGGTTGTATTCGGTTCTATGCGATGCTTGCATCCAGTACAGAACGTACCTACCATTCCTCGTCTCTTTGCTGTTGAGTTTCTTCACCCTCTCTTCGCGAATCATGCAACTGCCCATATCCAATAATCAAATAGAGTTATTTTTGACTGATGGTTTCATACTTAGAATCGAGGAAATAAGACGTGGAAGGGCCTTCGGTTCGAATTGTTGCGGAAGAACTCGCAGTTTTCAAAGGAAAGATTGTCAAACTAGCGTCCGGAGACGCGAGAATAGAAAAAGAAGGTGTTGAAGGAAAGAAGATTGAGAACGTTTTCAGCAGAGGCAAAATTTTATTCATAAAATTCTTTGATGCGTCTTTCAAAATCCACTTTCTCATGTTTGGAAGCTACAGAATAAACGAGGAAAAGAAAGGAGCCACGCCAAGACTTTCTCTCGTATTTCGAAGGGGAATGCTGAACTTTTACAATTGCTCAGTGAAGATTCTCAACAATGACGATGTAAACCACTTCTATGATGAAGAAATAGACATCACCTCTGAAAAGTGGAACTTCGACAAGGTTCTGAAGCTATCCATGAAAATGAAAGGTGAAGTGATTTGTGACGTTCTTCTTGATCAAAGTGTTTTTGCAGGTGTGGGAAACATAATAAAAAACGAGGCGCTTTTCATGGCAAGGCTGCAGCCCTTGAGTGTTGTCGGTAAGATTCCTGAAGAGAAGCTGAGAGAAGCTATTGTCAAAACCAGGCAGTTTTCCCTGCTCTTTTACCAGGTTCGGAAAAAAGGAAGAGTGTTAAATCCCTACCTCAAAATCTACAGAAGAAGAAAATGTGATCAATGCAAGATAAAGGTTGAGAGAAAAAGAACTGGAAAGAGAAGGAGAATAAGCTTCTTCTGCCCTTCATGTCAACTCTTGTACACTTGATTGCGACAAGATAGTGCAACACAATTATATTAACTTGGTTTCTGTTTCAGGTTAACAGTCAAGTAAACTTAATAGTTTCAACTGTTTACTACAAAAAGTGATGACAAAAACAGTAGTAGGTATATAAAAACGCGAATTTTCGAGTTGTTATAAATTTGGAACAAAAGACAAAAAAATCTGAGGAAGAGTGGAGAAAAACTTTGACTCCAGAAGAGTTTCATGTCCTCAGGGAAAAAGGAACCGAACGGTCTTTTACTGGAAAATATCTGCGCAACAAGAAAAAAGGAATATACGTATGCGCTGGTTGCGGCAACAAACTATTTTCTTCGGACACAAAATTTGATTCAGGCACCGGCTGGCCGAGTTTTACCTCTCCGATCTCCGAGAAAAGTCTCGAAATGAAAACCGATAATAGTTTGGGTATGCGTAGAACTGAGGTTTTGTGTAGCCGGTGCGACGGACATGTTGGACATGTTTTCAAGGACGGCCCCAAACCCACGGGTCTTCGTTTCTGCATCAATTCAGTAGCACTCCGTTTCAAGGAACAAAAGGATTCCACTCAATCGAGCTTGCACAGCACTCAAGACACTTGAAGTCGAAGACAAACCCTTCAACGCGCCTGCAATCTACGACAGAGTTAGGATACCTCGCGCATAATCATCGTACGTGTTGATTCGCTTCGAGGCTTTGGATACGCTGACGAACCGCAGTTTTTCGGTTACGACGGACGCATGCTTGAAATACCCGGCAACCGAGACCAAACGCCACCAGCAACATGGTTGCACTTAGGAAGAATGGAGCAGCCAGACCTGCAAATTGAAAAACAAAGCCACCTATTAGTGGTCCTGGAACCCGTGCGATGCTACTCACAGACTGGGCCACACCCAAAATGCCTCCTTGTTCGTCCGGGGAGGTTCTTTTTGAAATAAAGCTTGAGACAGTCGTATTCATAGTTCCAATGCTGAAAGCTATCAACGTTATTGAAGCAAGAAAAATCGAAATATTTGGAGTCAGGGGCATGAGAAACATACCCATCATCATGAGCAGCGATCCGAAGGCTATGAGTTTTTCTTCGCCAACACTCCTCACCAGTATTCCAATTAGGAAGCCTTGCAGAACAATCTGAACGAGCCCAACGTAAACGAAAACATATGACATCTCAGTCTCTTCGAAGCCGAAAAATGATTTTCCAAGTAGAGGTGAGACTACAGGTATAGCAGAAAACGCCAGGGTTATTATAAAGAAGATGACAAGCGTGGCACCTATCAGTGGCTTCTGAAGTGCATCAAGAAGTCTGCGCAAGTAACCTGCAGTCGGGGCTGGTTCTATTCGAGTGTCCTTATTTACGATTTTAGTTGGCTCTGGGAGGAACAAGAAAACGAAAAGGAAGTTTAATAACGCAAGAGCAAAAGCGGCGAAGCCAGGCGCTGAGAACCCGTAAACGCTGAGGAACCCTCCTATAGCAGGTCCGATTATGAACCCTGCGCCGAACGCCGCTCCTACTCTGCCTATTCCTTTGGCCCTTTCCTTTTCGCTGGTTATGTCTGCTATGTAAGCTTGGGCTACTGCTGATTCCGTAGCCATTCCAGCTATCATCCTCGAGAGAAGCAGCATAAGAAACGAATTTGCCAGTGCAAAGAGGATGAAGCTTACGCTGGAGGTCAGGATTGATAGCAGTAGAACGGGTCTCCTTCCCGCATTGTCTGAAAATCTTCCCAGAATTGGAGAGAAAATAAACTGCATCATAGAAAATGAGGCTACGAGAACACCCAACGCGGCGGGTCCTGCCTGGAAGGTCTCAGCGTAGAATGGCAGGAGAGGAATGATCATCCCAAATCCAGTTATGTCTATGAAGATGGTCATAAAGACCACGAAGGTAGGAGACAGCATCCTTCTAATCGATCCAATATTTTTCAAATCGAGGCCCTGCCCATTTTGCAGTTTCTGATTGAAACCTATTTGATTTTTCTCGCTCCTCCAACGTATGTTACTAGATTCATAGGCGAAATCTTGTAGTCTTCTAGAGAGACAGATACTTAAGTCTATGTTGCTGTTGTGTGACAGTCACATACAATTGCGCGCATTGCCGGTTGGTTTGTCAGGTGTATGAGCGAAAACGTCACGCACAGCCGATAGTGGAAGAATAAGCAACAGGACAAGACAGAGATTTCTCGCTTTCATTTTTCTTGGTTGATTCATATGATTATTTGAGTGTCTGTTGCTGTGTGATAACAGTCACATAGACTTATGAGGCTCTTTTGTAGATTACAGGTAGGCTATGATTAGAAGAACTTGCGCGAAAAATGAGGCTAAGAAAGATGGATGTTTTTGAGGCTATTCGAACTCGACGAAGCATAAGAAAATACCAAAATAAATCTGTCGAGAAGGAGAAGTTGCTGAAGATTATTGAGGCAGCTAGGCTGGCGCCGTCGACGCTAAACCGCCAACCTTGGAGTTTCATACTGGTGACAGATCCCGAGGTAAAGGAAAAACTGAGGACCGCTTGCAACCAGGACTGGTTTGCGCCTGTGATAATCGTGGAATGCGCCTTTCCGGAAAAGGCTTGGGTTAGAGACGATGGAGAAGAATACTGGAAGTTGGATGTCGCCATTGCCGCGCAGAATCTGGTTCTTGCTGCTTGGGCGGAAGGACTCGGAATTTGCTGGATTGGTGCCTTCAGAGAAGAGGAAGTGAAGAGGATTCTGGAGATTCCCGAGGAAGCGCGTGTGCTTGTTATGACAGCCTTGGGTTACCCCGCAGAAAAGAAAGGCCCCGTGACCAATCGGAAACCCTTGGAAGAAATAGTCCATTATGATCATTGGTAACATGGAACCCGCATGGATAGCTAACCTCAAAATTCGTCAATTGCATGATGGACGTTGAGGGTTGCAAGAACCAAAATGTTTCCAAGAAAGCATAGGGGAGCATACTATACAAATAAATAATGGAAAATACAAATAATTTATTCTGGGTAAGCGAAAAAATGAAAGATACTCTTTTTCCTAGGGCTCGCCCCCTGTTTATTGTTCTGGCGTTTTTGCTGGCAAGCCTGATTTATTTTAGGATTTCACTCTCCAAAACATTATTTGTGCTACTTTTCTATGTTTATGGTTCAGTTCCTTTTGCTCTAATTTTCACCTATGTTATCAAGGGTAAGATAATCTATGAAAAGGGGACTGGGAATGTTGGAGTTGCCAACGCTTTTTGGGTCGGCGGTCTACCTGCTGGTTTTATGACGGTGGTAGGCGAAACATCAAAAGCATTACTTCCATTGTTTGTATCCAACTATACTTCTGATGGTGACTTAGTCACCTCTCTTGTGTTCGTGTTTTCCGCCATACTCGGTACCAATTTCTCTGTGTTTCTTAAGGGCAGAGGAGGTATGGGAAGAACTGTTTTGATATGTACATTGCTGATATTGGCTCCAATTTCAGTTCTTATCTTGGCAGCAACATGGTTAATCGTGTACAAAATCAGCAAGAACTCTTACAATTCCTCTATGATCAACAATTCTCTCATACCCGTTATCCTTTTTTCTGTAGAACAAACCATACCCTTTGCCGTTTTTGGGATAGCAGTAGCAATTCTATTCTATCTCAATTTTGACAAAAGCAGAGACGAAATTGCACATTACAAGGCTACAAACAAGTTTAGGGAACTTTTCGCAAGAGATAGATACATCAGAAATGTGACCGATGTCGGGGATTCAAAGGTTGGAGCCAGGGCAAGTAGATTGGGCTATCTGAGCAAGAACGGGTTCAGAATACCTGAGACATACGTATGCACCTTCAGAGCGTATGAAGAACATGTTTCTGGAAGAAATCAGGTCTTGGAGATTTTGGAGAAAGAAGTTGAGAACCTGATAGATAGTAACAAGCATTTTGCCATAAATCCTTCAGCAAGCATGGAAGATGCGGCGAGCGACTATTATGGTCGATGTAGGAAATATTTGAACTTGAAGGGCTCAAGACCCATCGTTGAGGCCATAGAGGACATATGGCGGTCCACCAGAGCCAAATGCGATCAAGAGGCTAGACCAGCAATAATCATTCAAGAAATGGTAGACCCGGAAATCTCAGGCGTAGTCTTCACAAAAAACCCCGTAAATGGAATGAATGAAGTCTTAATAGAGTCGGTTTTAGGTTTCAAAGATGTACCATCACAGGAAGAAACAACACCGGATCGGTGGGTCTACAAATGGGGAAAATGGATTGAAAAACCTGAGGACAAAGAAACCGTCCCCCCGATAATATGTGAGATTGTTGCACAGGCCAAGAGAATAGAAAAGAAATGCGGAAAGCCGGTGAGTTTGGAGTGGGTGTACGATGGGAAAGAAACTTACTGGCTACAACTTCGAGAAATCAAATTGAAGAACATTGATCTTTATTCTAACAGGATATCCAAAGAATTTTTGCCAGGTATCATAAAACCGCTTATCTGGTCAGTAAACATACCCGTGGTGAACACTTCTTGGAAAAAATTGTTCATGGAGCTCATCGGCAAAGATGCAAGAAACATAGACATAAACAACTTGGCAAAGCCCTTCTATTATAGAGCGTACTTCAACATGGGTGTGGTAGGGGACATATTTGAACTTCTGGGAATGCCCCGAGAATCCGTAGAACTATTGATGGGAATTCAGGTTGCAGGAAGAGAAAAACCAAAGTTCAAACCAGGCGCCAAAACCTTCAAGTATTTACCCAAGATTATCCTCTTCGCTCTAAAGAAAATCATCTACGAAAAAGAGATAGAGAAATTCTTGACAAAACAAAGGAAAAAATATGAGTATTTTGGCTCCCTGAACATTGAGAAACTGGATGCAAGAGAGACTCTGCGGCGCATAGGTGAGCTAGTGAAAGCAAACAAAGAGACCTCGTACGTTGTCATAATCGCACAACTGCTTATGGGTTTCTATAACGCTATGCTAAAGAGACAATTGGAGAGTATCGGCGTAGGTATCGAAGCAATTGATTTTGATCACGTAACACAAGAAGTAAGGGATATTGATCCAAATTATCACTTGTCGATCCTACATGATAAATATGACGCGTTGGCTCAACATCTAAAGCATGAAATGAAAGGGATGAGTTACGAAGATCTCTCCAAAGAATCTGAAATGAAAGAATTCAAGGAAGAAGTTGAAAGATTCTTGCTCAAGTTTGGACACTTAAGCGATAGTGGAAATGACTTTTCTACCTTAACCTGGAGAGAAACGCCTGAAACTATACTGAAAATGATAGTGAGTCTTGAGAAATCGAAGGCTGCAAAAACTGGCAAAGTAGATATTCATGCCCTGGTGAAAAGCCCGATCAGGGGCGCGTTTCTCAAATTTACATATAGAAAGGCATCGAGCTACAGAGAATTTAGAGAGCGAATATCTTTTGTTTACAGCTACGGGATTGGTCTATTTAGGCCCTATTTCCTACATCTCGCGAAACTCTTCAAAGAAAATGGTTTCATAGAAAAAGAACAAGACATATTCTATTTGAAACTAGAAGAAATAAGACGCATAAGAGAACTAGGAACCATGCCTGTTGAATACAAGGTCAACCTGAAAAAAAGGAAGACAGAAATCATCAAATATGAGGACATAATTCTCCCGGACATAATATACGGAGACTCTCCTCCTGTTCCGTTGACAAAGAACAAAGTATCTAGCAAGTTGAAAGGACTGCCTACTTCAAGAGGATATTGCAAAGGTATAATAAAGGTCGCAAGAGGCATACAGGATTTTAACAAGATAAAAGATGGAGACATACTAGTAATACCCTATTCAGATATTAGTTGGACCCCTCTGTTTACAAAAGCCAAAGCGGTAATATCTGAATCTGGTGGAATGCTTTCTCATTGCTCAATAGTGGCAAGAGAGTATAACATTCCTGCAGTTGTTTCTGTAAAAGGCATCACAGAGCTTAAAGACGAGACGCCAGTGGCAGTAAATGGCTACACCGGAGAAGTCTCGATTATCGAACGTCCACGAACTGAATCAAGGTCGAAATCAACAATACCAACATATGGTGCCCATGACGGGGCGCCTGAACCTGCGCGCGCGCAAGCTTGAGCAGGCATACTGAAATGTACGCAAGCTTGATCTCCACACAAAGTAAAGGCTGCGCTCGCAAGGCTATTTTCTTTTGATTCTGAGCTTTAGAAGAATTTTTGATATCCTCTTTTTCGTTCGTTCATGCCTTGCTTTCTTTGCTTTCTTATATGCTTCTGTTCTCCTGAATTTCATAAATTCTTGTATCTCAGGAATGAGGGCAAACCAATAAATGGCGTTTACAGCAATGGCGTAAGCTGAGAATTGACTTGCTCCACTGGTCAAAAGAGTCCATGGGATGAGGTATATTGGCATGGAGAGGTATGCGATAAAAACGTCATCCATCACAAACAAACCTATTCCCGTACTTGAGGCTAAGGCTATAGGAATCGAGGTCCAATCGAAAAATATCAGGCTTCCTAGAAGACATGAAAGGCCTCTTCCTCCTCTAAATTTATAGTAAACCGGGAAATCGTGCCCGAGAATAATGGATGTGGACAGAAGATAAGCATATGCTTGAGAATCAAGGCAATTCAAAGCTACTGCAATTGGTATCGCCGCCTTCAATAGGTCTAGGATGCTAGTGATTACTCCATATCTAGCTCCTGCTCGGGCTCTTATTGTTGTGGCACTTACCGAGCGAAAACTGAAGTATTCATTTGTTCCTTCCACCTGAACCGTTGAACGTTCAAGGTTTTCTCCTGGCAATACAAGTTTTCCGATTATTCGAGTGAATGATATAGAACCGATAAGATACCCAGAAAAGAAGATGATCAGCGATAGTAGTGGCACCATGAATGGAATTATCTTCTAATTCTATCTAAATATTTGCACCCGCCGAGTAAGCGCAAAAGAATAGGAATGCTCGCATGCATTCACCCCAACCAGGACAAATGAGCCGTTAAAATGGTGGCGTGTACATCTTTCTGTTAACTTGAGGGGCTTCTCCACCAAGTTATGACCATTGTCTATAATCGCCTTGGTGTTACTTATGCGCGCGCATAGCCTCTCTAGTGATCTATGTCTGTGTAGCCATAACATGGAATTATTATAGACTAACAGTTCGCAGATCATGTGTGCATGAGAAGGGGGAATGAATGGGTGTCGCTACGCAGTTTTCAGAGTTGGCTTGCGGAGTTCCCTGCGAACTAGAACATAAAATAAAGCAGTATAGATCGCCATAATAGGAGCCGCAATGATTCCTAGCACCATCAACACTCTGGCGATGTCGTTTGAAATCCACTGCAACAGAAATCTCAGGAAACTCGGCAACACGTCCGCAAGATAGGCAAAATCAAATGGAAAAACCATAAAGAGCCAAGCAATGGCCACAGTGACAAGGATGGCCCCAAATACGTCAAAGAGACGAACAAGGTTCTTGCGGCCAAACAACCCTTTCAAGGCAGTTGAAACAATCCCCTGCGTCAGAGACCCATAGAACAAGAGCATCTCCAAAGTGGCGAATTTTGAAGTAAAAAAACCTGTTGACCCCGTCTGGTGAGCAACGAAATACCACACAATCAAGAGGCCAATCGCAACTCCAACGATGTTTCCGACACGCTCAGAATATGGGATAACGTCTTTCTTAGCCTCTGCCTCCGCACGTCTAGCAAACCAGTTATTGGTCGCTTCTGTCCCGCTCAAGATGATTTCATCTCTGGAGGATGCTTGTCCTTAATGCCTGACAATTTTCAAGATTTAAGCCTTACGGCATTCTTCTTTCTTCAACTTTTGCTTGCGCATGCGGCGCGCGTGCATCCAATACAATCCCCTCGCGCAAAGAGCATGCGTGCGCTAGAAGATTTTACCGTAGTCGAAGTTATCTTCTAAGAGGAAATCAGTGTATTTTGTGACTTCTACTTGTTGATCCATTAAGTTCTTTATCGGCGTAACGCCCTTTCTATCTCCCAAAATTATGGCTCCGACGATCCTACCTTGTTGCAAAACGATTTTCTTGTAGACGCCCCTTTCTTCGTCGATTTTTTTGATTTCTTCATACTGAGACCCCTCTGGGTTGACTAGCCCCATGGAAGTTAGGTCTATACCAACAATCTTCAATGTATTGGATGGGATCGTGCCTTCATAGGCCTGCTTTTCCTTTTCCAACATGTTCGTGGCTGCTATCCTTGCTTGTTCCATCGCCGCTGGAATAATGGCGTAGACTCGTCCATCAAATTCAGCTACGTCCCCGGCAGCATAGACGTCGTTAGCGCTGGTTTGCAGGTACTGATCAACGACGACGCCTTTTTCTACCTTGATCCCGGCCTCCGCAGCCAGATCCGTGTTAGGCCTCACTCCCGCAGAAATCAAAACGAAGTCGCCAGAAAGTTCTTTTCCATTGTCAAGTAGAATACCAGAAACCGTTTCTTTACCCAAAATTTCCTCTGTTGTGGCCCCTAACACGATTTTTATGCCACGAGTTTCAATTCGGTCTTTCAACATCATTGCTCCATCCTGATCGAGTTGCCTTGGCAGCAATCTCGGGAAGATTTCTACAACCTCAACTTGCTGGCCCAGTTTTCTTAGGGATGTGGCAAATTCCAAACCAAGAAGTCCGCCTCCTATGATGATGGCCTCCCTTGTTTTCTTTGTATGTTCCTTTACGGTTAGGGCGTCTTTCATAGAGCGGAGAGTGAAAACACCGGTTTTTTCTACGCCCCTAATGGGCGGCACAAACGGGTGCGCCCCGCTTGCAAGGAGAAGCCTGTCATAGTCTACCCTTAAGCCGTCTTCCAGTAGGAGTTCCTTCTTGGCAGTCTCAATGCCCACTACTGTCTTGCTCAAGTGGACCTTGATACCCCTTTTTTCGTACCACTTCTCAGAAAACATGCAAATTTCTTCAGGCTTCGCTTCTCCAGATAGAACCTCATATAACCTCGGACGAGGATAGTAAAAGTAATTTTCATTCGTATAAACGGAGATCCTGGTTTTGGGATCGCCTTCTCTTATTGTTCTTGCTGCTGTAACGCCAGCCAATCCACTTCCAACAATAACTACTTTCATAGCGATACTTCCAAGTTGCATCATGATTTGCATGCATGTGCAAAGGGCTTACTTTAATCATTCTACATTTGCGCATACGCGCGGATTAGCTCTGTCAGCCTAGCCATTTTCGCACCAGATGCGATCATCTCTTCAACCGCTTTTTCGCTGTCTTCTCTGTTAACTCCGCGAGTTGCATCCAACAACAATACGGTCTCAAATCCCAGTTTGATAGCATCAATCACAGTGTTCTTCACGCAGTAGTCGGTTGCAAGTCCTCCAACAAAAACCCTCTTTATAGCTTTCTTTCTTAAGTCATCTTCCAATTCGGTTTGGTCAAATCCAGAGTAAGCCTCTTTAGACACATCCGTCGCTTTCGATATTATCCTCACTTTGTCCGGGAGCTCCAAATCTGGATGAAACTCCGCCCCTTCGCTTCCTTGTATACAGTGAGGAGGCCATCTGCCTCCATGCGCCTTGAAGGATATGTGATTATCGGGATGCCAATCCCTCGTAGCGTAGATCTGCGCTCCGGCCTTCATGAATTTCCTGATGTAATCATTTAGGATTGAGACTACTTCATCACCCTCTGTAATCGGTAGAGCTCCCCCAGGGCAAAAGTCTCTTTGAACATCAACAATGATAAGCGCGTCCTTCTCATCTATCCTAAACTTCATAATGACTACCTCTCTTTTTATGCAAGCTCAAGTCCCTTTCTTCTTATACAATAGTTGCAGACTAGTCTACCGTCTTTTGTCCGAACCATTTCATGCTCACTACATTCTTCACAAAAGAGATTTCCACACTCTCCGCAAAAGCTTTGATTATCACTTTCAAGAAGGGGTTCTTGGCAGAAAGAGCAATAGTTCACCCTATGCACTTTCTCCAGGATTCTTAGAATCTTTCTCATGTCCTCTGCCATATTATTGCCCCCTCATTTATTGCCGCCTCATGTAGGGTTGTTCTAAAATTCGAGAAATATGGGTCAGTGGGGTTTTGACGATGAACTAGACGACTGGTAAACTCAAGATAACAAGCATAATGCTTTGTACAAAAGTCCTGACACTCCTCTTTGAATAGCCTTCCCATTGTTTCCTTGTTCAAGGGATAGAATGTTCCTTCATTCTTCTTTTTGCGCGCGCACATGCAGGACTCCCGAAGGTCTAGCCAATGCATGCATGCTCCACTAATTATCCTTTGCGCAGGAGGAGTTCTTTCTTATGTATCGCCAACGCTCTTGTACCATCTATCGTGAGGGAAATAGGATCGCGTTTGGGAAACGAATCGGTGAATGGGTTGACGTATCTTTCTATGAATACTCTAACTTCCTTGGAGTCGAAAAGACGGTGAGGGCGAAGGCCCTTTTCAAAATGAATATCAGCCAGCCAGTAGAAGCGCTCCTCCGGCTCCAGCGCATAGGGCACGGCTTGACGTTTTATCCTGATGTAAATTCGCCCATAGTTCACGCGTTTAACAGCCACTACTTGTTTCTCTGACTCGTGAGAAATCTCACACCCAGCATCGTCGAGTATAGTTTTTATTGACTCTGGACGTATCCTAATTTGCATTGGAACACACCTTCTCAAATACTATGAACGAGCGCACCCGCCACATTAAAGACTTTGTGAAGCTTCAGATTAAACGTTTCCATGCACGCGTACATGCACGCGCATCGCTGAAATAGGTCAAAATGTGCGCGCGCACATAGGCATGAGCTGGCTACTTCTTAAATAAACAATGCACACGCTACAAACCTAGTTGCACGCGACTGCTTGGAGAACGGTCATGTGAACGATACGTCTTTCCTCAAACTCTTTGAAGAGATCTTTGAGCTGTGCTTGAAGGAATTCTTTGGTAATCATCTCTCTCTTTTCTATGGTTTCGTGTTCGTATTTTTCTACGAAGTCACCAATTGTCAATGGATCTTTGTGCTGGTATGTTAGGATTGTAGGCGTCACTATCACCAACCGTCCGTTTTGACTTAAAACTCTATGCCATTCCTCGAGCGCGATCTTTAGGAAATCCTTTTTCGGAAGGTCTATAACCACTAGGAGGTCGCAGAAGTTGTTCTTCAAAGGTATGTTGTCGTAGGTGCCGTCCAAGAGTAGGAGATTTTCAAGGTTCAGTTTCACTGTCACCGAACTTGGCTTAACAAGGTATATCTTTCTCCCAGGCGCTTTATCATGAAGCGCGTAAATCATTCGCTCGTGTATCGGTGAATATTTTGGAATAATGTGGACAATGTTTCCCTGTCCGCTCAACTCATCTGTGATTACACTGCAGAGGCTATCAATAGGGTTTGTGTTGGGAGGAAGTTTGGTAAGGTACTGCCCATAGAAGCTATGGATTGTCTTGATGGCTTCCATGATCATATATTCGAGCTCTTTCCTTCCCTTGCTACCAAGACTGTAAACCCTCTTTCGAGGCCCTAGTGGACTTCTCTCCCAGCGGGCTTCAAGCAATCCCTCCTTCATCATCTCGTTCAGGATCCTGTAAAGACGAGTAATCTCAATATTAATGTCTGCAGACAAGAGCTCTTTATGAATCCTATACCCGTAGAATTCTCTATCACCGAACATCTTCAGAATGATTCTCCTGAGATCCACCGTTCTCATGAACTTCAAGCCTCACTATGTGAATTTTAGTCCTATAGCTAATATTCCTTATGGACTTATTAAACCGCGTGAAATAGTAGAGGAAGAGGGAAAAACAGGTAATGAAGAAGAAATTCAGAATCCTAATTCTTGTATCTGTGATATTTTTCGTGCTAGCAATGTCTTATGACATCTTGGTCCTGGCAAGAAGCAGCGGAATATCTGGGTACTCAGTTGATGGATGCGGACAATGCCACGCCCCGGTTGCTGACCCAGAAGTGGTGGTCCAAATTCTCGGTCCAACCATCGTGTTTCCTAACGCAACGTACAAGTATACAGTTGCAACGACCGGTGGACCTGGAGCTAACAGAGGCTTAGATGTGTCAGTCACTGATGGTACGCTAACAGTTACCGATTCTACAAACACCCAGTTAGATAGCGGAGAAATCACGCATACATCTACCGGCACGTCTCAAGCAAGCTGGTCATATAATTGGACAGCACCTTCGAGCTATGGACCCGTCACAATGTACGCCTCAAGTCTTTCAGGCAACGGCAATGGAAGAAAGGATACAAATGACTTATGGAACACAGCCTTCCTAACTTTAATTGTGACACTTTCCGGTGACACCGACGGCGACTATGACGTTGATTACGACGACTTCATAGTTCTAGCAGGAGCTTACGGATCAAACAGCGAACAACTGGCATACGAACCAAACTCCGACTTTGACGTTGACGGTGACGTTGATTACGACGACTTCATCGTTCTGGCTGGAAACTACGGAAAGACTGTTTAGCCTGCGCCTAAATAGAGAAAGAAGGGGATATTGCAGGGCACATCTTCAGTGCAGGTGAGGTTCAAAATTCTCCCGCCCGCTTCGGATCTCCCACAAATCATCAGAATTGAATGGAAGACAGGAGAGGCAGGAAACAGTAGGAGTGCGCATACTAGAGTCTTTAGTTTTTCTATGAGGTATACACATTGACTGGGGTAGCGATTATCCTCACATTATTCGAAATCCCTGTTTCTTTTTCTATTTCTCTGGAAACTGTTTTTGCAAGTGATCTATATTCGCGATCGTGGATCTGGAAAGCATGTAATCGAACATAGACATCTGCTTTATTATAGCTACGAAGTGTTACTTCTGGGTTTATTTCATGTGCTCTAACGACATCGTTTATGGTTTTTTCTGTTACTCTTCTAATTTTCTTTTCTAGTTGCAGAGGTTTGGGTTTAATCCCCCATAAGTACAAGACTATCACACCCCCTATGTTTAAACCCCACACATTAACTAACAATAGCCCAAGGGAATGGTGGAATAGATCAGACTGACCAAAAGCGAGTCCCATTCCCACAACCGATGCTGGTGGAATCAAAGAAATTGCAATTTCAACACCTATCGTCGCATCAAAGAGTCTAGTATAATTGACTGATGGCACTTGTTGGTTTGAATCTGAGACCATTTTTCGGCGGGCAACCAATACAAAAGAGGCAACAACACCAGATAACATCGCAATGAACATTGCTAGACAAACGTCTTTGATGGTCGGTATCGTTCTGGCTATTGTTTCTGGCGTTACAAATATATCTGGTACCAAATGTGAGAGAGATAGAGTAACTAAGAACGCTACAGCAGACCCTATCGATAACAAACCAAGTAATTGTTTGATTAGTCCTTTAACGACAATGTTCCACTTCTTGTACACCCATCCGACACAAACAGCTCTTGAAGGACTCAGAAATGGCGCGGCGCACATAGCGCCAATTATCACGGGCACATTATTGGCCAGTAAACCCCCCGTGGCGAGAAGGGCCGATGTTACAACAAGAGCAAAATAACTGAGCGAAAATTCACTTCCCTCCTCACAGATACTTTCCAAGCCAGAATAAAAGTTACCAACGTCCCAAATCATAGTTCAGGAACTACATCCTTCATATCTAGTTGACACAAGCTGATATGTAATATGTATTAAGACTTAATAAACATTATTGCCCAAAACGCTCTACAAAAGTGCATATCGCATCAAACTAGCCTAATTTTGAAACCAAAGCAGCTTGTTCTTGATCAATTAGGAAATTCACGAGGTTCCAGTTGAGAACTAGACCCTTGACCGGCTACGATGCCTGAATATAGGGCTAGACCCATGGCTAAGCATGCGCATATACGGCGCGCCTTCGTAGTTCACAGATTAAGGCGTCAAATAGTTCAAGCGAGCACGACACATCGCTGTGATCCCACGGATTGGTAAACTATTTCAGCCTCATTTTCTCTCTTTCTGGATGGGAAGGCCTTTGAAAGCAAGAAACACTGAAAAGCCAAAGTATCAAGTAATTGGCTCACTCGAACGCTTCAATCAGAAGTACACAGTATTGAGCAGAACTTCCTGGGACCCTTCTTTTCAAAGGTTGAAAAGGAAGTACCAGAAGATCCGTAGTGAACGAATTCGAACAGAAGGTTCATTTAAAGACTACGCCCTTAGAGATGCTTCCTGGTATGTGGCGAATACTCTGGGAACTTTTGCTGGATTTATGCACGGAAACGACGGCCTCTACTCTTGGAAGAGCCTTGAAGTTCCTGAAGAGAACCTCGACTCGAAAACGAGACTTCGAAGAGCCGAGGTCTCCAACCCCCTTGTGATGTCTACGAAAATAAAGAGCGTAGGTAGATTTTTCGGGGCAGATCTCGTTGGAATAACCAGATTGAACGAGTCTTGGGTCTATTCCCACTCCTACAACAGACTTACTGGTCGAAATGATCCCACAAAGCTTCCCAGTCAGTACAAATTTGCTGTTGTAATTGGAATAGAGATGGACTATGACAAAATTGCCGCGTCAGGCATCGAAGCGTCTGCCGCAACTGGACTAGGATACTCTAAGATGGCTTTCGTCTCCAGCCTCTTGGCCCAGTTTATTCGAATTTTGGGTCACGATGCCCTTCCCTGCGGCAACGATACTGCGCTAAGCATCCCGCTTGCCGTGGACGCAGGGCTGGGTGAACTGGGACGAAACGGGTTGTTGGTCACACCTCAATTTGGACCAAGAATCAGACTCTGCAAGGTGTTTACTGATCTTCCACTGAAACCGGACAAACCGGTTGACTTTGGATTACAAGAGTACTGCGAAAAATGTAGGAAATGCTTAGAAAACTGTCCAGTTCACGCCATAAGCGAGGATAAAACAACGGATGCAATAACTATGTCTAACAACTCAGGAGTATTAAAATGGCCAGTGAATGGAGAAAGGTGTTTTAGTTTTTGGTGCGAGTCGGGAATAGATTGTAGCATGTGCATCAAAGTTTGTCCCTTCAATAAAAGACGATAGTGTA
>CAYFXU010000032.1:0-18878 GCA_964347145.1 uncultured Candidatus Bathyarchaeia archaeon
AATTCAACACAATTCTCTTCGAATTCTTGGGAAGACACCTTTGACTAAGCGAATCGCGCGCGCGCGCAAAGTGAATTAGGTGCAAATTTACCATTATTTCTAACTACTTTTATGATTTGCGCAGGTTGCGCGTGCGTGTTTTCTACACGTGTATGTGTGTATTTATGAGAGAGTGGGAAAGTCTGGATGTGTGTATAGAAGAATAGATGTATGTGAACGTAAGTTTGGGTTTGCGCGCGCGCGGAAGAACGGAAAAAGATTGGTTAACCGAATTTTTCCCAAAAGATTTCTGACTCAGTTCTAAAACCATGAATTTCTCTTCCAAACTTTTCAAAAAGGTCTGGATATTCTGACCCAAAGTAGTGGTCACCTGCAAATATTACATTTTTCGTCATATGAAAAAGTTTTTTAATTTTTTCTCCCAAATTCTTTGGGCGCTTATATGTTCTCTTTAATAATAGATGTTTTTCAGAAACAATAGAAATAGAAGAAACAGAAGAAGAATATTCACCCAGTTTATATTCATATACTTCAAAATCATTTTCCGCTGCCCATTTTTCAATTTTATCACGAACTTCAACAAGTTTAGGTATTCTGTGTTTATCCTTCATCAAAGGTGTACCATAAAATCTTGGCAAGAACAAATAACCATTTATAACAAAATCTCCATCCACAAAATATACATCATCTTGTGTTGATTTTTCTTCGATATTTCTCTCCGTAAGAAGCCCTTCGAGGTAAACCAGCGCTTCCCAACATGCCTTAGCCATGTTATCAACTGGAAGGTAGCTGATTAATAAGCTATTTATATTTTGTACTTTACTGTGCGCGCTTTATGTATTTATATAGTGTGAACTCTTGAAGTCTTGAACTCTCTTAGTCTAACTCCCATACCTCAAATGCAACTCCTTTTGTCTCATAATATAATGTTCCCGTTTCAGCGTCTATGAGAACGATGACGAGGTAACCCATCAAGGTTCCACGCACGCGCGCGCGCCATATCACTTGCCATATGCCATGTCCTTCTGGAACTCTTCCATATATCTCCCCTTTCTCCGCAGAGAGTTTCTTCATTTGCTCTACCATTGAAGAAATGGAATAGTTTACTTCAACCACGCGCGAGTAGCCATTTGTGACCATGCCTTCTTTCACGAGCTTTGAGTTCTTGCTTATGTGCATTGCCTCTTCCCTTGTTATCGGCTCCCTAGGCGTACTTAACGAAACTACGGAAGTCACAAAAATAGCCGCCATGATCAACAAGAAGACTGTTGCCTTCGCAAGGCGCATATTCATGTCTATCCCAAATTCCAACAGTCAACATACCTATTCACCCTCATGCATATAAGACTAGGTATTAGAACGGATTATGCTAAGAATGGAACAATGTTTTTTGCACATTAGTTTAATGCATGCATCTGGACAAGCGCGCGCATAACGAAATAATCCATAATGTTTTCTAAAGGGGTTTATAGGGTGTCTAAAAGGGGTTATATGCATACACGTTTGTTGAGAAATCTGGTGAAAACAACACAAAAACGCAGTTTTTTCATAGTCTTTTGCTGATTTTCTTGACTAAATCCCTCATTTCTAGAAAAATCGCGCGCGCAATAAGGCGTATTAGTCTGGAAAGATAAAATGTATGCTGAGGTGGAGACAATTATATGTTAAACAAAAGAAGTTTGCATGTTTATTCGTCAGGGGCAGTCGCTCCACCAATCAAGAAATGTGCACAAGAATATACGGCAAAACATGGGACAGATTTTGAGTTCACTGTGGGCAAGGCTGAAAAACTTCTTTCTGAGATTTCTGAGCTGAAGCAAGGCGACGTTTTGACGTGTGGGGCTGAATTCATTTTTGATGAAGCACAAGTAAAGGGATTGATTTCTGGAGAGACAAGGAAAAGTGTTGGTTATAGAAGGTCCGCAATCCTTGTTCCAAAGGGCAATCCAAAAGGGATAGAATCAATTTCGGATCTAGCTGATAAAGAAATGAAGGTGGGAATCTCTATTAGCGGCTGTTTAGTAGGTGTGTGGGATGACGTTTCCAGTAAGGCAGGGCTTACTGACAAGATTAGAAAAAACATTACGGATTTTGCAGATGGATGCGGCGAAGTTATGGCTTTGATTAACCAGAAGAAAGTTGATGCTGTTTTTGGGTGGGATGCATTCCAGAAGTTATGGCCAGCAACTATAGAAGTTGTTGATTTACCTGGAGAGTTACAGGTCTTCAGAAGTACCGGAATCTCTGTGATCCAATTCTCAGAGCAAAAAGAGACAGCAACACAATTCATTGAATATGCCAGATCAGAAAAAGGCAAAAAAATCTACGGATCATATGGGTGGATACACGCAAGTTCTGAATCTTGTTACGTACTCTAATAGAAAACACATACCTATAGTCATTTCTCACAGTGCCTTCCCTCCTGTACCATTGTATGTGTATGCGCGTGCATAGTTCTTTCTTTCTCCCTCAATCAGAGCCGACTGATTCCCAACGCGCGCTCCAGAGTGATTATCCGTCGGTTAGGGGGGCGCAATTCCGTTTTTCATCCTCTTGTCTTGAATTTTCAATTCTTCTGTTAATCTGTTCCACTAGGGTAGGAATATCTGTGGGCGAGGAGGCTAGGTAGTCGGCGCCGGCGCGGGTTAATTCTTTTATGGATGAAAAACCAGTCGTTACGCCTACGGCGATGACTTTGAGCCGGCTAGCACATTCCACGTCTCTTACACTGTCTCCAACCACTATAGCTTCATTGGGCATAATCTTCAAGGCTTTCAACGTAGCCTCCAGGTGAGCTGGATCTGGTTTAACAGCCAAAACAGCCTCGCGAGTAATCACGGTGTCGAAGAACTGCCTTATTCGGAAGCGTCTAAGAATGTGGTTTGTTGATTTTTCGCCGTTTGCGGTAAAGAGAGCAATTTTCAATTTCATGTCTCTCAAAGTCTTGAGGACTTGTAAAACGCCTGGGATCAGATGGGTCTTGCGAGCAGCTTCTACCTCATAGCGTTCCACCACTGCTATGACTTTTTCCTTGAGTTCCATGAATTCTTCTTCTTTTCTGCTATCTTCTTCGAAGCGTTCCTTTGCCTTTCTCAACATGACGAATATGCTTTCATTTATCGAAAGGAGAGAGCTAGGAAGGCCTTGTTTGGTGAGGAGACGCTTGATCTCTGCTCTAGCGGCTTTGAAATCTATGTTAAAGCCTACGATCGTTCCGTCAAGATCGAAGACTACAGCCTTGATCGTCAATTTCGACCAGACCAGCTTTGACTCCAGATTAGTGGTTGCTGGCTTCATAAAATGATTTGCGGTTTCAAAATCTACGACTCAACTTTCGAATCTCCCGCGCTTCGCTTCTTTATCCTTGCTGTGACGTTTGGGTGCTGACTGCTTGCGAGGGAAATTTCTTCTCCAAAGGCTATTCTCAGAGATAATGTTCAATTCAACCGTTCAATTCTTGAAATTGTTGAGCGCCATGTTTAGTGGAGTCTAAAGTCGCGCGCGAATGGTTCTCCCTATTCGGGATGGTTTCAGAAACAAGGTTTTCGCTCTCAAATGCGGTACGTCGCAACGCTGTTTATCGCTTCAGGGCCTATCGCAGCTTCGAAGGATTTTGCTCAATGGGCTTGCAAGATTACCGTACGGGTGGCGCAGCCTTCACAATCCGCCGTTCACGTTTTCCCTTGTCATCTTCAGCAACGAGTGAAAGCAGTAAAGTCCTAATCTTCTTTCTGGTTTCCTGCTGTTTGGCGAATTCCTCATCAGACATCCAAAGTGTCCCAGCAAACTCCCCGGCTATCATTTTCATAGGAAGATCCAATTCGTTCGAGTTCCAGATTTTGTCTTCAAATTTTTCGTAGGTCTTGGCGCCGCAACACTCATCGAGTCTAACCCGCAAATCAACCAGTTGGGAGATCTTGTTCTCATCGAACTCAAGGGTGAAGCCCATTTTATTCATGGCTTTGAGGACTGTGGTCACCTGATCTTCAGCGAGCTTTCTGTCGTGGAGTGTTTCCGGTCTTGTTTTTCCGTGGCTGAGAATGAAATCCTCTGCGGTCGCCCTGTAGTAGCTCTCTATTAGATGACCAACACGGTCCTCCCTTGCCACTTTAATCATCTTTCCTTTCAAGAGTTTTCTGATGTGGTGATATATCGCTTGGGAAGTAACGCCTAGCTCCTTAGATATTTGACTCACAGTCATCTCTTTGACTCGGAGCAGGTAGAGTATTTTCCTCCTGGTTTCATCGGCTAGCAACTGATAGGCGTCGGGATCCTTTATTACCATAAACGGCTTCATATTTTACCAACAACAAAGAAACAGTTTAAATCAGTATATAAGTCTTTTCCTATTAAAACGAAAACTTTATAAGTAAGGCGCTCTTTTGTAGTAAAACAGTGATTTGGTTAAGTCTGGAGGTGATTTGGTATGGAAAAGAAAAGCTTCGCAACAAGAGGAAGATTTGGTTTACCAAAAGATGGAGTGACCAAGATATTCAGATTAATCCGCAGCGTAGTAACGAGAGATTTCGACGTCTCTTCATCCGCGGACGCAGACCAGAACCAAAGACAACAGAGTGCTTTCAACGTGCAGGCCTACATGTTAGCGAAACAGCGTATGCTTGAAGTTGAAAGAATGAAAGCTATGCTCATTAATGAGTCACGTCATAATAGTTGGAAAGCAGGAGGTCCTATCTAAACACTCAAATCTTTCCTTTTTCTTCTGATTCAGAGCCATCCATTTCATGAATTGCGCACAAAACGGGTGGAGGTTGAAAGCCCTCCGCGCATGATTACTTCGGTTTTCTGTTCATTTCATCCTCTCTCCTTGAGTTGGCAATCATGCGCGCAACCAATATACGATGACACCCGCTCGTGCGATCGATTACGCTGCTTTTTAGCCTATCGATCGTTGGAAAGACAAAGAATGGTCTATCTTTTCGCTTCTACCGCTTCTAGGGCGTTATAGATTGTGTTCAGCCGCGCGCGCCTCTCTTTTTGGCGGCAAAACTCGTATCGTTACACATTTTCTGCATCTTTCTTCTATGCGCGCGCGGATCGGGTTCATCATACACGATATGGGGAACGGGGCGAGAGAGAACGATCGACAGATTATAGAGAAGAAAAAATCTTGAAAGAGATACAAAGTTAATTGAGGATGGAAAATGTATGGTTAAGAAGGGACCTTAATGAGTCTAGAGGAATATGTGAGTAGTCCGATCTGGGCCCTTCTTGTCGAGACTGTTCACACCATGATTATGTACCCTCACCACAAGGCCTACGTGAGAGACGTCATTCTCCACGAACAACCTGACGCGACTGCACAGGAATTGGCGACAAAAATGGGCATACCTCTTGGTGAAGCTCTGGTTATTCTCTACGAACTTCGAGGAACAAGACCAGAAGGCGAAAACCGCACCAGAACTTGATGCTGATTGAACAGCTGCGAAAGCGTTAGTTGGGAGGTGTTTTACAGGAAGTTTTCCTTATTCCCAATACGTATTCTCATTTCGCAAAGCCTTTCTAGAGAGATAAATGACTAAAACTTTGCAGAAGTGGTTACCTTGCGAATCGGTGTCATCGTAGCAGCCACTCTCCTGATCTTTATAGGTGTATTCTTGTTTTTTTACGGAACGTCCGTGACGAATCCAAGAAGCGTTCTTTCCGGCTCATACCTTGTTGTAATAGGTATTTTTCTTGCGATGGCTGGGTTTCTCATGCTAGCGTCTCACGTATTTCGAGGACGCTCAATACTTTATTAGACACGAAATTGGAGCCTCAGATAAGGTGAACTGAGGAGGCTTTGAAAGTAAGGAAGACTGGTGAGCCAACGTTCAGTTGCATTTCAACGAAGGATCGTTTTGTGATTTGAACGACAAAATCCTTTCCCGCAAGGATCCTCAATTTCACCACTGCTCCAAAATCTGAAGCTTCAACTATCTTTCCTTTGAAAACGTTTCTCGCGCTGGAGGGCATGGTTTTCTTTGATACGATTATGTCTTCCGGTCTAACGAAAACCGTGACCTTTCCAGATTTTCTTAGGGCTGCTTCTATTTCTAGTCCGTCATCAACGTCTATAACTGAAGTTCCTTCTTTGAGGATTTTCGAGTTGCCAGAAAAAACGTTTTCGAGTCGTGCAAAGCTTCTTAGGTTTATCGACGGGCCCCTGAGAACCTCTTGAGGTGTACCGATGTGCGCGATCTTACCTCCGAGAAGCACAGCAACTCTGTTGGTTAGGGTTTCCGCTTGAAACATGTTGTGGGTGGCCATGACTACGGTTGTGTCGAATTCGCGGTTTGCGCGAGAGATTGTTTCTTCGATGATAGAAACGTTTTTGGGGTCTAGATTTGCCGTGGGTTCATCTAACAGCAAGAGTTTTGTGTTTAGCACAAGGGCTCTGGCCAGAGAAACCCTCTGTTTTTCTCCGCCGGAAAGCTTCTTTGCGGGGCGTTTTTCATATCCTCTAAGCTTTACGACACTTAGGATTTCTTCGACTTTCTCGTCGATTTCCCTTCTTGAGTAGCCCCTCAATTTGAGCCCGTAGGCGACGTTTTTATAGACTGTTGTGTTGAACAGGGCTGTTTTCTGAAAGACCATGGTGCTTTTCCTTCTGGCTTGGATTCTGTTTCTGTCATTGATTTTCTGGCCTTCTAGAAAGGTCTCTCCGCTGGTTGGTTTGTCGATGGAAGCCATTATCCTGAGGAGAGTTGTCTTTCCTGAACCGTTGGGGCCAACAACAGTGAAAATCTCTTTTTCTTCAACCCTTAAGCTGACATCATCAAGAGCGGTTATTTCTCCGTAGCATCTTGTGACGTCCATGAGTTCAATCAAGGTTTTCATTTTATTCGTCTCTGAAGGAGATTTGTAACGATGGTGATCGCAAAAACTATCGCCAAGAGTATGAACATCAACTGAATACCATACTCTATTTTTCCTCGATTGACTTCCAGCGCTATGGTAGTTGTCAACACTTGTGTGAATCCGCGAATGTTTCCGCCAACGGCGAGGGCAACCCCTAATTCAGCTATGGCTCTGTTAAAGCTTGCTATGATGGCTAGTACGACTCCCCCAATGGATTCTCTCAGAACCGCAAGAGAAGCTTCTAGCTCAGAAGCACCCAATGTCTTTGCCAAGCCTGCTATTTCTGGGTCCACTGACTCCACAGCGCTGATCGTCAAGCTAACTATTATGGGTGTCACGAGGATTGCTTGACCTATTACTATGGCTTGTGGGCTGGGGAAAAGATGGAGAAAGCTGAGGACTCCTGTTCTGGAAAAGAGAAGGTAGAGGATTAGCCCTAGAGCTATGGTTGGCATCCCAAGCAGCGCGTTGAAGATTCCTCTGGCAAACTGTTTCCCTGGAAAGTTCTTCATTCCGATGAGGATACCTAATGGAAGGCTCCATAGGGCTGATAGCAGCGTGGCTGTTCCAGATATGTGTAAGGATCTAATGGTTATCTGGAAGATAGGGCTCTGAAGGAAATCCCACACCATTTTGACTCCCATTGTTAAGTGTAGAGTTCGGGATGGTTACCTTGGTATTCGGGAGGACACTCGTATCCTTCAAAGAAGGCGTAGTTTTTTATCCATTGGATAATGGTTGGGTTTGTGTCGTGTTTTAGAAGGTCAACGGCGGGATAGAAGAGACTCTGCCCATACACGTCTTTGCCGAAGTCGGCGATTATTTCTTGTCCCTCCTCCGATATGAGGAACTTTACGAGAGTGATGGCCCCGTCAAGATTGATGCCAGAATGCCTAGTTTGATTGCCCGCAAGGGCGCTATACACGTTAAGCAGTTCCTCTCCTTCGGTTACCAGAGCCCTCAAGGAGATGATTCCATCTTTGTGGTATTTGAGGTAGGTACCCAAGTCTGCCAAGGTATATGCGTCAAGATTGTCGGCGACCTGCAATGTTTTTCCCATCCCAGCGCCAGCTTCAATGTACCATCCTTCGTTTCGTAGGGTAGTCCAGTTGAAGCCAGCGGCGGTCCACAAGCCTATCTCTTTTGTGTGTGTTCCAGAATCATCTCCCCTTGAAACCCATCTTGCGCCTTCGTTTCTCCCACTTTCCACAATGTTCGACAAAGCCTCGGTGGGAGGCAGGTCTTCGATGTTTGCTTGGTCTGCTTCTGGTCCGACTAGCGCAAAGAAATTGTAGGCTACGATTTTTCTGCAGATTCCGTATCCACCTTTCAGAAACGAAAACTCTTTCGATGGTGCATGCACCAGGATCATGTCAGCGTCTCCTCTCTCCGCATGCTCCATAGCTAAGCCGGTTCCCACAGATATGAAATATACATCTATGGGATATTTTGCCTCAAACTGGTCTTCAATTGTGTCCAGAAGTTCGGTGTCGTAGAGACTGGTAGTTGTAGAAACCACGATTTTTGACTTTGGACCGCTTCCAACGTAATATGCGGTTCCGGCGACGGAAGCAGCAGCAACGAGGATAAGGGCAATTATCCAGACTATGACGCTCTTGTGCATTTCGAGGGCCTCGTTATGTTTGATTATGCCTATCGCTCAAATATCCTTATATGCATATCGTTATTTTTTCAACATGAGATCACATCCTAACAGTTTTTGCTTAACACAATCTAAGAAAATTGGGAAAGCCGCTTGATCCAAACTATTTGGTCAAAAAACCGTAAAAAGGAACCGTTTCAAAACCACATAATCAAGAAACTCTGAGCGCTCGGGAAATGAATGAATGCCTTCCCTAAGTGTGTAAACATTTTTACACAGAGGCATCACCACGCGCGCGCGATTTGGACCCGTTTTGATGGCAAATGTTTGTTCTGAACCTAAAGTCTTCCGCGCGCGCATCTAATAAAAGAAATATCATAATTACGAGGCCAAAGAAAACTATCTGAACGCCCCGCGGTACTTTCAATTGCTTCTCTCTTTTGATCCACGGACCTTTGACCTAAAAAGCAGAACGGCGACCAATGCAATTACTAAGACTGATGCAATTGCCAAGATGGGAATTAGTTGATTCAACGAGAACCCTGAGGCTCGCTCAGAGTTGGACCAGCTGCTCCACCCGTGTATTGTGCAATATGCCCTGGCGCGAAGTGTTGACTCCTCCGCGAGTTCTCCCATGTTAGACTGCACAACGAAGGTCACAGTTGATTGAGGTGTGAGATTGATGTCATGAACAGTTCCATCGACGTCAACTTCAACTTCATTCACATAGTGACTGCTTGTAGGTGAAGAATGTCGAACCGTTATGTTCAGAATTGTGTCAGTTCCACTTGCCCATTGTTTGATGCCCAATACACTTGGGACATCGGCAAATACCACACGTATTTGGAAAGTATTTATTGCCATGAACGCCAAGAAAAAGATGAGGAATGCACCCTTTTTGCCTCTGGTTTTCCCCGTCAACATTCTCACACGTACGAAGTTCAGCTACAATTCTGGTTGTGAAAGACCAACCATTCCTACTAGAAGTCTTGAGAAAGTATCGTGATGCTCCTCTTCATGACCCAAAATTTCTTCGAATAGTCTCCTAGTTGTGATATCGCCATCTTTGTCTGCAACCTTGATGGTTTGTTTGTAAAGAAGTATTGCCTCTTCCTCCGCCTTCACGTCCATTCGAAGCATCTCCCCCAGATCGGCACCAACAAAGATGGGATCTGGTTTAATGGTGGGGGTACCACCGAGATAGGCTAGCCTCTCTGCAATTTCCTCAGCATGCTTCATCTCATTGATAGCTATCTTCCTGAAAACGTCTTCAACGGCAGCGCTTTCAATGCCCGTAGCCAAGACGTGCTGCCACATGTACTGAATGGATACCTGGAGCTCCCGTGCTATTCCTTTATTCAGGAGTTCCATCAACTGTTTAGATGTCGTACTGATCCCTCCAACCTTTGACACATGCACTAGTTGGGAATGAAGAGTATTTAACATTATGTTACTGTTGTGCCACAGTCACACAGGTTTAAAATGTGCACTCCCCTTTTTTACGATTGTAAACTGTCTTGACATGAAGGGGTGATTGTATGAGCAAGTTCAGAGTGGAAATAGACAAAATCGCTTGTCAAGGATTCGGAGCATGCGTTGAATTATGTCCACAGTTCTACAAGCTCTCAGATGTCGACGGGAAATCCTCGGTTAAAGGGGCCAAGGAAGTTATGAAAGGGAACGAGGTTGTTGCAGAAACATTGGAACTGGACGAACTGGAATGCGTCAGAGAAGGAGCTGAAGCCTGTCCCTACAACGCCATACACATCACAGATTTAGAAACCGGGGAGAAACTCGTCTAAGTCTATAAAGTGAAGGCAAATAAGATCTCTGTGATTGTCGAAAGAGAGGGCAGAGCTGATGAGGGCGCATATAGAAATGAGGATGGCTATATCCCTCGCAACTTCCCTTTTTTTCTGTCTTTGAAGAGTTCCTAAAAGAAGAGAAACGAAGTAAGTTGGCGCGGGCGTCTGCGAAAAAGATGGACTCTGGTATTTGAGAAAACGTAAATAGGAACCGAGGGACTTAACCAAAATGGGGAAAATCGGGTGAAAATCGCGGTTTCTGGGAAGGGCGGAGTTGGCAAGACCCTCCTTGCGGGTGTTCTCGCTGATTTTTTTGCAAGGAAGGGATTGAAAGTTTTGGCCATTGATGCCGATCCTTCTCCTAACCTAGCCCTGACTCTGGGCATACCACTCAATGAGTCAAACAAGATTGTTCCAGTATCTGAGAACGCCCAGTTATTAGAATCAAAGACCCGCACTAACTTTGCGGGAGTGTATCGCCTTTCCTTCACCGTTGATGATATAGTTGAAAAGTTTGGCGTGGAATCGCCTTACGGCATAAGTTTACTCGTTATGGGAACTGTAAGGTCGGCCGGCGGAGGGTGCACTTGCCCCGCAAACGCCGTGATCAGGGCGCTGCTTCGACACCTGATTGTCGAGCGAGACGAGGTTGTGGTCCTGGACATGGAAGCCGGAGTGGAACATATGGGAAGAGGAACTGCCAAGCATGTTGACACCATGCTCATAGTTACTGATTCCAGCCTAAAATCACTGGAGACTGCAAAGAAAATCTACAGATTAGCCAAAGACTCTGGAATCAAAAATGCTTTCATTGTTGGAAACAAAGTTAGAAACTCAAGTGAAGGTGAATCAATTCGACAGTTTGCAGCACAAAGCAAGGTTCCGTTACTCGATTTGATTCCCTACGACGAAACGATATTGAAGGCAGACATGGAAGGAGAGGCGCCGCTGAAATATGTAGGAGATTCAAGAGGAATAAAAACTATTCAGGAAATAGGCGAAAAACTCGTCAAACAAACGATTTGAACTAGAAGGACGTCAATTGTGTTGAGCGCAGAAGAAACAAAATCCATTTTGAAGAAATACAAGACAATAGCCATCGTAGGATTGTCCACGAACCCTGCCAAGGACAGTCACAGAGTGGCGAAGTACCTGAAGACCAAAGGGTATAACATCATTCCAGTTAATCCTTTCGCCGATGTTATCTTGGAAGAGAAATGTTACAAGAGTTTGCTTGATGTACCAGAAACCATAGAAGTCGTAGACATATTCAGACCTGCCCAAGATGTAATGCCTATCGTTGACCAAGCGATTGAACTAAAGGAAAAACTGGGAAATCCTCATGTAATTTGGATGCAACTCGGAATAGTCAATGAAAAAGCGGCTGCACGGGCAAGGAGCGCCGGCTTGACAGTTGTGATGGACAGGTGCATGATGAGTGAACACAAGCGTCTGAGCGAAAAAGACGCTCAAAGCGACCAACGGAAATCTCTTAAATAGTAGTCACCATTTTATTCAATTGAATCAATGGAAGGACCCAGCATATGGATTTGCCGGAAAAAAGGATCATAGGTTCCCTTCTCTTGCTCTCTGGTTTAACCTTCCTAGCTATAGGACTCTACACTGGACAATTGACGTCCGTTCTGGAACTCCTCAAGAAAATATTTGAAACCGCAATCGCAGGTTTACCCTAACCCAAACAAGTCTTATGCGCGCGCGCGAGACCCCCCCTTTCTGAAGATTTACACAACATTTATTTTCTCAATTTAGTCCAGCCCTTTACGCCTAAGACCACTGGAAAAAAGGATGGTGGAAGATCATGCCCACAATCAAAAGCGAGGAAGGTGAGAGAGAGGCGTTGCTGCACACCGCAAGGCTGATGCTTGTTTCAGCCAGAACAGCCCCGAAATCTGGCGGTGTAGACGACATCCTGACAGCGGTTGTCGTTGGAAAAGAAAAAGACGCCTTGGCAGAGGAAATGGACAAAATAGCTGAAGAAAGAAGAATCGAAGGCTTCACGCGAGACGCCAAGAACTTGAAGGATTCCGAGGCTGCTGTGCTGATAGGCGTTCATGGAACAAAAAGTTTCAAAATAGATTGCGGAGCCTGTGGCTACCTAACTTGTAGCGAATTCGACGAAGCTCAGCGAAAGGCGGGTCGAGACTTCGTGGGGCCAACTTGTGTTTTCAAAGCTCTTGATCTTGGAATCGCGTTAGGATCTGCTGTGAAAACAGCAAATCTTCTCAACGTTGACAACCGAATAATGTATCGAATTGGAACTGCAACGCGGCGGTTGAACCTACTACCGGAAGCATCGGTCATTATGGGGATTCCGATATCTGCGAAGGGAAAGAACATCTACTTCGACAGACCTAGAAAAGTATGAGCGTGCGGCTAAGACGCTTCTCGCTTGCTCTAAAGGCGCGTGCAGCCTAGAAGATTTGAATACCTTGGATATGCTTGTCCCTAGCTTTTTAAATATCTTTTGAGAGAAAAGGGATACTGGGAAATGAAAATGAAAACGCCAGAACAGTATAAAGAAAGCCTTAGGAAAATGCGACCAAACATCTACAAATTCGGTGAGTTAATCAAAGATGTAACTACGCACCCTGCAACCAGAAGATGTGTTGAGGGGCACGCTAAGATCTACGAAGCGGCGCACAATCCTGAGTATAGGGACATTGCGGTCACTGCTTCACACCTAACTGGAGAAGAAATTTCTCGCTATTTGTCCCTCATTAAGACTGCGGATGAGATGATAGCGAACTCAAGATTGAAAAGGACCGTGTTTAACTTAACCGGCACGTGCACGGGAGGGAGATGCGTAGGATGGACAGCAATCAACGCCATGTGGGCTGTAGCTCACGACATGGACAAGGAACTTGGCACAAACTATGGTGGGAGATTGAGAGATTGGTTGACAAAGGCTCAAGCCGAAGACATAGCCTTGGCAGGTGCCATGACTGACCCAAAGGGAAATCGTTCAATACCGCCTTCCAAGCAGGACGATCCTGACATGTACCTCCATGTTGTTGAAGAAAACAACGACGGCATCGTCGTGCGAGGGGCAAAAGTTATGATTGCGGGTGTTGCCGCATCAAACGAGATATTTGTTCTTCCAGGTATGAGACACGCGGAATCCGACAAGGATTGCGCCGTTTCCTTTGTAATCCCAAGGGACATCAAAGGCCTCATCGTAATTGAGGCTACGCACCCAAGTGACAGAAGAGAACTTGAAGAGAAAGGATTTGACATCCCAACTGAGACGGGAATCACTCAAGCCTACCTCTTCTTTGAAGACGTCTTTGTCCCGAGGGAGAGGGTCTTCATGTGCAAAGAATACAGGTATTCATTGGATGCAGTTTGGAATTTCATTATGCCATACAGATCAGCTATTGGTGGCTGTGTGGCTGGGCAGGGAGACGTTATGATTGGAGCTGCAACCTTGGCAGCACGAGCCAACGGGCTTTCAGAGAACGTTTTCAGAGATACTCTGACAAGAATGGCCATCAACAACGAAACAACCTTCGGCATGGGAGTTGCAGCAGCCGCCATCGGGAAAAGACACGCGTCAGGAGTCTGGTTATGTAACCCACTCCTATCAAATGTGAATAAGGTTCACGTTGCCTCATTACCCTACGAAACCAAGGTGATGACCCAAGACATCTGCGGTGGCATAGGGGAAACTGGATGCATGCCCTCATCGGCAGACCTTTACCATGAAGAATATGGAAAGCTTGTGCAAAAATACCTTAGAGCAGCGGCTTCAGGAGAGGCAAGAGCTCGAATAGCGCGCCTCATTGAATGGCTAACAGTAGGCGCCGGAATTCCTGGGTGTCTACACGGTGGAGGCTCTCCGGGAGGGGCAAAACTCATAATATGGAGGGAAATTGATCTCAATCGGTTCGTGTCGCTGGCAAAAAACCTCGCGGGTCTCAAGGAAGAAATTCCATCACCTAAAAAATAGACACACACATCTTTTTGAGCCCCTATTTGGAAGACGCTTGCACACCGTTTCAACAACTTAAAAAGAAAATGGCGTGTTATGAATCTAAGTGGTTAAACTTTCGGGAGGTGGAAACGTGAGTGAAAGACGGTGGAGCCCTCCGGAATGGATGTATCGAGACAAACGACCTCCGAACGACGACGGTTATTTCGAAAATATGACTAGAGTTATTTCACTGGCAGGGCTAAGTTGGAAGATGATTGACAAAAAGTGGCCCAACTTCAAGAGGGCCTTCAAGGATTTTTCTATAGACAAGGTTGCAAAATTCAGCGAACAGGAGGTAGAACGGCTTATGAAAGATGCAAGTATAGTGAGAAACAAGGCGAAGATAATTGCGACAATTGACAACGCAAGACAATTTCAAAACATAAGAAAGGAATTTGGGTCCTTCCGGAAATATCTCGACAGCTTGGATAAATCGAACAATTATGCCTCGATTATAAAGGAACTGGGCAAGAAATTCAGTCGAATAGGCCCTTCTTCAGCGCGCATCTTCTTATACAGTGTAGGAGAAGACATAAAAAGACCAGTGGAATAACTGACAAGACACATCGTACACGTCATGCCGCATTCTCCCAGTATCTATCGAACATCGATCTTTCTGCGGATCCTAGCTGATTGCGGGTCAATGCCGTGCCACTTTATCTGGTATCCGAGGGCATCTAGGATGCTGGTGGGTCTCCTTCCACCTGCGGCTTCGACGATTCTAGAAACTTCGCCGAGGCTAAGCTCTCCCTCGTTGAGCCGATTTTCCAACATTTCCCGAATTTCTTTGAGCTTTGTTTCTCTAATGAGCATGTCTCCTAGGCGCACGTATCCCGGAACTTCCCGTTCCATAAGGACCTTTTTCACGGCATCTTCTAGAACCCCCAGTTTTTTGGCGAGCTCACCAGCTTCCACAACGGGTTTCTGAAGCGAAAAAGACATGGTATGGAGGCTCTTGGCTTGTTCTTTCACTAGATTTTTCTCTCTGGCCTCAAGGTGGTTCAGGATTGGCATAAGGGGGATTTTTCGCTGGTAGTAGATTAGGTTCAGTCTCTTCCCGATCAGGTCCAGTTTCTGGCAAGCCAGGTTCCTGTTCGCCGCCACAATCACATCTACGTCGTCCAACAGCCCAAGCTTCTTAAGCTTTTCCTTGAGATATTGAGGAGTCCAGAACCCTGCCACTTCCAAGAAAACCGTCAAGCCGCCTTTCTGAAATCCAAAGTCTGGGATCATAACCCACCTTCCCACTGGAATAGGTTTGGGCTCCCTAGTAAGCGTCCAACCTGTGGCCAGAGCCTTGAAGCGTTTTGCGAAATCCTTCTCAACCTGGCTGTCGTAAACCTTTACTTCCTCAGGCATTTCGAGAGCTCTCATGATTCCCCCATGCTTTTTGTTGTCCAGCTCCAGGTCTAGGAGACGCCTATCTCCCTTACGGCGCAAGATTTTGGCTTTTATCCGCCATTCCGGGTTTTGCACGATGGTAGGCAAAAGCTTGGCCAGACTTGTTCCATATCTACGGTTGAGCTTGAAGAGTGAGGCTGGACCGTCTACCTTGACCTCGTATCCGCCGTCGTTTCTTATTGTGTAGATGAGGCCCAGCCATTTGATCTGCCTGAAGATGCGTTGCCAGTTTCCAACCGTGGTGAAGGTGAGTTCCGTGGAGTAGAAGAGGAGAGTCTGGGTTAGGCTTAGGTTATACTGTTTCACCAAGGCTTCAGGATCCACAGGCTTGAAATCTTTCAGGATGAGCTCGTTCTCCAGGTCCCCGTAAAGAGATTCCTCCAGCTCCTCCACTGTGACCTCTAACTGGGAGGCTGCTTGATTAAGTACAGCTCGCCTAGCATCTGACCTGGTCGGAAAACCCATTTCATTAGCCATCTCGAAAACCTTTCTCCTAGCCTTTACTGGGCATATGGTTGCTTTGGGTTCGAGCTGGCACAATCGGTCTAGGAGTGTTGAGATACCTCTGACATAGCGATAGTCGTGGCCCAGGTCCTCCAATCCGTTCACAGCTTCGTTCAGCTCCCCTTTCTTCTTCCCCACGTAATCTCCATAGGTCTGAACGAGCAGCCTTGCGACCTCAATATTTGCCCTGCTCAGATTGGCGTAGACAGGTGTAATCTTGTCTCGCCACCTCCTAGTGATCAGCAGACTGCTGGGCAACAAAACAGGTTCCTCCTATCTGTGTCTCCTCTGGCTGATCCGTGTCTCCACAGTTTCTCGCGCCACGATCTCGATGAGTTTCGCCTGCTTCCCGGGCGTCTTCCTCAAGATTCTTCCCAAGCGTTGGATGTATTCTCTGCTGCTTCCCGTTCCCGCGAGGATGAATCCTATTGAGGCATCTGGAACGTCGACGCCTTCGTCCAAGACTTGGCTGGTTACAATAGCCCTGTACCGTCCCGCCTTAAACTTTTCTAAGATTTCTTTTCTCTCCTCCCTCGGTGTCTGATAGGTTATGGCAGGAACTAGGAAGCGGCGGCTTATGCGGTAGACCAACTGGTTGTAACGGGTGAATACGAGGATCTTTTCTTCACCATAGACCTCCAAGAATTCGCCCAAGGCATTGATCTTAGCCTCAGAGTTTAGCGCCGTCTTCAGCGCCCTGTTCCTGGCCAAGAGGGCCTCCCTGGCCTCGGGGTCGGTCCCGGTCCTCATGATGAACCTTCGGAAGTCCTCTGGACTCCTTAACACCACCCTCTTCCGCCTTAAGTAGTTAATGAAGAGATCATAGTTCCTTCGGTAAAGCTTCTGCTCATCCGTGGTTAGATCCACAAGAATCTTCTCATGAGTGTAAGGAGACAGATGCCTTCCGGCTAAGGCGTCCACCTCAAGCTGGTATGCTCGACCACCCACTAATCGAGGTAAGTCATAATGACCACCATCCTCTCTTTCGTAGGTAGCCGTGAGGCCCATCCGGTAGGGCGCGATGTACATCTCAGCTATCTGGCTGTAGCTCGGAGCTGGCAGGTGATGCACCTCGTCGAAGATTAAGAGCATGAACCTGTTTCCCAACTGCTCAGCTCGGATGTAGGCTGAGTCGTATGTGGAAACGGTTAAAGGTCTAAGTATGTCGTCTCCCCCGCCATAGGCTCCCGCTTCTATCCCAAAGTAGTTGCTGAGTAGCTGCCGCCACTGGTCCAAAAGATCTAGGGTAGGAACCACCACCAACGACGCAACATTTAATTTCTCGATGGCCTTCAGGGCTACGAAGGTTTTCCCAGCAGCGGTGGGCAAAACGATAACGCCTCTCCTACCCGCGTCAAACCACGCGTCTAGAGCGGCTTTCTGGTAGGGACGCAACTCCACACGACAGGAAAGAGTCGGCACTGGAGGCGGATTAGCCGCTTCATCGCGATAAAGTATATGACTCCTCTTCAGAAAGGCCAAGATTTCACGGTAGTAAATGCCCATCGCCCGAAAGGCGTCCACCCTCGGGTCCCACTGACCGTAAGGGGTTCCAACATCCCCGTGGATTAGTAGACTCCCCCTGTCGTACTTGAGAAGGATCATTCTATCGCGCCCACAGCGATCAAGCAATTCTGGATTCATCTTCTTATAGACCGTTCCTTTGCTGTAAAAAGGTTGTCAATCTTCCGCCGTTTAACATAGGACGCGTGTACACAAATAACCTAGGTGTTCAAACAACAATCGTTGTCCTGAACAATGTTGGATGCACGTCATGTTACTCTGGAGAGTGAGTTCAGACAAAGAGTGGAGTCGCTGGGGACAAGCCGAAGCGTCGGAAGCTGACCTATCTTCACGCGTGGTAAGGTTAAATTATGAGGAGTTACATCAGCTTTACCCGTGAACCTCAAAACAGTGCTAGGCACAATTGCTATTGCTATTCTTTTCTTCTTCGGTAGCATATTCGCTTGGTCCACGGGGGCAGGCATTTCGGTCGAATTCAAGGCGACAAGACTGATTATCGCTGCCATGCTGTTTGTTGTCGGCTTCGGAATCGCCTACTATATAACTAAAAAGCCAAAGACAATAATCCAAAGGTTGGAATTTTCGGGGCAGATGAAAGCCGTTGCGCTCAAGTGCCCCAACTGTTCGGCTTCCGTAAACCCAAACAAGATCAAAATCGTGTCCGGCGTGCCGTACGCAACATGCCCCTATTGTGGACAAACATTTGAGGTGGCTGAGGAACCAAAATGGTGAAGACCAATTCTCTACTGGTCACCTTAACTGCCACTTTCATCTTAGTAGCGTTTGTGGGCACTGCAACGGCACAGAGAGAGTATCATCTGGAACACGAATGGGCAAAAATATGGATAAACCAAAACGGTAGCATAGATCTGCTTTACGACATCAACATTACCCTCGATTCTGGTCCAGCTATAAACTTTTTATACATTGGCCAACCTAAACGTGACTTCACAATAGGAAAGGCCATGGATCAGTATGGGCACACGCTCGTGACCACCGACGCAAGTTCCGGAAATAATTACAGGGTGCAAGTTAACCTCTACGAGTCCTTAGTGGCCGGACAAACTATCAGATTCAACCTCACCACAAATGTTGCCCGTATGATATATGAAGACACACAAACCAACGTTGGCATGGAGTTCACTCCGACCTGGTGGGAAGAAGCAAGAGTGCTCGACCTTCAAGTGCAGAT
>CAYFXU010000033.1:0-5857 GCA_964347145.1 uncultured Candidatus Bathyarchaeia archaeon
TCTTTTGCGCGCGAGCGACAAGGGTAGGTTTCGATAGGGCAAAAGAAGGGTTTCTGGAGACGGAAAGAAATGGGTTCATTTATACAACTTCTGATGGATTCGCCACATTGAATCCAAAATACGAGTGTTGAAATGTGGAATTTTGTTGTTTAGTCTCCCGTGGAAAATTAGTTGAGTACCTTCCACGTGCGAAGGTTCTAGTCCTCCTGTATGAGTTCACGACGGTCTCGCCGTTGGAAGTCGTGCTCTTCAATGGTATTTAGCGAACTTGAGCCATTCGCGCGATGCGCGCACACTTGGCTAGGTTGCTGTTTTCCCTTTATCCTTCGCACATTAAGGATCAGGGCTATTGCTAGTAGAATGGCGATTACGCCAAGGATCGTTGGGATGTAAAATTCCAAGAGTTGTATGCTGTCGTGGAGAGCCTTAGCCTCTGCTAGTTTCTCAGCCTTCGAATCAGATGTAGATTTGTATGTGAGGTAGCCTATTACCCAAGGTGGAACAACGTTAGAAATGAGGGAAAAAGTTTCATTTTCAGTATAGGTCCACAGTCCCGAAAGAGGTTCAATTAGAATTGTTTTTGTGGACATCAGACTGCAGTTTGCATGTCCAAACGGCTGGCCAAGGTAGTAGTCAGGGACTACTATCGTCTCGTTTACGAAGTACTTGAAAAGTGTTACACCTCCTTCTCTTATGCTTCCTTTGAATTCCAAGGTAGCTGTAGTGTTCAGATTATCAAGCCAAGCCTCAGGGATGTCTTCGCTGCTTTTGAGGTGCGACGGAAATAGGGGGTCGTATCCCTCTCTAGGTTTATCAGCTTCAGGCGCGTCCCTCACATTTTCTCGTGTGTACTTGTTAAACACGTATGTTGAGTTTCGAGAAACAGGTGCTTCACCAGTCAAAAGCTTCACATCTGTCTTCAGAGTAACGTCATCCCCTTTGACCTCCTCAACATACAAGTGCGCTTCGAATAATATCGGGCTCGGATAACCGAGATATTCAAAGGTGCCCTCATAGACGTAGAGCAAATCTGTTTTCTCGAGTTCTGATATCATGATGAACGGCGCAAGAATCATCGACCATAGGGGTAGCAACAATAGCATGGCGATTGTTCCGATGATTAAGGGCATGCTAGATTTGCGTTTTAATGCTGACACATTTCAACACGGTTTCCTGTTTTTGTAACTTCTACTACTAAAATGTTGGTTGCGCGCACGACAAGAATTATGGAATGAGCATTTGCGCGTTTTGTTTCCTTAAGATATTTACTTGAATTTCATACTGCTTAAAGGGAGAAAAACAAGAACTACATTTATAGGTGGATACAATGGACGTCGCGCGCGCTAGAGACATTATGGTCAGGGAAGTGATAACGGTTAGTCCCGCCACGAAAATTAAGGAGGCCGTGGAGCTGATGAACAAAAATGGAATCGGCTGTCTGGTTGTGACGAGAAAGGAAAAGCCTGTGGGAATAATGACTGAAAGAGATGTTTTGAAGAAGATAGTTTGTCTAGGTAAGAACCCTGAAGAGACAAGAGTTTCAGAAATAATGTCTAGGCCTCTTATAGTTGGTGAGCTTGACACGGATTGGCGAGAGGCTGCAAAGCTGATGTTGGACCAGAACATCAAAAAGCTTCCCATCTTGGATGGTGAGAAGCTTGTCGGTTTGGTGACTTTGACTGATATTGTGCGCATGCGCGTGCTACAGGCGCTGGAACTCAACACACTTACCTACGGCATCCTCGGTCGTTGACTCGACTCAGTCGATTTCATTGTGCTCTCTGGGCTTCAATCGTTTACATTCCTTCTCAGACCCACAAATACTGGTTTGCGCACGCAGTTGTCAATCTGGTACATAACAAATGCCAGGATGGACGTTCTTGAATTTGGGCGCGCGCGGCGAACCCCCAATGTGAGAGAGAAAAACCTTAGCACGAGCAGACAAATCAACGGAAAAAGGTCGTTATCCCTTCATTATCCCCAGAGCGAATCCAGTTGCGAAACTTCCGGAAAAAGGCAGATAGGCTATGAAAGATGAGAAAAGACCCGCAGTCTGTGCGAGAATACTGGATGTTAGCTCCACAAGCTTTTCGCTGTTAATTTCAATCACCCCTATATGCGCTAGATAGAAGAGGGAGAACAAATACAACCCTAAAAAGAACATCAAAATCTTTAATATTTTCTTAGCAGCGTACCCAATCAAGAACCCTCCAGCAGCACCACTGCTCAATGGAAAGAGAATGTTTGTGAATATGTCACTCATGTTGATCCCTCGAGCCCAAATGCACGCAGACCTGCAATATAGAGTGGAAATATACATTTATTAAGTCGTAATATTTAATAAACATTCCCGTTTCTAAGGAGGCCGACGACGAATATCGCGTGCGCGCACTTTTGCACCCGTGCGGCCTCAAACACGGTCAAAACGTGGAACCATGGCGGTTTGATGCGCATCCGCAAGCTGATGAATGCGCGCGCAGGGCGATATTGCACCTCTGCAGGAATATGTTTATGCGAGGAGAGAGAACAATCTTTATGGCCAGAAAACTAACGTTAAATGTGAAGAAACATGGTCAAGATTGCTCGCGTCGGCGTTACTTTTCCACCAGACTTATTAAAAGAGTTGGATGAAGCTATTGAAAAGATGCGGTACGACAGCAGATCAAAGGCCATCCAGGATGCAGTTAGATCTTTCCTTACAGAATACCAGCTACTCCAGAAACAGAAGGGAACAAGAGCAGGCGTACTGGTGATGGTCTACGACCATGAAGCCAAGGGCTTAGAAGATGCACTAATCGAAACTCAGCACAAACATAGCCATGTGATCTACTCCTCTATGCACGTTCACCTAAGCGAACGCGAATGCATGGAGGCTGTAGCAGTCAAGGGCGAAGCCGACGAGATCAGAAAACTGGCTCAAGAGTTAGCGACGAAAAAGGGAGTTAAACAAGTTAGGTCAAACATAATTTCTCCATAAAGGCGACATAATCCTATGCTACCCAACTATAGAGACCATTTTTTCTAATGCCTTTCGAGCCTTCCTTGCCACGGCGTCAGGAACAGCTACGGGATATCTTTCCTCTTTGAGAGACATGTAGACTCTTTCCAGAGTGTTCAATTTCATGTTGGGGCAAATGGCTCCATCATAGGCTGGAACGAATGTCTTTCTAGGATTTTCTTTCTTGAGGCGATGAATGATTCCAATTTCTGTTCCGATTATGTATTTCTCCTTAGACGATTCATTTGCGTGCCTACATATTTGGGAGGTGCTTCCAACATAGTCGGCTACGGATTGAACGTCTGGAGTGCACTCAGGATGCACAGCGACAACAGCGTCTGGATGTTCCTCCTTCAAGAGTAAAATATCTTCTTTGAGAAAGAGCAGATGGGTTGGACAGAAACCTTTCCTAGGAATTGGAATGATCGTCTTTCCAGTTTTTTGCTGAACACTCCATGCAAGGTTGTGGTCGGGACCAAAAAGCAGAATATCAGAATCCAAAGAGTTGAAAACCTCTACGGCGTTGGCTGAAGTGCAGCAGACGTCACATTCAGCCTTGGCCTCAGCAAGCGTGTTGACGTAGAGCACAACTGGTATCCCTGGATACCTCTTCTTCCACATTCTAACCTCCTCAGCAGGAAGCATGTGCGCCATCGGACATCTCGCACCGAGGCTGGGAAAAAGGACTTTCTTGTCAGGGTTTAAGATGGCGGCTGACTCGGCCATGAAGTCAACAGTCGAAAAAACTATAATCCTTGCATCTCTCTCTTCCATGGCCCTTCTGCACAGTCCAATGCTGTCGCCTACATAGTCGGCTACGTCCTGAATTTCTGCCCTCTGATAGTTGTGAGCCATTATTAATGCTCTTTTCTTCCTCTTCAGCTTCAATATGTTGTCGACAAGCGTCACATTTTTTTCCTCACAGTAGCGGTTAATGCCTTTGGCGACCATGCACCTTCGAATTGAAAGATTTTCTAAGCACAGGGGAACATATATGTTTGCTGTTCATGCAGATGAAAAGGCAAAGCGCCGAAGACATCACAAATCTGTAGAGGCACGATTTTTCGTAGCTATTTGTTGGCAACACCAAGCAGTCGCCTTTCAATCATGTCTTTTCCTTTGATGTTATGTTCATTCAATATCCGAAAGTCCGTTTTTCTTCATTCGCTGGAAGGTATAAATATTTACCTAGGTAACTCTATCTTGGCCCTTTTGATGAGAGCCTATGCCCTTGAGTTCATCAACACTGTGAGACGAAGGTGATTGACGGGTGGAGATAAAAGGTTTCATTGATCTCAGTTTAGTTGATTGGGATGCGAAGCTGTCTTCGGTTATTTTTCTCCCAAACTGTAACTTTCGCTGTCCCTTCTGTTACAACTCCACCCTCGTTCTTCACCCTGAATGGGAAGAAACAATCCCCTTTGAGCATGTGGAGGATTGTCTGAAGAAGCAGATAGGTTGGATTGACGGGGTGTGCATCACGGGTGGGGAGCCGACGCTTCACCAGAACTTGCCCGACCTCTGTTCGAAATTGAAGGAAATGGGTTTTCCAGTGAAGATAGACACGAACGGTACCAATCCAATAATGGTGAAAGAACTATTGGACAGGGGGCTCATAGACTATATAGCCGTTGACATCAAGGCTCCCTTGACTGTGGAGAAATATTCCAAGGCAAGTGGCATCACGGCAGAGAAGCTTCTTGGGAAAGTGAAGAAAACTGTAGAAGTCTTGATTGAAGCTAAGATGGATTACGAGTTCCGAACGACGGCGGTTCCAACGCTTCATGAAGAGGAAGACATAAGGGAAATATGCGACGACCTAAAGGGATGCAGAAAATATGTATTACAGAAGTTCGATGTCACCCTTGGAAAAACAACTATAGATCCAGACTTTAGCAAGCTGAAACCTTTCACAAACGAGGAAATGAAAGCTTTACTTACAATAGCACAAGAATCGCTTCCAAATGTGAAACTAAGATAAATCTCTGACCCTTACTTTGAAAGCTCGTGGCACACCCAAGACAACAATGTTAAGCCTTCTGAGATTTTGTGGTCCATATCCGCAGGATAGGCAGAGTGTGAGGGATGTATGGGGATTACACGGTTTTTTGGTATAAATTACGCAAAACTTGGAAGGAAGAATTGCAGCCCAAATTGGTCTTTAGGTAATTATTGAGAATGTGCGTTGAAAACAATCTGGAGAGCCAGTGTGTTCCTTACAAAGAGTCCTTGACCTACCCGACGGTTCGAGTGGTCTGCACAATAAACCTCTCACTGGCTCTTACATGAATCTAACCGGTTGACTCTTGATACACTATCGGGATTCTTTCACAGTTTTCTCCAAGGAAGCAAACGAGAAATCCTTTGTCACTCCTTCCGAGTCTCGCAAACTAAGGATGAACGATCGGATGTTCACAATCTCTTCTGCCCAATCAGCTTGTAACTTTGTTAAGAATTCTTGATAGTCTGTGTAATTCTTGTGCACTGATGCAATCATTCCGTTCATGCCCATGCCCAATCCAGCACTGGCAAAAACTATTTCAGGCTGTGCGTTGACCCAATCTCGCTCTTTGTCATTGAGACTTTTCGGATTCTCACTGGCGGATGCTTTCATGTTGGTGAAAGTCAACGCCGCTATTTCATATCCTATTTTGTCTAGGCTTGGAGTAGCAGTGAAATGCCTGATAAACCCTGTTTCAACGAGTTTCGCCCTTTTCCTGGTAATAGTTGGCTGTGACACTCCTATGATTCTGGCTATTTCTCTGTCACTTCTCTTGCAATCCTTGACAAACTCAAACAAAAGTTTGAGATCAGTTTCTTTGGTCCTTGCTTTCATGTTTCATCACTCCTTTTTAGCAT